>NC_022657.1:7170238-7485357 GCF_000494755.1 Amorphoplanes friuliensis DSM 7358
GGTCTCGGTGAGCAGCTCCCGGTTGGGCAGGTCGGTGAGGGCGTCGTGGGTGGCCCGGCGGCGGGTGGCCCGTTCGGCCCGCGCCCGCGAGTTGTTCGAGCGCACCACGCGGGCGAGGACGGCCAGGATCAGCAGCGAGCAGAGGGTGGCGCTGACGACGCTGTTCATCGTCGACCCCGCCGGGCGCAGGGCCGTGATGATCGTCGGCACGACCACCAGCAGCGCGATCAGCGTCGTCCGGACCTTGCTGAGGTCCTTGACGATGATCTGCTGCGGCTCGGTCAGGGTCCGCATCGACGGGTGCAGCCCGGCTGCCCCGACCAGCAGGAAGATCGCCATGAAGAGCACGTCGATCGTGTGCTGGGGGACGTGCGCGACGCCGCCGTCGCGCAGCATGAAGAGGAAGTCGCCGACGAACATGCCGGCGGACGCCAGGATGAGCAGCCACAGGGACGGCTGGCGCGCGCCGCCGGAGAGCGCGAGTTGCGCCGTCAGCACGAGCAGCACCACGTCGAGGACCGGGAAGAACGAGTTGGCGACGCGCAGCGGTGACAGGCCGACCAGGTCGATCGACGGCACGATCAGGTAGGTCCAGCTGATGAAGGCCGCGGCCAGGCCGACCAGGACCGCGTCGACCCGGGCCGGGTCGTCGTCGGCCGCCCGGCGGCGGCGCAGCATCTGGGCGAAGGAACAGCCGATCAGGATGTAACCGGGCAACACGAACGCGTCCGGGATCAGCGCCATCGAGGTCGGCGGTGAGGCGCCGGCGCCGGGTACGACCGCCCGCACGATCATGCCGACGAAGAACAGTGACGCGGCGGTCAGCAACATGCGCCACGGCCCGCGGTGGCCGGGGAGGGCCATCCGCCGGACGGCGTAGGCCATCGCCCAGAGTCCGCTGACGACCGCGAGCAGCATCAGCGGCAGCTGAAGCCACACCGGGCCGGCCGCCGCGGCGCCGACCGCGACCGCGGAGGCGCCGATGAACGACCAGGCCAGCGTTCTGCTGCCCCGGGGCAGGGCGGTGCTCGCGACCGGCGGCGCGTCGAGATCCCCGCTCGTCCGGGGAGGCGCCAGCACAGAAGTCACGTCTTTCCATCGGCAGCCCGCCCCGAGGCATGAGCGAAGCGAGCGGAGCTACGTGACCGGCGTCACGGGAAACCCCAACCTGGCACATCAGGGACGCGTACGTTTCATCCTGATCTGGCCCAGTCCGGTGGCTTTCGCGGGGGGAAACGCGTGGAGAAGACGCACAGACGAGTCATGGCCACGGTGCTCGGCACCGCGGTTGCCCTGAGCGGCGCGGTCGCCGTCCTGGCGAGCGAGGGTGACGCCGCGGCCGGAGAGCCGATCGCGCCGGCCGCGCCGACCCTGCAGACACTCGACCTGGCCCCGGTGGCCGGATCGTCGCCGACCGGCCGGTCGTTCTCGGCACCCGGCAGCCTGCGGGCCGAGTCGGCCGCGGGCGCCCGGGTGGTGCCACAGCGCACCACCGGGCGGTTCGCCCTCGTCGGCGCCACCTGGGCCGATCCGCGCGTGGTGCTCGACGGCACGGTCGAGATCCGGACCCGGCGGGCCGCCGACGGCGCCTGGACCGGCTGGCAGGCGCTGGAGTCCGACGAGGCCTCCCCCGCCGAGCCCGGCTCCCGCGACGCGGACGACGCCCGCGGCAGCACCGACCCGCTGTGGGTGGGCGAGTCCGACGGTGTCGAGGCCCGGATGGCGGCCGACGCGGGCCGCACCCGGCCGCTGCCCCCCGGCCTGCGCCTGGACCTGATCAACCCGGGTACGCCCGGACCGCTGACCACCCCGGCGGCGTACGCGGCACCGGCCCGGGCACCGCGGGTCGCCACACCGCCGCGGCCCACCCCCGAGCTGGTCAGCCGGGCGGGCTGGGGTGCGAACGAGGCGATCGTCAAGGGCACCCCGGAGTACACGACCGACGTGCAGGTCGTCTTCGTGCACCACACCGCCGGCACCAACAGTTACCGCTGCTCCGACTCGGCCGCGATCATCCGCAGCATCGAGGCGTACCACGTGAAGAGCAACCACTGGGACGACATCGGGTACAACTTCCTGGTCGACAAGTGCGGCACGCTCTTCGAGGGGCGCAAGGGCGGCGTGACGCGGCCGGTGCTCGGCGCGCACACGCTGGGCTTCAACGCGCGCAGCAGCGCGATCGCGGTGCTCGGCAACTACTCCGGGCGTGCGGTCCCGGCGGCCGTCAAGCGGGTGATCGCGCAGGTCGCGGCGTACAAGCTCGGTGCGTACGGGAACACCCCGGCCGGCCGGGTCGGGCTGATCTCGAGCGGCAGTGACCGGTACGCCAAGGGCAGCCGCGCGATGTTGAACCGGATCTCCGGCCACCGCGACACGGGCCAGACCGAGTGCCCCGGCACCACCCTGTACGCCCAGCTCGGCTCGATCCGCAGCATCGCGTCGGCGGGCCCGGCGGACTTCACGCTGGCCAAGGTGAACGGCGCGACCAAGGTCGGTGACACCCTCTACACGCGGGGCACCCTCCGGCCGTTCTGGCGGACGACGACACCGAGTTCGCTGCTCAACCGCTTCGACGTCCTCGTCGACGGCGAACTGACGGCCTCGGCGCCCAGCGCGCACCGCAACGAGCTGCTGCGACTTGCCGAGGGACGGCACATCCTGCGCCTGCGCGCGGTTGCGCTGAACGGGCGGATGGCCAACCTGAGCGTGCCGGTGGTCGTGGACAAGACGCTGCCGGAGTTCACCAGCGGGCCCAGTGTGCTGCTGCGGACCGGCTCCCTGAACGGCATCGTGCCCGTGCGGCTGCGCTGGGCCGCGGCCGACGCCGGCGGGCTCAGCGGTGTGTCGCTGACCAGCCCGGTGACCGCGACCTTCGGCGCCGCGACCACGGCGTGGGCCGGTTCGGTCCCGCCCAGCACCGACACGACGTACGCGCTGAAGGCCACCGACCGGGCGGGGAACGTGCGATCGACTGCTGTCACGCGTACCCCGGTGGTCGCCTCGGAGGCCCTGGCCGACCGGAGCGGGACCTGGAGCACGCTGAGCGGCGACGCCTACCTGGGCGGCGAAGCGTTGCGGAGCACGGCCGCGAACTCGTCGCTGAGCTGGTCCTTCACCGGCCGATCGGCGTCGCTGGCGGTGAGCCGCACGGCGGTCTCGGGCCGGGTGCAGATCTTCGTGGACGGCGAGCCGGCCGGGATGATCGATCTGCGCTCGCCGCAGACGCTGAACAAGCGCGCGGTCTGGACCCGCTCGTGGAACGACAGCGACCGGCACACCGTGAAGATCGAGGTCGAGGGCACCGCGGGCCGGCCCGGCATCATCGCCGACGGCCTGGTCTACCTGCGGTAACCGGTCCCCGGGTCGTGCCGGTCGGCCAGGTGCTGATCGAGCACGACCCGCAGGGACCGCATGGCGAAGTAGAGCCGCGACTTGAGTTCCTCGACGGGCACACCGCGGACGGCGGCGGCCTCCTCGAGCGAGACACCGCGGTAGAAGAGCTCGACCAGGACGTCCCGGTGGGCCGAGGCGAGATCGTCCATGGCGCCGGCGATCGTCGTCGCGGCCTGCGGGCCCCGGGCGGGCACGACGGCGGGGGGCCGATCGTCGTGCCCGGCCGGGGCGAACCGCTCACCGTCGCGCAGCACCGTGCGGGCAGTGAGCACGAGCCACGGACGGACCCCGGACGCACGCTGGGGGTAGCGGGCCGGGTCCTGAGCGGCGCGGTAGAAGGTCTCCTTGAGCACACTTCCGGCCAGTGCCTCGTCGCCGCCGGTCAGCCGGTGCACGTAGTCGGCGACCGCTTCCCGGTGTGGTCCCACCAGAGTCTCGAACGCCGCGGCGGCGCGGGACTGCGCGGCCCGCTCGGCGGCACTGCCCGGAGTCGGTGAGAACAGGTCGGCGTGCAGCGGCAGGTTTCCCGGCCGGTCGGCCGCGTGGCGGCCCATGTGTGCTCCTCTCCGTTGCCCGGCCTCCATGGTGATCCACCCGGACGCCCCCGGACACGGGAGAAGTACGCACGATCGGGTACCCGGGTAAGAGTCGGGTAGTTCTCCCGTGTCCCCCGTCCGGGCTGCGACGAACTCTTGGTCGCAGGAGGAACAGATGTTGTGCGTGCACGTACCGCCCTGTCCCGGGGCGGCCCAGACCGACCACGACGCTGCCCGGGTGGTGGCTACCCATCCTGAGCAGGGGTGGAGCCTTCTCTGCAACGGCGTGGTGACCTTCGACGACACCGGTGAACTGTTGCCGGACGGGCGCGCTGTCGCCCCTCGGCCGGGTGCCGGAGTGGCTCTGAAGAGCCGGCCCAGGACCGCCACCGGCGTCCGGTAACCCGCTTTCCGAGGTCACAACCACTACCGTGCTCCTATGAGCACCGCCACGACCGCGCGCGGTTCCCTCGGCAACCTGCCCGCCGAGGTGACCAGCTTCGTCGGCCGGCGGCAGGAGATGACCGGCGTCCGGCGCATGCTCTCCACCAGCCGGCTGGTCACTCTGACCGGCGCCGGCGGTGTCGGCAAGACCCGGCTCGCGCAGCGGGCCGGACTGGAGCTGCGCCGCGCCTTCCCCGACGGTGTGTGGCTCGTCGAACTGGCCGAGCTGCGTGATCCCGACCTGGTCGCGGTGACCGTGGCCGAGGCGCTCGGTGTCCGCGAGGAGTCGGTCAGCCCGGACGCGCCGGGCCTGGCCGGCTTCCTGGCGGGCAAGCAGGCGCTGCTGATCCTCGACAACTGCGAGCACCTCGTCGGCGCCTGCGCCGATCTCACCGAGACCCTGCTCCGCGCCTGTCCCCGCCTGCGGATCCTGGTCACGAGCAGGCAGGCGCTGCGGATCACGGGTGAGGCCACGCTGACCGTGCACCCGCTGTCGGTGCCGGAGCCCGACGTCGACTGCACCCCCGCGGACCTGTCCCGGTACGAGTCGGCCAGCCTGCTCGTCGAACGCGCGACCGCGGTGCTGCCCGGCTTCACGGTCACGGACGCCAACTGCTCCACGATCACCGCGCTGTGCCAGGCGCTCGAGGGCATGCCGCTGGCGATCGAGCTGGCCGTGGCCCGGCTCCGGGTGCTCTCCCTGGACCAGATCCTCGAACGCCTGACCGACCGTTATCGCCTGCTGACCGCGGGCGCCCGCAACGCACCGGCCCGCCAGCAGACCCTCCGTGCGCTGATCGACTGGAGCTGGGACCTCTGCTCCGAGCAGGAACGGGTCCTGTGGTCACGGCTGTCGGTCTTCTCGGGCGGCTTCGAGCTCGACGCCGCGGAGCAGGTCTGCGCCGACGACACCCTCCCGGCGGAGGCGATCCTGGACCTCATCGCGTCGCTGGTCGACAAGTCCGTCATCTCCCGCACCGGCGACGGCGCCCGGGCGCGCTACAAGATGCTCGAGGTCGTCCGCGAGTACGGCGCGGCACGGCTCGGTGGTGCGGGTGAACACCCCGCGATCGCGCGGAGGCACTGCGACTGGTTCGCCGATCTGGCCGCGTACGGGGATGCGCACTGGGTGAGTCCCGACCAGGCCGCGCTGATGCTGAAGCTCCGCCACGAGCAGGCCAATCTCCGGGTCGCCCTGGAGTACGCCGTGAGCGAGGGCCCGCCGGAGCGGGCGCTGCGGTTCGCCGCCGACCTGCAGAACCACTGGTTCGTCCGGGGGTTCCTCTCCGAGGGCCGGCACTGGCTGGACCGGGCACTCGCGCTGCCCCCTCCGCGGCACTGGACGCGGGTGAAGGCGCTGCGGGTGGCCTCGTGGATCGCCTGCGTGCAGGGTGACCGGGACCGGGCCGAGGCGCTGCTGGCCGACGCCAAGGCGCTGGCCGCGACGCTGCCGCCGTCCCCGGAGCGGGCGTTCATTCCGGTGGTCGAGGGCAACATCGCGATGTTCGGCGGTGACCAGGCGCGGGCGCTGCCGCTCTTCGAGCAGGCGCTGACCGGCTTCCGGGAGCTGCATTCGCTCAGCGGCGAGATGTGGACCCTCGCGGTCCTCGGGCTGGCCCGCGGTCTGGCCACCGACGATCCCACCAGGGGTTATCCGGATCTGATGGCCTGCCGCGACCTGGCGGCGGCCTCCGGTGAGGTCTGGTGGCGGTCGTTTGCGATGTGGGCGCTGAGCGTGCTGCGCTGGCGGGCCGGTGACACGGCCGGCGCCGCGGTGGCGGCCAAGGAGAGCCTGGAGGTCGGCAAGCTCGTCGAGGACGAGCAGTTCGGTGTCGGGCTGTCGCTGGAGTCGCTGGGCTGGGTGGCCGGCAGTGAGCACCGCGACCAGCGGGCGGCCCAGCTGCTCGGCGCGTCGGAGCGCATGTGGCGGGCGATGCACGCGTCTCTGTCGTCGTTCCGCAGCCTGCACGACTTCCACGACGAGTCGATGTCGCAGATCCGCGCCCGCCTGGGTGACCGCGCCTTCGACGCCGCGTTCCGGCGCGGCGCCGAGCTGACCACGGCCGAGGCGGTGGCGCTCGCCCTGGAACGATCCGGCCGCGCCGCCGTGCCCGGCCAGCGTGTCTCCCCGCCCGCCGCCCCGCCCGCCGCGGCCCCCGAGGTCACCGAGGCCCGGCTGGTCGACCTGGGCTTGACCCGCCGCGAACGGGAGGTCGTCACGCTGATCGCGGCGGGCCTGAGCAACCGCGAGATCGCGGCCCGGCTGGTGGTGGCCCAGCGCACCGCGGAGGGCCACGTGGAGAACATCCTGAGCAAGCTCGGGTTCACCTCTCGCGCTCAGGTGGCCGGCTGGCTGGCAACGCAGCGGGATACCTGACAGGAGATGTCAGTCTTCTGCGCTTGAATCAGGGGTGCAGGCGGCGAAGGGCGCCGCCCACCTCCGAAAGGCTCCACCATGCCCGGCTTCGCTTCCCTGGCCATGCTCAACCTCGACGCCGAGGACCCGGCCGCCCTGGCCACGTTCTACTCACAGGTGCTGGGCTGGGACGTTCTGCACAGCACGGCCGAGTACGCCATGATCGGCGACGGCTCGACCAGCATCGGCTTCGGCCAGGTCCCCGGTTACTCCGCACCCGGCTGGCCCGGCGAAACCACCCCGAAGCGCTACCACCTGGACTTCTACGTCGACGACCTGGACAAGGCCGAGGAGCAGGCCCTGGCGCTGGGCGCCACCAAGCCGTCGGAGCAGCCGACCCCGGACCGCTGGCGGGTGCTGCTCGACCCGGCCGGCCACCCGTTCGACATCTGCCTGCGTTCCTGACCCTTCGTCCATTCCAAGCACTTGCTTGACATCGTGGAGCGATGCGGCGCAGACTCCAAGCATGTCTTTGGAGTCTAATCCGGCGCGGCGGGTCGTCACCGATCCGCTGGCACTGCGCGCCCTCGCCCATCCGCTCCGGTTGAAGCTGTGGGGCCTGGTCGGGCGGGAGGGGCAGCTCACCGCGGCTGACGCCGCCCGCCAGCTCGGCGTCAGCCAGGCACTCGCCTCCCACCACCTGCGGCAGCTCGCCAAGTACGGCTACGTCGAGCGCGGCAGCGCCGGCGACAACCGCGAACGGCCGTGGCAGATCACCGCGACG
Source organism: Amorphoplanes friuliensis DSM 7358 (assembly GCF_000494755.1). NCBI lineage: Bacteria > Bacillati > Actinomycetota > Actinomycetes > Micromonosporales > Micromonosporaceae > Actinoplanes > Actinoplanes friuliensis. Next base: position 7,177,752 of record NC_022657.1, read on the forward strand.
TCGAACGACTTCGTGGGTGACAACTCCCAGGAGGGCCAGGAGTCCGCCGAACTGCTCGACCGGTACGTGGCCGAGCAGGCGGTGGTGCAGCTCGCCGACTGGCAGCAGCGTCGCGCCGACGAGGATCCGGAGTGGTCCGAGCACTCCGGGGTGGCGCAGAGCCTGCTCTACCTGACGGTCGAGGAGTTCGCCGAGCTCACCCGGGCCTGGCACGCCCTCACCTCGGAGCTGGCCGCCCGGCGTCCGCTCGGCGACGCGTCCAAGCGGGGCCCCGGGGTCAAGCCCGTCAACTTCACCCTGGTCGCTGCGCCCCTGCGGCCCACGGACTCGGGCGGCTGACGTGCGGCGACTGTGGACCGTGGTCAGCGGGAACAGCGACCTTCGACTGCTGCTCGGCGCCAACCTGATCTCACTGATCGGGGACTGGATCCTGCGGACGGGGATCGCGTACCAGATCTACGTGCTGACCGGGTCCACCCTCGCGTCGGCGGCCGCGGTCCTGGCGTCACTGGTCCCCCAGCTCCTGCTGGGTTCGGTCGCGGGTGTCTACGTCGACCGGTGGGACCGGCGGCGGACCATGGCCGTGACCAACCTGCTGATGGCCGCGGCACTGCTGCCCCTGCTCGTGGTGCAGGACACCGGCCAGGCCTGGGTCGTCTACTTGGTGATCGCGGTGCAGAGCTGTCTGGCACCGTTCTTCGCGTCAGCCGAGGCGGCGCTGGTGCCCTCGGTCGTGCCCGAGGACCAGCTGGTCACCGTGAACTCGCTCAACGCTCAGATCCGCGACGTCGCCCGCCTGATCGGGGCGGCGCTGGGCGGCGTGATCGTCGCGTCGGGCGGGATCGCCCTGCTGAGCATCGTCGACGGGGTCACGTTCCTGCTGGCCGCGGCCCTGATCCTCCGGATCCGCGCCCGCCTGGCGCCGCGATCGGGCGAGCGTCCGCACGTACTGCGCGAGTGGGCCGACGGGCTGCGGATCGCCACCGGCAGCACCACCCTGCGGGTGTTCCTCGCCTTCACCCTGATCACCGGCATCGGCGAGGCGATCCTCGGGACGCTGCTGGCCCCCTTCGTCCGCGACGTGCTCGGAGGCGACGCCCGGGCGTTCGGGATCATCATGTCCGCCCAGGCCGTCGGAGGCATCGGGGCCGGATTGTTCGTGACGACGGTCGGCCACCGCTTCCCACCGCGGCTGATGTTCGGCTGGGGTGCGGCGACCTTCGGGCTCCTCGACCTCGTGCTGTTCCTCTACCCCCTGGCGACCGACGCTCTGTGGCCCGCCGTGGTGATCATCGCGGTTGTCGGGGTGCCCTGTGCGTTCATGGTCGCGGGGGCGATGACCGCCTTCCAGCTGGCGACCGGCGACGATCACCGAGGCCGGGTCTGGGGTGCCACGGTGGCCGTCGACGGGCTCGCGATGCTGATCGGCACGATCGCCGCGGGCGCGCTGGCCGAACGACTCGGGATCCTGCCGGTGATCGTGGTGCAGGGTGTCGCCTACACCGCGGCCGGGGTGCTGGTCCTGCGGAAGCTGCCGCGGGCACCTGAGACCATCGGCGAGTGCCTCGTGACCTCATCGCCTCGCTGACCCCGTCCGACGACCTGGAGGCCCGGCACGTCGCCGACACCCTGGCCTGGCTGGAGTCCACCGACGACATCTACCGCCGGGTCAAGCCGGCGACGCCGCCAAAACACCTGGTCTCCTACGTCGTGCCGATGGACGGAGACGCCGTCCTGCTGGTGGATCACCGCAACGCCCAGCTGTGGCTGCCACCGGGTGGTCACGTCGATCCCGGCGAGGACCCGGCCGTGACCGCCGCGCGCGAGCTCGAGGAGGAGCTCGGCGTCACGGGTGCGGCGGCGACGCCGGTCTTCCTCACCGTGACCGTGACGGTCGGCCTCGACGCCGGGCACACCGACGTGAGCCTGTGGTTCCCCGCCGACGTCAGCCGCGACGAGCCGCTCACCGTGGACGAGGGCGAGTTCGCCGGCGTGCGCTGGTGGACCCGGGCCGAGATCGCGGCCGCCGATCCCGCCCGCTTCGACCCCCACCTGGGGCGCTTCCTGAAGAAGACCGCCGTCAGTTGAGGTGCCAGATGGCAGCGTTCAGGGCTGTGGCGAAGGTGACCCACGCCCAGTACGGCACGAGCAGCCAGGCCGCCGGGCGTGAGATCGGGCGGAAGAGGTAGATCGTCACGCCGATCAGCAACCACAGCACCACGATGTCGACGAGTGCCAGCCCGTACCGCCCGAAGCCGAAGAAGATCGGCGTCCACACGGCGTTCAGGACGAGCTGCACGGCGTAGACGTTCAGGGCGGTGGTCCAGCCGGTACGCCGCCAGACCAGCCAGCCGGCGACGGCGATCATCGCGTACAGGGTGGTCCAGACGGGTCCGAACAGCCACGACGGCGGCGCCCAGGACGGCTGCTCCAGGCTCTGGTACTCCGATGCCGTACCCGCGACTCCGAGCCCGCCGATCAGGGCGGCCACCGCGACAGCAACGGCGAACGGGATCAGACCCCACCAGGACGAGCGGCTCCGAGGCAGTACGTGACTGGTCATGACCGGGGAATACCCGGACCGGAAACGGACCTAACGTAGCCCTTCAGCCGGAGCCGGTCCGCCCGGCCGAACCGGCGGGCCAGGACGGAGCGCAACGGCGCCCGCGTCATCATCCGCATCGACCAGGCCCGGGCCGCGATCATCGCCGCGGACCGCGGCGCGAACATCCGCACCCCGCCCGGCGGCATCCGGACCCCTGCGGCCACATGGTCGTTCAGCTCCCGCTGGTACGCCGCGAACGCCGCCTCCGGGTCGTCCGGCCGCGCGGCCAGTTCGCCGGCCAGCACGTACGCACCGACAAGAGCAAGACTGGTCCCCTGCCCGGCCAGCGGCGACCCGCACCAGCCGGCATCGCCCAGCAGGACGATCCGGCCGCGCGCCCACCGCTCGACGCGGACCTGGCTGATCGAGTCGACGAAGAAGTCGGTCGCACCGGCCAGACCGGTCAGCAGCTCGGGCACCCGCCAGCCGGCCCCTGCCATCCTCGCGGTGAGCTCCTCCCGGCCGACCCGGGCGGGCGGCGAGGTGACCGTCAGCGACACGACCGCGGTGCCGTCCCGGCCGGGCCGGATCCCTGCCACCCGCCCGCCGGTGGCGTTGTGCATCAGGAACCAGTGGTCCAGGTCGCCGGGGTCGGGCACGGTGAAGTAGCCGCCGTACGCCCCCAGGTGCCGGACGAAGTCCCGCTCCGGCCCGAACGCCAGCGCCCGCACACCGGAGTGCACCCCGTCGGCCCCGACCACCACGTCGAAGCGTTCCGTGGGGCCGCTCGCGAAGGTCACGTCCACGCCGTGGTCGTCCTGGGCCAGTGCGACGATCCGGTCACCGAAGCGCTCCTCGGCACCGGAGCTCCCGCGCAGGATCGCGGCCAGGTCTCCACGGAGGATCTCCAGCTCGGCCTGTCGATGCGGAGGGTGGCGAGCGATCTCGGTGTGGCGACGATGTCGGTCTACCGGCACGTGCCGGGCAAGGACGAGCTACTCATCCTGACCCGGCCGCAGCCCGCGCCGAACGGTCTCCGGTTTGTCGAGTGGGTGCTCGATGCGCTGTCCGGCACCCGGCTGAGCCGGCACGAGCGGCTCTACGTCCACATCATGCTGGTCAGCTTTGTCCGCGGGGTGGCGAGCGCCCTGGAGCCGGAGGCGGCAGCGGTCCGCGAGACCGGGCTGAGCGCCGGGGAGTGGCTGGAGACGCAGGAGTCCCCGGTCGAGACGCTGACGCTGCCGCACCTACGGGAGCTGGCCGACGCCGACACCTTCGACCTGGATCTGGATTTTCTGGTCCGCTTCGGTCTGGCCCGCCTGCTCGACGGGCTGGACCTCTATGTGGACGGGCTCGGCTGACCGGTGACCAGACCGGCGATCATCCGTTCGGCGATGCCCTCGAAGCTCGGTGGTGGTCCCGAGACACCCTGGCTCAGGACCTTGGCCAGCTCGGGGTAGTCGCCGCTCGTCGCGGCCGTGCGCAGCCGGTCGACGTGTTCCCGCACCCGTTCGGAGTCGGTGACGCCGATGCGGGCCTGGGCCAGCTCGTTGGTCACGTAGCTGGCGACGAAGCCGGTCAGCAGCGCGAGGATCTCCATCTTGGCCGGGCCGGGGAGTCCGGTGCCGGACAGCGCGGCCAGCCCGCGTTCGAGGAAGCCGAGCATGTTGGGTCCGCTGAGCTGCCGGTTGGGCAGGGCCTCGGGGATCCACGGGTGCCGCAGCATCAGGGCGCGCTGCCAGGTTGTCAGGCCGAGCAGATCGGCGTCGTCCAGCTCGTGTCCCGGGTCGCTGACCTGCTCGATCATCAGGTCGAGCAGCTCCTCCTTGTCGCGCACGTAGGTGTAGAGCGACATGACGCCCGCACCGAGTTCGGCGGCCAGTCGCCGCATCGTGAGCGCGTCGAGTCCTTCCGCGTCGGCGACGGTGATCGCGGCCGCAACAACCTGCGGCCGGGTACGCGCGGGTGGACGGCCTCTGGGCACGGGTACCTCCGGGGTGCTATTTTCAGTACAACGTACGGGAAAGGGGTCGGCTCATGGAACGACTGCCATTTTTCCTCCGGCTGCTGCGTCGCCGCGCGGCAGCCGCACCCTATGACGTCCGGTGGGACCACGATGTCGAGGTGCCCGCCTACGACGGCACCGTCCTGCTCGCCGACCACTACGTGCCGGTCGGTGACGGGCCCTGGCCGGTGCTGCTGGTGCGCAGTGCCTACGGCCGCGGGTTCCCCTTCAACTCGCTCTTCGGCTCCAGCTTCGCCGCGCAGGGCTTCCGCGTGATCCTGCAGAGCACCCGCGGCACCGGCGGTTCGGGCGGCGACTTCCACCTGTGGCGTAACGAGGCGACCGACGGGCAGGCCACGGTCGACTGGCTGCGCAAGCAGGACTGGTTCCCGGGCGCCTTCGGGACGATCGGCATGAGTTATCTCAGCTACGTCCAGTGGTCGCTCGGGCTCGACCCGCCGCCGGAGTGGCGTGCCGCCATCGTGCAGGTCGCCGCGCACGACTTCTACCAGGGCTTCTATCCCGACGGAGCGGGTGCCCTGCGACTCGAGCTGAGCCTGGTCAGCGGGGTCGCGTTCTTCAACCAGGCCGCCGGGCAGGCGACCTACCTGCGGGCCCTGCTGCGGCTCGCCGTGCACCTGCGGCGTGCGATCCGCGGCGTGCCGCTCCTCGACTCCTACCGCCGCGCGTTCGGGGGGCGGCGGCAGGAGTTCGAGGACTGGGTGCGTCACCCGTACCAGGACGATCTGTTCTGGTCCGGATCGGACGCCGGCCCGGCGGCGGACCGCATGACCGTGCCGGTGAGCCTGGTCAGCGGCTGGCACGACCTCACCCTCGAACAGACCCTCACCCAGTACGCCCGGCTGCGCGCCGCCGGGCAGGAACCGACGCTGATGATCGGCCCGTGGACACACACGTCGGCGTTCGACCGGGGCTGGTCCGAGCTCTTCCCCGACGCGCTGGAGCATCTGCGGGTCCACCTGCTCGGCGAGGGCGAGCGGACCACGCGCGTCCGCGTCCACATCGGTGACGAGTGGCGCGAGCTGCCCGTCTGGCCGCCACCGAGCACCGATCTGCGGCTGCATCTGCGTCCGGGCGGCGAGCTGGGTGAGCTCGCCGGCGGCACGACGAGCTTCGACTACGACCCGAAGAATCCCACGCCGTCGTTCGCCGGCCAGCTGCAGTCGCGCACGCAGGGCGCCCGCGACAACAAGCCCCTGGAGGCGCGGGCCGACGTCCGGACCTTCACCACCGGGCCGTTGCCCGAGGCCCTGGAGATCATGGGTACGCCCACCGCCGAGCTCTACGCGTCGGGCAGCACCGGCCACTTCGACCTGTTCGTGCGGGTCTGCGACGTGGACCCGGCCGACCGGTCGGTGAACGTCTGCGACGGGTTCGTCCGGCTGACCCCGGACCACGCCGACGCCGATCCGGTGCGGGTGGTGCTCGGCGCCGCAGGACACCGGTTTGCCGCCGGTCACCGGATTCGCCTGCAGGTCAGCGGGGGTGCGCACCCGCGGTTCGTCCGCAATTACGGCACGGGTGAGCCGCTCGGCACCGCCGTGCGGATGGTCGCCACCCGCACGACGGTGCATCACGATTCGGTACGTCCCTCGGCTGTGGTGCTTCCCGTGGTTTGACGCTCCTCGATCTTGGGGTACCTGCGTCGCCGCTACCCCCCACAGAATTGAGGAACTCCGATGGGCATCCAGGGCATCCTTTACCTGATCGCTGTCATCCTGCTCGTGCTCGCGGCCCTGCCGATCGGTACGCGCGGCATCTCGCTGGCGCTGCTCGGCGCGGCCTTCGCGCTGCTGGCCTTCTCCTGGGACACGATCACGGGCTGACCCGGCGATAGATGACGGCCTGCCACGGTGCAAGCGTCAGGTCTTCCGGTGCCGCGGTGTTGGTGAGGAGCAGTTCCGCTCCCGCCCACGCCGCGGCATCGTCGATCTCGGCCCGGACCGTCTCGCCGGAGAAGTTGCCGATGACCAGCAGCGTCGTGCCACCGAGGCTGCGGGTGAAGGCGTAGAGCCGCTCGTCGTGCGGCAGCAGCATGGTGAAGTCGCCGTGCACGACGGCCGGCTCCTCGTGCCGCAGCGCGATCAGCTTGCGGTAGAAGTGGTAGACCGAGTCCGGGTCCTTCACCGCCGCGGCCGCGTTGATCTCCGGGTAGTTCGGGTTGACCGCCAGCCACGGTGTGCCGGTCGTGAAGCCGGCCTGCGGCGAGGTGTCCCACTGCATCGGCGTCCGCGCGTTGTCCCGGCTGCGGGCCCGCAGCACGGTGAGCACATCCTCGGGAGAGCGGCCTTCCTGGCTGACGGCCTGCGCGTAGTGGCCGAGTGCCTCGATGTCGCGGAAGTCCTCGATGGAGGCGAACGGCGCGTTGGTCATGCCGAGCTCCTCACCCTGGTAGACGTACGGCGTACCGCGGTGCAGGTGCAGGACGGCGCCGAGCATCTTCGCTGAGCGTTCGCGGTATTCGGGGCTGTCGTCGCCGAAGCGCGAGACGACCCGCGGCTGGTCGTGGTTGTTCCAGTAGAGGCTGTTCCAGCCGACCTCGGCCAGACCGGCCTGCCAGCGCCCGAAGATGCCCTTGAGCTTGGTCAGCTGCAACGGGTAGAGCAGCCACGGGTCGGCACCGCGGTCGGCCCACACGTGGTCGAACTGGAAGATCATGTTGACTTCCTGCCGCGCCGGGTCGGTGTAGAGCAGCGCCTCCTCGACCGTGGCGCCCGGTGTCTCCCCGACCGTCAGCAGCGCGTCGCGTCCCTCGAAGACCCGCTGGTACATCTCGTGCAGGAACTCGTGGTTACGCGGGCCGTTCAGCCAGAACGGGCCGCCGTCGCCGTAGATCGAGCCCGGCCGCAGCACACCGTCGGGCAGGGACACGTCCTTGGAGATGTGGTCGATGACGTCCATCCGGAAGCCGTCCACACCCCGGTCCAGCCACCAGTTCATCATCTCGTAGACCGCTTCGCGGACCGCGGGATTCTCCCAGTTGAGGTCCGGCTGCTTGCGGCTGAAGATGTGCAGGAAGTACTCCTGGCTGACCGGGTCGTACTCCCAGGCCGAGCCCCCGAAGACCGAACCCCAGTTGGTCGGCTCCGCGCCCGGGGTGCCCGGTTCCATGCCCTCGCGGGCCGGCCGCCACCAGTACCAGTCCCGCTTGGGGCTGTCCTTGCCCGTCCGGCTCTCCACGAACCACGGATGCTCGTCCGAGCTGTGGTTGACCACCAGGTCCATCACCAGCTTCATGCCCCGCTCGTGGACGCCGGTGAGCAACTCGTCGAAATCGGCGAGCGTACCGAAGACGGGCTCGATGTCCTGGTAGTTGCTGATGTCGTAGCCGTTGTCGTCCTGCGGGGACGGATAGACCGGCGACAACCAGATCACGTCGACGCCGAGACCCGCGATGTGGTCGAGGTGATCGATGATGCCGCGAAGGTCGCCCATGCCGTCACCATCGGCGTCGGCGAAACTGCGGGGGTAGATCTGGTAAACGACTGCGCTGTGCCACCAGGGGTTCTCCATAGTCACTCTTTAACACGGGAACCCCGCACGAAACCCCCGTTCCACTTTCATACTGAGCCTCATGAAGGTCGCCCTGCTCGGACCGATCGCCTGGCGCACACCGCCGGTCCACTACGGCCCCTGGGAGCTGATCACCAGCCTGCTCGCCGAGGGCCTGACCGCCCGCGGTGTCGACGTGACACTCTTCGCGACCCTCGACTCGGTCACCAAGGCGGCCCTCGACGGTGTCTGCCCCAGCGGCTACGAGGACACACCCGAGATCGACGGCCGGGTGTGGGAGGCGCTGCACGTCGCGTACGCGCTCGAGCGGTCCGGCGACTTCGACCTCGTGCACAACCACATCGACTGGTTGCCGCTGGCGTTCTCCGCGCACTGCAAGGCGCCGCTGCTGACGACCGTGCACGGCTTCTCGGGGCAGAACATCCTGCCCGCGTACCGGCGGGCGCGGTCGCACTTCGTGTCGATCTCGGACGCCGACCGCTCCCCCGACCTGGACTACCTGGCCACGGTCTACCACGGTGTCGACGTCGAGGGGCTGCCGTTCGATCCGGACGGCGGTGACGACCTGGTCTGCTTCGGGCGCATCCACCCGGACAAGGGCACACACACCGCCATCGAGATCGCCCGCCGGGCCGGGCGCCGGCTGACGCTGTGCGGCATCGTGCAGGACCAGCGCTACTTCGCCGAGCAGGTCGAGCCGCACATCGACGGCGACCGGGTGGTCTACCTCGGCTCGGTCGGGCCCGCCGACCGGGCGCGGATCCTCGGCGGGAGCGCGGCCCTGCTGCACCCGATCCTGTTCGCCGAGCCGTTCGGGTTGTCCGTGGTCGAGTCGATGATCTGCGGGACGCCCGTGGTCGCGTACCGGAAGGGCTCGATGGCCGAGGTCGTCGACGACGGGGTGACCGGGCGGCTGGCCGAGGACGTGGATCAGGCGGTCGCGGCCGTGGCGGGCATCGGCGCGCTGGACCGGGCAGCCTGCCGGGCCCGCGCCCGATCACGGTTCGGCGCGGACCGGATGGTCGACGACTACCTGCAGATTTACCGCGAATTGGTCAGGTGAATAGGCCGTTCTTGTTAATGTTCTATTACCGAATTGCGGCATTTTATGTGCCACTGAATAGCTGAAGCGTGCGCTCACGCTCCATGCCCGCGCGCGCCGGTCCGTGCTGCGGGGAGGCAGCCGCCTGATCAGAAAGGCCTGTCATGCCCGCCACGTACGGCTTCCTGAGCACCTATCCCCCCACGCAATGCGGCCTGGCGACGTTCAACGCGGCGCTCGCCAGCCACCTGACCGGCGGTACGCCCGGCAGCGGTGTGGTCCGGCTGCTCTCCGCCGACGCGGCCGGGGGTGGCCTGGAGGTCGACCCGACGGCGCCACGGGTCGTGCACACCTGGCACACGGACAACTCCGGTGGCTGGGTGGCCGCGGCCAACACGCTCAACCGCTTCGACGTCGCCGTGGTGCAGCACGAGTACGGCATCTACCCCGGCGCGGACGGCGACGAGGTGCTGCCGCTGCTGCGGGCGGTCAAGGTGCCCAAGATCGTGGTGCTGCACACCGTGCTGAGCACACCCTCGCCGATGCAGCGCCGCGTCCTCGAGAAGATCGTCGCCGCGGCCGACGCGGTCGTGACCATGACCGACACCGCGCGGCAGCGCCTGACCGACGGCTACCGCGTCGACGCCCGCAAGGTCACCGTCATCCCGCACGGCGCCGGCAGCCACTCCAGCGCGCCGCGCGAGGCGCACGACATCCCGCACCTGCTCACGTGGGGTCTGCTCGGGCCCGGCAAGGGTGTCGAGTGGGCGCTGCGGTCCCTCGCCCTGCTGACCGACCTGCAGCCCATGCCGACCTACACCGTCGCCGGGCGGACGCACCCGAAGGTGCTCGAGCACCACGGCGACGTCTACCGGGAGTCGTTGCAGGATCTCGCGGCCGAGCTCGGCGTCACCGCCCAAATCCGGTGGGACGACGTCTACCACGACCAGGCGACACTCAGCCGGCTGATCCGCTCGGCCGACGTGGTGGTCCTCCCGTACGACTCGACGGAGCAGGTCACGTCCGGCGTCCTGATCGAGGCGGTCGGTGCGGGCGTACCGGTGGTGGCGACGGAGTTCCCGCACGCCGTGGAGCTGCTGGCCGACGGCCCAGGGCTGCTGGTGCCGCATCAGGACCCGGAGGCGATGGCCGCTGCCATCCGCCACCTCCTCGCGGCGCCGGACGTGGCGAACCACCTGACCGGCCTGGCCGGCGGACCGACCCTGCGCTGGCCCGCGGTGGCCGCGCGCTACCAGTCGCTGGCCGCGCGGCTGGTCCGGGACCGCACGCCCGTCACCACCTCCGTTCCCGCGTGAGCCACACGTTGCGGCTGGTGCCGCCACCGATCCGTCTGGTCGACGCGCCCGAGCCCAACTGGGCGCAGATCGCCCGGCTCTCCGACGACACCGGGCTCCTCGAGCACGCCCGTAACGCGATCCCGCGGCGCGAGCACGGGTACTGCGTGGACGACGTGTCCCGCGGCCTGCTCGTCGTCGCCCGGGAACCGCAACCGACCGCGCTGGTCTGCGGGCTGGCCGAGCGTTACCTGGCCTTCCTCACTCACGCCCTCGCACCCGACGGCACCTGCCGCAACCGCATGGGCTACGACCGGGTCTGGCACGACGAGCCCAGCCTCGGCGACTGGTGGGGACGGGCCGTCTGGGGTCTGGGCACCGCGGCGGCCCGCTGCCCGGTGGCGTGGATCCGGGCCGAGGCCCGGGAGGCGTTCGGCCTCGCGGCCCGGCAGCGGTCACCCTGGCCGCGGGCGATGGCCTTCGCCGGGCTGGGCGCGGCCGAGGTGCTGCGCGCCGATCCCCGGTCCGGCACCGCGGCGTCCCTGCTCGGTGACGCGGCCACGGTCATCGGCCTGCCCGGCACCGATCCGGAGTGGACCTGGCCGGAACGCGAGCTGACCTACGCGAACCCGGCGCTGGCCGAGGTGCTCATCCACGCCGGTGACCTGCTCGGCGACGAGCCGCTGCTGGCCGACGGGCTGCGGATGCTCACCTGGCTGTGCCGCATGCAGGAGCACCACGGCCACCTCTCCACCGTCCCGGTCGGCGGCTGGCGGCCGGACGTCCCCAAGCACCGCCACGACCAGCAGCCGATCGAGGCAGCAGCGACCGCCGACGCGTGCGCGACGGCGGCCCTGGTCACCGGGGACGACCGCTGGGACGCCCCGCTGTTCCAGTCCATCGCCTGGTTCCTGGGCGACAACGACTCCGGCGCCGTCATGTACGACCCCCTGACCGGTGGTGGATATGACGGATTGACCCCGGATGGACCTAATCTGAATCAAGGCGCCGAATCCACCCTCGCGCTCGTCTCCACGTTGCAGCACGCACGCGCGCTGGCGAGCAGGAGCGCGACCCGACCGTCAGGCGGACTCCCATGACCGCAACGCTGGACCCCCACACCGACGTCCGGACGACCTCACTCGCTCTGCGGCACGCGCTGACGATGCAGCCCGACGGCCGGCGGGTCGTCATCAAGCTGTTCGTGCCCGGCGAGGACGCCCAGCTGGGCCAGAACCGCGCCTCGTCGATCATCGAGCGGATCCTGCAGCTCGACGAGGACGAGATCACCCGGCTGCTCGACGACGTGCTGGCACGCTTCTCCGGGCGCCACCACGACATCTGCGCGACCTTCCAGCACCACTACGACCTGGTGCACCACCGGGTGCCGCCGGACATCGAGCTGTCGCCGAGCGCCCGGGCACTGATCGGCGCGTACTTCAGCCACGAGTTCTCCGTCGAGGCCGCGGCGCTGTGCAACCCGTCGATGGTTCCGCACCCCGATCAGAGCGGGCTGGCCCCCGGGGAACTGCGGACCGCGATCAGCCTGCGCCAGATCGGCGAAGGTCACATCTCCTCGGTCGGCTTCTGCTCGGCGATCCTCGGTCCGGACGAGACGATCCGGCTCGAGGACCGCGACGGACCCCTGATGATCGGCCAGCGGGTCGGCGCCAAGCACCAGCGTGACCTGCTCGCCGCCGGTCTGGCCGAGGAGGACCTGGACAACGAGATCACCGCCACCGTGCTGTCCTCGCTGCCCGAACGCTACGACGACGACGAGTTCGAGGACGTGCTCGGTCACCTGCCCGGCGAGCTGCTCGCCCGGCCGACCGCGAACGAGACCCTCGAGGCCATCCGGCGCATCGTGGCCAGCGACTACGCCGTGACCTTCCCGGCCACGGTGCCGCTGCACGAGCGGGTGCTCTGGCCGGCCACACCGGCCGAGAGCAACGGCATGGAGGACGCCCGCTTCGTGCAGGTCGAGGAGGCGGACGGGCGCGTGGCCTACCACGCCACCTACACCGCGTACGACGGACGGCACATCGGTGGCCGGATGATGCACACCCGCGACCTGCGGCACTTCGAGGTGACCGCGCTGCGGGGACCGGCGGCCCGCAACAAGGGCATGGCGCTCTTCCCGCGACCGGTCGGCGGGCGGCACCTCGCCCTGTGCCGGTCCGACGGCGAGACGCTCGGCCTGAGCACTCGCGACGAGCAGAACCGCTGGCAGGACGCGGTGCCGCTGCTCATGCCGCACCGCGGCTGGGACCTGATCCAGGTGGGCAACTGCGGCTCACCGGTGGAGACCACCGCGGGCTGGCTCGTCCTGACCCACGGCGTCGGCCCGATGCGCCGGTACGCCATCGGCGCGATGCTCCTCGACCTCGACAACCCGGAACGTGTCCTGGCCGACCTGCCCCACGGCCTGCTGGAACCCGACGAGATCGAGCGCGAGGGCTACGTCCCCAACGTCGTCTACTCCTGCGGCGGTGTCGTGCACGCCGGGCGCTTCTGGTTGCCGTACGGCGCGAGTGACGTCCGGGTCGGCTTCGCCAGCATCTCGCTGGACAAACTGCTCGACGCGATGGTGCCCGTCGCCTAACGAGCGTCGTGCACGAGGAGCGCCACCTGGACGCGGTTCGTCAGCTCCAGTTTGGTGAGGATCCGGGACACGTACGCCTTGACCGTCGCCGTGCTCATCCGTAGGGCCGTACCGATCTCCTGATTGGTGCGGCCCTGCGCCACGAGCAGCGCGACCTCACGTTCCCCGGGGCTGAGCCGGCTCAGGGCCGCACGGGCCCGCTCACGACCGGGATCGGCCCCCGCCGCCGCGACGAAGGTCATCATCCGGCGCAGCACCTCGGGCGACATCATCGGCTCACCCGCCGCCACCCTGCGTACGGCCCGGGCGATCTCGACGGGCGGCGTGTGTTTGAGCAGGAAGCCGCTGGCACCGGCCCGCATCGCCCGCAGCACGTGGGCGTCGGTGTCGAAGGTGGTCAGCACGATCACCTCGGGGGGATCCCGGCGGGCCCGCAGCGTCTCGGTGGCGGTCAGCCCGTCCATCCCCGGCATCCGGATGTCCATCAGCACCACGTCCGGCCGGTGGGTGTTGACCGCCGCGGCGACCTCGGTGCCGTCGGAGGCCGAACCGGCCACCTCGATGCCGTCGAACGCGCCCAGCATCATGGTCAGCCCCGCGCGGACGAGTGCGTCGTCGTCGACGAGCAGCACACGGACCTTCGCGCCGGGATCAGCACCCGCTGTCGTCAAGATCGGCTTCTCTCGCTAGATTGACGTGCATGGATGGATCGAGGACCACACGCCGGGGACTTCTCAAGCTGAGCGGCGCTGCCGCGTTCACCGCGGCTGCCGGTGGCACCGCGCTGGCGGCTCTGCCGGCCTCCGCCGACGACGCGGTGCCGTTCCACCTGGGGACCTACACCTCCGCCGGCGGCCCGGGCATTCAGGCCGGCCACCTCGACGCGGAGACGGGCACACCGGTCGCCGAGGCGAGCACCGCGGCGGTCACTGAGGCGTCCTGGCTCGCAACCGGCCCCGTCAGCGACATCCTCTACGCCATCAGCGAGCAGAACGCCGGCACGGTCAACACCCTTGCTCCCGGGCTCGAACTGCTCGGCACGACCCCCACCGGCAACGGCCCGGCCCACCTCGCCGTCCACCCCGAGGGCCGCTTCCTCTTCGTGTCGCTCTACGGCGGCGGCGCGGTCGTCACCCACCCGATCAACCCCGACGGGACCGTGGCCGCGGCCAGCGACACCCGCCGGCAGGGCATCAACGGCCGCCAGTCCCACGCCCACCAGGTCGTGATCGACCCCACGGGTGCGTACGTCCTCGCGGTCGACCTGGGCGTCGACACCGTCTTCACCTACACGCTGGACAGCGCGGCGGGCACGCTCGACGAGGTCGCGCGGACCGTGCTGGCACCGGGCAGCGGACCCCGGCACCTGGCCTTCCACCCCGGGGGCGCCTTCGCCTACGTGGCCGGCGAGCTCGACTCGACCGTCACCGTCTGCGCGTGGGAGGACGGCGTCCTCAAGCCCGGCCAGGTCATCGAGGCCGCGCCGGACACCGGTGTCACGAACTATCCGGGCGAGATCGTCGTGTCGGCCGACGGGCGCTTCGTCTACCTCAGCAACCGCGGCACCAACACCGTCGGCGTCTTCGCGACCAGCGACGAGGGTGCGACCCTCACCCGGGTCGCCGCGCCGTCCTGCGGCGGGGACTGGCCGCGGCACCTGGCCCTCGACCCGGCGGGCGAACGCCTCTACGTCGCCAACCAGCGCTCCGGCACGGTCACCTGGCTGCCGATCGACACCACCACCGGTGTGCCCGGTGCGGTCGCCGGCTCGTTCCCGGCGCCCGGGGCAGCCCAAATCCTGATCTGACCCCCGCCCGGGGCGGCGCAGACCCCGATTCGGCCGGGACCCGGCGCAGCGCAGGTCCTGATCCGACCCCGGCCCGGCGCCGCGCAGACCCTGATCTGACCCGGGCCCGGCGCCGCGCAGACTCTGATCTGATCCGGGCCTGGCGCGCGGATCCTGGGGCGGTCTCATGGTGTCCACGGGAGCCAGGCGCGCAGGTGGAACTCGCCGGTGGTGGTCGGGCCGTGCTCCAGGCGGCCACCGGCGAGCTGCACCCGCTCGCCGATCCCGACCAGTCCGGCGCCCGCTCCCGGCAGCACCGGGCCACCGGCCACCAGCGGGTTGCCGACCTCCACGACCAGGCCCTGCTCGGCGTGGCCGGTGACCGCCACCCGGACGCGGGCGCCCGGCGCGTGCTTGCGGGCGTTGGTCAGCGCCTCCTGCACGATCCGGTAGGCGTGCCGCCCCACTCCGGCGGGCACCGGGCCGGTGGCGTCCAGGTCCAGGTCCACCTGCTCCCCGGCGTCGCGGGACTGGTCGACCAGGGCCGGCACGTCGGCGAGGGTCGGCTGCGGGCGATCGTCCACAACGGGCTCGCGCAACATGCCGATGACCCCGCGCAACTCCTCCAGGGCCTCGAACGCACTCTGCCGGATCACCCCGGCGGCTTCCCGTTCGGTGTCCGGCGCGTCCCGGCGTACCTCCAGGGCGCCGGCATGGACGGCCAGCAAGGAGATGCGGTGGGCGAGCACGTCGTGCATCTCCCGGGCGATCCGCTCACGCTCGGCCAGGCGGGCCTGCTCGATCCGCAGCTGCTGGCCCTGCTCGGCCTGCCGGGCCCGCTCCGACCACGAGTGCACGAGCTGGCGCTGCGATCGGACCAGCATCGCCACGGCGACCAGGATGACGTGCAGGAGCACCAGGAAAGTCACCGACTCGTAGAAGAGGCGCGTCGGGCCGAGCACCGCCAGGTAGAAGCCGGTCAGCGACAGCGAGTGCAGGGCGGTCATCCCGGCGGCGATCCGGGCCGGCCGGTGCAGGGCGACCGCGAAGAGAGCGATCGGTGTCGCACCCATCGGCAGGCCGAAGACCAGCCCCATCGGGATGAGGAGAAACGCGAGAGTGACCGGCCGGCTGCGACGGAGCAGGAGCAGGGCGGTGACCGCGACGGCACCCGCCACGACCTCCACCAGGATCGGCCAGCCGTCGCCCTCGGAGATCGAGGTCCACAGGAAGAAGCTCCCCAGCAGCATCGCGACGACTGCCAGGACCCCTTCGAGCAGCCGGTGCCTCATGCCAGGACCGTACTGTGCCGCTGCCGCCCCGCGCAGTGGCCGGTTGGCGACCACCCCGTCGACTTTGGTCGACGCGAACGCGACAGCTGCCCGTATCCGGCGCGCGCCCGCCCCGCGAAGACTCTGCTGACGTGATCGACGAAACGAGAGCGGTGGGAACACCGATGTGGGCGCGGGCGGCGATGTGGGTGGCGCTGCCCGTCGCCGGCGCCGGCGTGGGCTGGGTGGTGCACCAGCTCCCGGAGTGGATCCTGCGCATCCCGTTCCTGCCGATGCGCGGCCCGTTCAAGCTGGCCGAACGCCTGCCCGAGCCCGAGTCGACGATCGGCGCCCTCGCCCTGGGCACGATCGCCGGGCTGGTGCTGGCGTTCCTCGCCGACCGGGAGTCCCTGACCGTCCGCATGTCCGGCACGGAGGTGACCCTGACCCGGCCCGGCACCACCCGCACGCTGCCGCGCGCCGACGTGACCGTGGCCTACCGCGAACGCGACCAGCTGGTGCTGCTCGGGCGTACCGGCCGTGAACTCGCCCGCGAACCGTTCAACGTGTCACCGCGGCGGCTCGCAGGCGTGTTCGGCCCGGCCTGGTCCGACCAGGACCCGTACGCAGATGCCTACCGCCGCTGGGTCCCGAACCTGCCCGATCTGCCGGCCGAGGCGGAGGCCGTCTTCGCCGCCCGGCAGCAGGCACTGGACCGCGGCGACAGCGACGACGCCAAGGACCTGCGCGCCGAGCTGGCCCGCCTCGGCTTTGTCGTCCGCGACGAGAAAAAACGCCAGCACTTCCGCGCGACGGGCTAGGGTCTGTCCTGCCGATCTTGGCGAGGTCGCGGCGAGGTCCAGGTTTCGCGTCGCCAGTGGGCCGGGAGGTCGCATACCGGTGTTGTATGTGGCCTTCCGGCCCGCGCAGCGAGGCGGAAGCTGGGCCCGGCGCGGGCCGTCAAGATTGGCAGGACAGGCCCTAAACCGTGGCGGCGACGACCCAGATCGTGAGGACGGCCAGGAACTCGCCGTCGTCGCCGGCCTGGTCGACCTGGTCGAACCAGCGCTCCCGCAGACCCTCCGGTGTCATCCAGGCCTCCTGCGGTACGTCCGGGTTGACCATCGGCAGCACCACGGCGGCCGACGCCGGGTCGGGGAAGTAGCAGGTCACCGGGGTCGCCTGGAGGTCGTGGAGGCCGTAACCGACCAGGCGCCGGCGCAGGGTGCGGCCCATGTCGACCTGGCGCGGGGTGAGCCGGCCGTGCATGTGGGCGACGATCGTCCGGGCCAGGTTGGCGTCCACACCGTCGAAGGCCAGCGAACCCCAGTCGGTGTCGATCAGGCAGACCCGGCCGCCGGGGCGCGTGACCCGGATCAGCTCGCCGATCGCCACGTCGGCGTCGTCGACGTGCTGGAGCACCCGCTCGCACCACACGCCGTCGAAGCTGTCGTCGGGGAGGTCCAGGGAGGAGACGTCGCCGGTCACGTACCGGATCGCGCCGCCGTCGTGCCGGTCGCGGGCCGCGGACAGCGTCGCCGCGGAATGATCGAGCGCCACGACCTCCCCACCGGGTGACACCGCGACCGCCAGGGCGCGGGCCACGTCACCCGCGCCGCAGCCCGCGTCGAGCAGCCGTTGCCCGGGCGCCGGGCGCAGCGCCTCCCACGCCGTGTTGCGGACACGGCGGATCTCGGGATGACGGGACATCCCCTCGAGCGCGGCGACCAGCATCGCCAGCATGGCCGGGGGCATCGAGTCGAGGTCCGCGAAGGGCGTGCGGTCCAGCTGTGCGGGCTCCATGGCACCGATAGTGGCTCGGTGCGGGCCACGCCGTGACGCGCCGTCAACCTTCCGACACGGAACCCTTCACTAACGGGTGTACCCGCCGAACGAGGAGGCATGATCCGCGTCCGGCAGCTGCTGCCCGCCGGCAACCTGGGGCGTACCCGCCTGGCGGCGACGGTCATCAGCTGCCTGGCGCTGGTGACCGACCTGTTCCAGGTGGGCAACGAGAGCCGGCCGCCGAGCTGGAACCTCGCCGCGTTCCTGTCCATCCTGCTGATCATGGCGGCGGTCGTGCTGACCCACTCGCGGGGCAAGGCGCCCTGGTGGGATTCGCTGACCCTGCCCGTCCTCGTCCTGGTGGGCGGCTCGGGGCTCGAGGACCCGCTGGCCACGATCGCGCTCGCCACGGCCGTCGCGCTGGTGCTGTCGCTCTACGGCCCGCTCTGGCTGTGGGTCGTGCGTACCGTCGGAGGTTTTCTGGCCGTGCCCGCCGCCGTCGCGATCTCACCGGATTCGCTCGGCCGGGAGGTGTCCTGGCACTCCACCACGGTGCTCGCGGCGGTGCCGCAGCTGTTGCTCATGAGCGTCATGATGCGCGGGATCTACCTGGCGCTGCGGCGGCAGGAACGCGACAGCGCCCGGGAGGCCGTGCTGGCCCGGGCGGGCAGCCGGATGATCGGCGTCACCGAGGTCGCGGAGGTCCGGCGGCTGGGTGTCGTGGCGGCCGAGGAGATCATCGCGCTGACTCCCGGCACGGTCATGGTCATCCTGCGCCGCGGCGCCGAAGGGCTCTTCGTGGCGAACTTCGCCGGTCTCCCCGAGTCGCTGCGGCACCGGGCCGTACCCGACTCAGTGGTCGAGGACCCGGACGCTCTCGGCGTTCTTGTGCCCGGTCACCGGTACTGGCGGATCGAGACCTTCTCGGCCGACCTGCATCAGCTGATCGGCGGGGTCGGCCCGGTGCCCGACGACGTGGTCGCCGCGTTCCGCACGATCTCCAACCAGGTCGTGCTGGGTGAGACCGCCTGCCGGTCCTACGCCGAGCTCGACCACCGCGCCCACCACGATCACCTCACCGGCCTGCCCACCCGCGCGAAGTTCTTCCGTGAGCTGGAAGCCGCGACAGCCGCCGGGGAGCCCGGCAGCGTCGCCCTGCTCCTGATCGACCTGGACGACTTCAAAGCGGTCAACGACACCCACGGCCACGCCACGGGTGACGAACTGCTGATCGAGATCGCCGGGCGGATCGTGGCCGCCGGTGGGCCCGGCAGCACCGCGGCCCGGTTCGGCGGTGACGAGTTCGCCCTGCTGCTCACCGGCATCACGGGCCCGTCCGACGCGCTGGCCCTGGCCCGCGGGCTGTGCGGCCGCATCGTCGCCCCGGCCCGCCTGACCGGGACCACCGTGAGCGCCGGCGCCTCGATCGGCATCGCCCTCGCCGAGCCCGGCGTGGGCACCGGCGAGCTCACCCGCCGGGCCGACCTCGCGATGTACGCCGCCAAGGCCGAGGGCAAGAACGGGGTCGAACTCTTCGGCACTCCGGCACCCCTGCAGCACGCCTGACGGATGCCTCAGATCGCCGTGGTCACGACCGAACAGGCGAAGGTGGAACGTTTGCTCGCGCGGCTCCCCGGGACGATGCTGGGCCGGGTCCGGCTCGGCGCGGCCGGTGTCGCCTGTCTGAGCCTCGTCGGGCAGCTGGGACTCATCGGTGGCGCCACGGGATCGGCGCTGTGGGACAACGGCGCCCGGGCCGCGCTCCTGCTGTCGGCCCTCGCGATCGCCACCACCTACGTCCGCGGGCGCACGTTCGTCTGGGATCCGGTGGTGCTGCCCGCGCTGATCACCTTCGCCGGATCGGCCTTCGTGGACCCGATCGCCACGATCGGTCCGATCATCGTGCTGCTGGTGGTCCAGTCGCTGCACGGCTCGTTCCGGTCCTGGGCGGTCCGGTCGCTGATCGGGCTGGGCGCTGTCCCGGCCGCGATCCTGCTGTCGCCTGCCGTGGGCGGGACCGGCACCGGCGTCACGGTGGCGCTGATCCTCCAGGCCACACCCCAGGTGGTGCTGATGACGGCGATGACCCGGGCCATCTACACCGCGCTGATCCGCCAGGAACTCGCCTCCGCCCGTGAGGCCGCCCTGGCCCGTGCCGGCGGGCGGATCCTGGCCGCACCGGACCTCGCCACGGTCCACCGGGTCGGCGCCGAGACCGCCGAGGTTCTCACCGGGCTGAGCCCGGACACCGTCTACCTCGCTGTGCAGCGTGAGCCCCGGGGTCTGGTCGTGCTGATCGCCTTCGGCCACCCGGTCGCCGCCGGCACCGTCCTGCCGGAGGAGGTGCTCATCGCACCGCAGGACCACCTGACCGGCCCGGAGTTGCGCTTCTGGGACGTGGAGGAGGCGGCGCCGGGCCGGTACCGCCTGCTGGGCAGCCGTCGGAAGCCGGCTCCGGACGTCGTCGACACGTTCCGCACGCTGACCACGCAGATCAGCCTGGGTGAGGCGAGCCGCGTCTCGCACGCCGAGCTGGACCACCGGGCCAACCACGACAACCTGACCCAGCTGCCGACCCGCGGGAAGTTCTTCGGCGAGCTGGCCGCGGCCGTCGACGCGGGTGAGCCCGGCGCGGTCGCCCTGCTCACCATCGACCTGGACGACTTCAAGCAGGTCAACGACGTGTACGGGCACGGGGCCGGCGACGAGTTGCTGCTCGCCGTGGCCGGGCGCATCACCACCACCGGCGGGCCCGGGTCCGTCGCGGGACGCCTCGGCGGCGACGAGTTCGTGCTGCTGCTCAAGGACCTCGACACCCCGGCCACGGCCGAGCGCGTGGCCACGGAACTCTGCGCCCGGCTGGTCGAGCCCGTACGCCTGAAGGAAGTCACCGTCTCCGTCGGCGCCAGCATCGGTGTCGCCCTGACCGAGGCCGGCGTCTCGGCCGCCGAACTCACCCGCCGCGCCGACATCGCCATGTACGCCGCCAAGGCCCGCGGCAAGAGCCGTGTCGAGGTGTTCACCTCCGGCGAGCACGGTGAGGTGGCACGGCACCGGACCCTCGAGGACCAGCTCCCGTACGCGATCGGGCGCGGGGAGATCGCCGTCTGGTACCAGCCCTACCTCGATCTCCGTACGGGTGAGTGGGCCGGCGTCGAGGCGCTGATCGAGTGGCGGCACCCGAGCATGGGCAGTGTGCCCTGCCGCGAGTTGCTGGCCCTGGCGGAGCGCACCGGGGATCTGGCCGGGGTGACGGGCTACTTCCTGCGTACCGTGGCGGAGGAGATCGCGGCACTGCCCGGCGGCGGAACGCTGCGCCTGGGCATCAATCTCAGCGCTCATCAGCTGCTCGATCCGCGCTTCGGCGACACGGTCCTGGCGACGCTCGCGGAGTGCGGGCTCGCGGCGGGGCGGTTGACGCTGGAGATCGTCGAGTCGGAGCACATCGACGATCCGCGGGCACGCACCCAGCTCGACCGGCTCGCCGGGCACGGTGTCCGGATCGCGCTGGACGATTTCGGCACCGGGTACGTGTCGCTCGCCTCGCTGCGCTCGTTCCCGATCCACCAGCTGAAGGTCGACGGCTCGTTCCTGACCGGTGACCCGGCGGCGCTCGATCTGGTCCTGTCGGTGGGCGGCCTGCTCGGCACCGAGACCGTCGTGCAGGGTGTCGAGCAGCCCGAGCAGCTCGACCTGTTGCGCCGGAGCACGGCCACGGCGGCGCAGGGCGACCTGATCGCCGGCCGGCTGGACGCCGCGGAGCTGGCCGGCCTGCTGGCCGCCGGGGCCTCCCCCGCGCTGTGGCGGGCCCCACGCCCGTAAGATCCGTAACATGACGGCAACACGGATCGGTCTGGTGGGTTACGGCTCGGGTGGGCGCATCTTCCACGCACCCCTGCTCGCGTCGGCTGACGGCGTCGAATTTGCGGGCGTCGTGACCCGTTCCCCGGAACGCCGCGCCGAGCTGGCGAAGGCCCATCCCGGTGTCGCGGCGTACGACTCCCTCGCGGATCTCGCCGCGGCCGGTGTGCAGGCCGTCGCGATCTCGACACCCGCGGCGACCCACGTCCCGCTGGCCCGGGAGGCCGTCGAGCTCGGCCTGGCCGTGGTTGTCGACAAGCCGTTCGCGCTCGAAGCCGCCGCGGCCCGTGAGGTGACCACCCTCGCCGGCGAGGCGGGTGTGCTGCTCACCGTCTACCAGAACCGGCGCTGGGACTCCGATCTGCTGACCCTGCAGCGCCTGATCGGCGAGGGCGCGCTCGGTGAGATCCGCCGCTTCGAGTCGCGCTTCGAGCGCTGGTCCCCGGACCGCGAGCCGCCCGCGGCGGGCGGCGGCACCCTCCTCGACTTCGGCGCCCACCTGGTCGACCAGGCCCACCTGCTCTTCGGCCCGTCCACCCGCGTGTACGCCGAGATGCGCGGCGACGGCGACCGTGACGACGACGTCTTCGTGGCCCTGCACCACGAGAGCGGCGTCGAGTCGCACCTGTGGGGCAGCTGGCGTCAGGCGGCACCCGGTCCGCGCTTCCGCGTCAGCGGCACGACGGGCACCTACATCGTCGACGGCATCGACGGCCAGGAGGCCGCGCTCAAGGCCGGCCGCTCCCCCGCCGACCTCGGCGAGCGCTGGGGTGTCGAGCCCGAGCACGCCTGGGGCCGGCTCTACCGGGGTGCGACCGGCGCTCCGGTCCGCAGCGAACGCGGCCGGTGGGACAGCTTCTACCCGGCCTTCGCCGCGGCGGTCCGCGGCGAGGGTCCGCTGCCGGTCGACCCGTGGGACTCGGTCCGCAACATGGACGTCCTCGACGCCGCCCGCACCAGCGCCACCACCGGTCGGTCCGTCAGCCTCTGAAGGGTGTCGCCGGCCTGCCCGTCAGGTCGGCCACCGCGGTGCTGACCGCCTCCAGCTGCCCGGCGGCCACCGCGGTGTAGGTGCTGACCCACGCGTCGACCTGCCAGTCCGGTGCGCCGTACTTCGCCCGTGACGCGTAAGCCTCGGCCAGGGTCTCGTCGTGGTAGGTGACCGCGCGTCCGGTGGAGGTCGTGAGGATCGCCGCCAGGTCCGCGAAGCTGAGCGCCTCGGGCCCTGTCAGGTCGTAGGTCCGACCGGTGTGCGCTGCGGGATCCCGCAGCACGGCGACAGCGGCGTCGGCGATGTCGTCCTGCGCCACCACCGCTGCCCGGCCGTCACCGCCGGGACCGCGGATGACACCGTCGTCGCCGACCAGGAACGGCAGGAAGTCGGCGTAGAGGTTGTCGCGCAGGAAGGTGAACGGCAGGCCGCTCGCCCGGATGTGCTCCTCGGTCGCCCAGTGGTCCCGGGCCAGCGTGAACACGGCGTCGGGCGCGGCACCGAAGAACGACGTGTAGACGAGGTGCCCGGCCCCGGCCGCCACCGCGGCGTCGACGAAGGCCTTGTGCCGGTCGACCCGGTCGGGCGTTTCGGAGGCCGACACCATCAGGACGGTTCCGGCGCCGTCGAGGGCCCGGCGCACGGCATCCGGGTCGCCGAACTCCGCCACGGCGACCTCGGCCCCGGCCAGTGCCGGCGCCCGGGCCGGATCACGCACGACCAGTCGCTGCTGCTCTCCGGCCTCGGCCAGGCGGGCAGCCACCCGGCCGCCCAGCTGTCCGCTCGCCCCGGTCACCACGATCATGCCGTCTTTCTACACCCTGGGCCGGACCTCCGGGGTCAGGACCCGGGCGGTGGCCAGGGAGCCGGCGAACGTCTCCGGGTCGAGATCGAGCCCGGCGGGGAGCCAGGTCGGTTCCGCGTGATCAGCTTCGGTCATCGTGGCCAGCACCGAAGCGGGGTCCAGGCCCGCGCTCTGCAGCGCCCGGAGCTCCCGCACGTTGATCCCCGGCGGCAGCGGGCCGTTGCCGAGATCGGTGCCGTACCGGACCTTTCCGCCGTGCTCGAGGAAAAGCCGGAGATTGCCGAGCGCCGTCTCCCACGCCGGCGTCGGTGTGTCCCGGCCGTGGATGTCCAGGGTGCTGATCCAGGTCATGCGCGCGGCCGCGTCCCGCACGAGGCCGGCGTCGAGCGCCGACGTCCACGGCGTGTGGGCGAGCAGGTCAGCGCCCGCACGGTAGGCGGCTACCACCGTTCCCGGCCCCTCGGCGTGCACGACCACCGGGAGACCGGCGGTGTGGGCGGCCGACACCAGCGCTTCCAGCGTCGCGGGCGGGAGCAACGGGCCGCCGGCGTGGGCGGTGACCTTGACCAGGGTGGCACCCACGGCCACCACCTCGGCCACCGCCGCGGCGGCGTCGCCGGCCGACAGCACCTCCCGGCAGCTCCCGGCCGGCGCCCACGAGCGGTCGCTGGGATAACCGCCCGGAGCGATCAAAAATGGTCCGGCGTACCGCATGGGGAATCGGCCGGCCCACGCGGCGACGGCAGCCGGGACACCGCCCAGATCCCACACGTACGCGATCCCGCCCGCCCGCAGCGTCGGCAGATCGATCAGCGCGGAGTGCACGTGCGCGTCGCAGAGGCCGGGCAGCACCGCACCGGGCACCCGCCGCCGCGGCTCACCGGCCGGGACCTCTGCCACCGGCACGACCTTCCGAGCACCCGGTGTGAGGCACAGCGCCGACTCCCGGTGGACACGCCCGTCCCACCAGATCGTGTCGGCGACGACCCAGGTCACGGCTGCTTCTCGAGCAGTGCCCGCAGGACGGACAGGCCGCGGTGCACCTCCGCGAAGCTGGTGCTCAGCGGGGCGGGACCGACCCGGATGCCGTCCGGCCGGCGGTAGTCGGGGATGACACCGTTGTCCCAGAGGCTCTCCAGCAACTGCTCGAAGCCGGGGCGCCGCAACGTCACGTGACCGCCACGGCGGGCGGCGTCACGCGGGCTGACCACCTCGACGCCGAGCGGCGCCAGCCACTCGTCCGCCAGGTCGAGGACGTAACCGGTGAGCAGGACCGACTTGGCGCGTACCGCCTCGATGCCGGCCTCGGCGAGCAGGTCGAGGTTGGCGTGCAGGGGGACCATCGCGAGGATCGGCGGGGTGCCGCTGAGCAGCGCCCGCGCACCCTCGGCGGGCTCGTGTCCCGGGCCCATCTCGAACGACGCCCGGTGACCCATCCAGCCCTGGATCGGCTGACGCAGCTCACCCTGCAGCTCCCGCCGCAGATAGGCGAAGGCGGGAGCACCCGGGCCGCCGTTCAGGTACTTGTACGTGCACCCCACCGCCAGGTCCGCACCCCACTCGTCGAGGTGCACGTCGACCGAGCCCACGGAATGGCTCAGGTCCCAGAGTGTCAGGGCGCCGGCCGCGTGGGCGATCCGGTTGATCTCGGCCGTGTCCGCCAGCCATCCCGACCTGTACGCGACGTGGCTGAACAGCACCAGCGCGGTGTCCTCGTCGACCACCTCGGCGACCTGCTCGGGCCTGATGCCGGTGGCGGGATCCGTCTCGATCCACGTCAGCGACAGCCCCCGTTCGGCGGCGATGCCCTCCAGCACGTACCGGTCGGTGGGGAAGTTGTCGGTGTCCAGGACGATCTTGCGGCGGCCGGGACGGGCGTCGACGGCCGCACGCGAGAGCTTGTAGAGCAGCACCGTCGTGGAGTCCGCGACCACCACCTGACCGGCGGCGGCACCGAGGGCGACGGCGCCGAGGCGGTCACCGAGCTGCAGCGGCCACTCCATCCAGCCGTCGGTCCAGCCGCGGATGAGGCGCCCGGCCCACTGCTCGCGGACAAAACTGTCGAGGAGCTGCGCGGTGGCCTGCAGCGGCCGGCCCAGCGAATTGCCGTCCAGGTAGGAGACGACGTCGAAGCCGTCCGGGGTGAGGAAGCGCTCGCGCAGGTGGGCGAGCGGGTCGGCGGCGTCCAGCGCCTCGGCCCGCTTCAGCAGGTCGTCGGTCACGCGTGTGCCACCCCGATCTCGGTACGGACGGCGTAGAGCTCCGGGAAGAAGGTGAGCTCGAGGGCCTTACGGAGGAAGTCGACACCGCTGGAGCCACCGGTGCCCCGTTTGACGCCGATGGTGCGCTCCACGGTCTTGAGGTGCCGGAACCGCCACAGCTGGAAATTCTCCTCGAGGTCGACGAGCTCCTCGCACGCCTCGTACGCCTCCCAGTAGGTGTCGGCGTTCTCGTAGATCTTGACGAACACCGGCACCAGGTCGTCGTGGAACGTGTACGGCTGGGTCACGTCACGCTTCAGCAGCTCGACCGGCACGTCGTGACCGGCCCGCGCCAGGTAGCGCAGGAACTCGTCGTAGACGCTCGGGGCCTCCAGCGCGGCGGTCAGCAGCTCCTTCGCCGCCGGGTCGTCGTCGAAGATCGACAGCATGCGGCGGTCCTTGTTGCCGAGCAGGAACTCGACCGCACGGTACTGGTACGACTGGAAGCCCGACGACGTGCCGAGGAAGCTGCGGAACTCGGCGTACTCCGACGGGGTGAGGGTGGCCAGCACCGACCACTGCTCGGTCAGGCAGCGCTGGATGTGCTTGACCCGGGCCAGCCCCTTGAGCGCCGGCCGCAGGTCGTCGGCGGCCAGCTGCCGCTGCACGGCGCGCAGCTCGTGCAGGACCAGCTTGAGCCAGAGCTCCGAGGTCTGGTGCTGCAGGATGAAGAGCAGCTCGTCGTGGTGCTCGGGCACGCTGACGGGATGCTGCGCCGACAGGACCTGATCGAGCTGCAGATATCGCCCGTACGACAGGTTGACCTTGAAGTCACGGACGATCCCGGCCTCCAGTGGCCGTTGGTTCGACGACATCGTTGTCCTCCTCAGATGATTCACCTGAAGGAGATCACATCCGTCAGGTGTTGGTAAGGACCGGACCCCAGTACACCCACTGACCGTCGTGCCGCACGAAGCGGCTGCGTTCACGCATCTCACCGGGCCGGCCGCCGTCGCGGTAGTGCGCCGTGAACTCGACGACACCCTCCGCGTCGAACAGCCCGCCACCCGTCGACTCCAGCACGTCGAGACCGGTCCAGCGCATCTGCGGGTCCGGCTCGACATCGGCCGGCCGGGTGTCCGGGTGCCAGGACCTCAGCACGTACGCGGCGTCGTCCAGCGCAAAAGCGGCATAACGCGAACGCATCAGGGCCTCGGCGGTGGCCGCCGGCTTACCCTCGTGCGCCGGGCCGCAACATTCGGCGTACGGCTGGCCGAGCCCGCACGGACACGTGGTGAGGCGGGGTGAACGTCGGGCCATGGTGTCATTCTCCCTCAGCCGGCACGTCGAGCGACCGGTAGTAGCGGATCTTCCCGCGGATGTGCTCACGCTGCGCCGCGAGCTCCTCCAGCCGCCGGCCGATCTCCCGGTCGTGCTCCTCCAGCAGGTCCACACGCTCCCGCATGGTGCACTCGTCGCGCGTCAGATCGGCGTACCGGCGCATCTGCGCGATGGGCATCCCGGTGTCGCGCAGGCAGCGCAGAATCTCCAGCCAGGCGACGTCGCCGTCGTTGAAGATTCGCTGCCCGCCCGGCGTGCGAGCGATGTCGTCGAGCAGCCCGATGCGCTCGTAGTACCGCAGCGTGTCGAGGCTGAAGCCGGTCCGGTCGGCGATCTCACCCGGCGAATAGGTCTGCATCCCGTTGATTTTGCCCTTGATCTGGAGCGCACTCCAGGTGGCACCGTGCTCGCCATGAGCGAGATCGTGCTGGGAGCCATGCTGTTCGGGACGCGGATCGACGAGAGCGCGTCGTTCGCCCTGCTGGACCGCTTCGTCGAGCGCGGAGGTCGATGGATCGACACCGCGAACAACTACATGTTCTGGGGCCATCCGAGCGGCTTCGGCGGGCAGAGCGAAGAAGTGATCGGCCGCTGGCTCGCCGCGCGGCCCGGCGCCCGCGAGCGGGTCCGGATCAGCACGAAGCTGGGCGGCCAGCCCACCGACGCGGCCCGCGGCCTGGACTCCGCCGAGGGTCTGTCCGCCGGGGTGATCCGCCGGGCGTCGGAGCTGAGCCGTAAGCGGCTCGGCGTCGACCGGATCGATCTCTACTGGGCGCACGTCGAGGACCGCACGGTGCCCCTGGAAGAGACCGTCGGCGCGTTCGGCGCCCTGGTCACCGAGGGTGCCGTCGCCCGTCTCGGCGCCTCCAACCATCCGGCGTGGCGGGTCGAACAGGGCCGCGGGATCGCCGCCACGACCGGCGTCGAGGGCTGGACGGCGCTGCAACTACGGCACTCGTACCTGCGGCCGCGACCGGGGGCCCCGCTGCCGGCGTCGGCGCACCGGGTGGTCACGGACGAGGTGCTGGACTTCTGCCGGACGACCGGGGTGGCACTGTGGGCGTACACCGCGCTGATGAACGGCGCCTACGTGCTGCCGTCACGGCTGGATGAGGCGTACGAGCACCGGGGCACCACCCGCCGGCTCGCCGCGCTGGACGCCGTCGCTGCCGAACTGGGCACCGGCCGCCACCAGACCGTCCTGGCCTGGCTCCTCGGCGGCACCCCACCGATCCACCCGATCGTCGGCGCCACCACGGTCGAACGCCTCGACGAGGCCATGGACGCCCTCGACCTCGGCCTGGACCCTGACCAGCGCACCCGCCTGGACGAAGCGGCGTGACCCTCAGCCGGCCTGCTGCTCGACCACGATCCCGCTGATCACCTGCTGGCAGCGGTCGAGTTCCTCGATCAGCCCCTGCATCTCCTCGATCGCGGAGACGGCATTCTGCGTGTCACTCCGAATGCCGCCGACCTGCCCACCGATCTCGTTGGTCGCGGTGGCGGTCTCGTTCGCCAGATCCTTGACCTCACTGGCCACGACCGCGAACCCCCGCCCAGCCTCCCCGGCCCGCGCGGCCTCGATGGTGGCGTTGAGCGCGAGCAGGTTGGTCTGCTTGGCGATCGTGGCGATGAGCTCGACAACCTTGCCGATCTCGGTGCTGCTGGCCTCGAGCCGCTGAATCACGGCCACAGCGGTCTGCGCCGCCTGAACCGCCGACCGCGTGGCCGTCGCCATGTCACTACTGACATCCGCCAGCCGATGCACCGAACTGTGCGGACCCGCCTCGTAGTTCCCGTCCCAGTCGGTCATCCCGCTTCGCCCTCCCTCGGATACCCAAGATTCCCACCCGGCGCCGGTCGCCCGCGGAGATTCCCCCGATCTCTCAGTCGGCGCTGGCGTAGTGAGCGGTGGTCAGCAGCAGCCCGAAGGTCCCCGCAAAGGCTCCCCCTCCGGTGAGGATCGCCGCCGGGACGTTGTTGCCCGCCGCATGCGACAGCAGCCCGGCCACCACACCGACAACGCAGGCGGTCACCACCATCACGATCACCCATCGCTTGCGGGATGTTTTTGCAGGTGTCGGCGAAGTCGAGGAACCGGACACCCCCGACCAAGATCCCTCTGTTTTATTGATCATGACTGCCTCCACGGGCGACGGCAACGGACCCGTTGAGCATCTATGCAATCTGGGTGAATAATCCACAGAAATTCATAGTGCGGTAAAGGATCTTGAATACGCAGTGGATCAGACAGGTGGCTGATTGGTAGCATGCACATGGATTCATCCCTTGGATGCTTCTCAAGAAGTCCACCGGGCGATTCGGCTTGACGATGCAGGGTGAATGAATAAGGTGCCCTGGTGACTAACGCCTTCCAGCAAGCGGACAATGCAGATCAAGTAAAGATCTACCTACTTCAGGCGGTCGCCAACCGGTGTGCGGCGGGATCATGCCCGACGGTGTACAAGAGCGACTCCGGCATGGTTGTCATCCAGGGCTTCCCAGTGACGGCGGAGCAAGCAGGCATCAACCTCCCCGAGGGCGAGTTCCTGGTGGCAATTCCGTGCGAGCTCCTGATCGAGGCCGCGAGCCACCTTTCCTGACGATGACCCGGTGACGCGAGGGAGCAATCGATGGCAGATCATCAGGGAGCTCCCTCCGACTCGGACGAATCGGTGGGTGCCTCTCTGGCGCGCATGCGCCGCGCCCGCCGGCTCACGGGAGCCCAACTGGCCGGAATGATCGGCATGAGTCAGCCCAAGATTTCGCGCATCGAGCGCGGCAGGGGTCTACCCGATCCCGAGGATGTCGCCACCATCGCCCGCGCACTCGGCGCCGACGAGCGTCAAGTAACGGCTCTGATGGAGCGCGTGGAGCGACTGCCCGGCAAGGTGAACGACTGGAGACCGACTGCCGAAAACCTTGCCGGTCGCCAAGAACGCATGACGGACTGGGAATCCGCAATCACGACAGTTCGCGACTTTCAGCCCGCAATCCTTACCGGCCTTCTCCAGACCAGCGGTTACGCGCGATCCGTCTTTACGTCCTTTCAACGCCTAGCCGAGCTGGGTACCGACGAGCTGGCCGAGGCTGCGGTCCTGTCTGCAGTGTCGGCGCGAATCCGGCGGCAGGAGATCCTCGCCGACCCTACAAGATCCTTCTGCTTTGTCATCACGGAATCCGTACTGAGGAATCAGATCTGCCCGCCGGTGGAGATGCTGTCTCAGCTGGGTCACCTACGGAATGTCGCCGATCGTCACCACAACGCTGCCCTCAGGATCGTCCCCGATGGCAAGGCTGTGGAGATCGCACCACTTCACGGGTTTGTCCTGTTCGATGACGAGCTGATCGTAGTAGACATCTTTACCACCGGTCTCGCCTCCCAGAACCGCGCTGACTTGAGGGCTTACCGACGGGTGTTCGATGAGTTTCTGGAGTGCGCAGTCACCGACATCGAGCCTTTGCTGGCCAAGTACGAGCAGTTCTATCTCGACCAGGTTCGCAGGCCGTCGACAAGCTGACGCCAGCTCTCGCCACCAGCAGGTCGCGAAGAGCCGAGGGGTCGACAGCACGAAGCCGGCGACGTAGCGGTCCTGACCGCCAGCGGGTGGATCTCCCCGCAACCACGCCGACGCGGACGCACCGACGCTACCGATGGGGCTGTTGCCGGGCTGAACTGACGGTATTCGCAAGAGTGGTCATCGTTTCGTCAGGGGCTGCAAACAGCTGTACAGGTTTTGCAGGCGCCTGACGTAGGATTCCGTTCGTGACCAAACGTCTCGCCGAAGTGGCGAAGAAGGCCGGCGTCAGTGAGGCCACCGTCAGCCGGGTGCTCAACGGCCGTAGTGGTGTCTCCGAGGCGACCCGGGCGTCCGTGCTGACGGCTCTCGACGTGCTGGGCTACGAGAGACCGACGAAGCTGCGTGGTGAGCGCGGGCGCCTGGTCGGCCTGGTGCTGCCGGAGTTGCAGAACCCGATCTTCCCGGCCTTGGCCGAGGTGGTGACGGCGTCGCTGGCGCAGCGCGGTTTCACCCCCGCGCTGTGCGCGCGCACGATCGGTGGTGTGCCCGAGCGTGACTACATCGAGATGCTGCTGGACCACCAGGTGTCCGGTGTGGTCTTTGCTGGTGGGTCCTATGCGCTGGCCGAGGCCGAGCACGGGCATTACCGCCAGTTGCTGGACCGCCGGATGCCGGTTGTCATGGTCAACGGTGGCGTTGACGACCTGGGGTTCCCGCACATCTCGACCGATGACGCCGTGGCTGTGGAGCAGGCTTTCGGGCATTTGCGGTCGCTCGGGCACGAGAAGATCGGCATGGTCATGGGTCCGGAGGACCATGTGCCGTCGCGCCGGAAGCTGGCTGCTGTCAAGGAGGTTGCGGCCTGGTCCGGTCCGGAGGTGGACTGGCCTGTCGAGCGGACCAACTTCTCGATGGAGAGTGCCCGGCTGGCGGCCACGCGGCTGATCCAGCGCGGCAACACCGCGCTGATCTGTGCCAGTGACGTGCTTGCGCTGGGCTCGATCCGTGCCGCCCGCCGGCTGGGGCTGGACGTGCCCCGTGACGTGTCCGTGGTCGGTTTTGACGACAGCGTGCTGATGACGTGCACCGACCCGCCGTTGACGACCGTGCGGCAGCCCATCGAGCTGATGGGTCAGGCTGCTGTGGACGTCCTCGTGAACCAGATCGAGGGTGCTGCGGCGACAACGGACGAGTTGCTCTTCGAGCCGGAACTGGTGGTGCGCGGGTCGACCGGCCCGGTGCCGCATCGGGTGGCCGCAGGCGGCTGAGCAGGACATTCATCAACTTCACCAGGGCGGGCCTGCGGGCCCGCCCTTCTTTGTGTGCCCTGTTGCACAACCGTCGAGTTTTTTCTGTTGTTGGTTCACTTCTTGCGGGACACCGTTTGACTTTGTATCGTCACAGCCACGAAACATCGCACCGAGAGCCACGTCACATTTCTGACTCACCCATAGGCGCGCACACACCCAGGAAGGGCGTAATCCCCCATGTTCAAAAGCAGGCTGCGCAGTGCCCTAGGGCTCCTGCTCGTCGCCGGTGTCGCCATGTCCGCCGCCGCGTGCGGCGACAGCGGGGACGACACGACGACGACCAAGGACGGCAAGGTCACGCTGGTGATCAACGGCCTTCCGCCCGCCACCGAGAAGGCGACGCACGACCGCTTCCTCGCGAACGTCGCCGAGTTCGAGAAGGCGAACCCCAACATCAAGATCGACGCCCGTGAGGGCAAGATGGACCCGCAGACGTTCCCCGCGAAGCTCGCCGGTGGTCAGCTCGAGGACGTCTTCTACGTCTACTTCACCGACCCGGCCAGCCTGATCGCCAAGCGCCAGGTGTCGGACATCAGCAAGTACCTCAAGGACTACCCGATCACCTCGCAGATCAAGCCCGAGGTGCAGCGCGTCTTCCAGGACGACAAGGGCGGCACGTACGGCCTGCCGTACAAGAACTACTCGATGGGTCTGCTCTACAACCGGGACCTGTTCAAGAAGGCCGGCCTGGACCCGAACACCCCGCCGAAGACGTGGGCGGAAGTGCGGACCGCCGCCAAGAAGATCGCCGACCTGGGTGGCGGCAACGTCGGCTACGGCGACTACAGCAAGAGCAACACCGGCGGCTGGCACTTCACCACCGAGCTCTACTCCGTCGGCGGCGAGATGGCCGTCAACAACGGCGGCACGTGGAAGGCCGCCTTCAACAGCGCGCAGGGCAAGCAGGTCCTGCAGCAGCTGAAGGACATGCGCTGGACCGACAACTCGATGGGCCAGAAGCAGCTCCTCGAGTGGGCCGACCTGCTGCAGCAGATGGGCTCCGGCAAGCTCGGCATGTACCTGGCGACCGCCGACAACATCCCGACGATCGTCAACCAGTACAAGGGCAAGTACGAGACCTACGGCCTCGGCTCGATCCCGGACGGCAAGGGCACGCTGGGCGGTGGCGAGGGCTACATGTTCAAGGCGGGCCTGAGCCCCGAGAAGATCAACGCCGGTCTCAAGTGGCTGACCTTCTGGTTCACCTCCGCGGACCGTTACGAGGCCGAGAACAAGTGGTCGAGCGAGACCAAGCAGCCCGTGGGTCTGCCCGAGCCGGCCATCTTCACCGGTGAGGCGGCGGCGATCCAGGCCACGGCCGACAAGAAGTACGCCAACGTGCCGCAGGAGAACTACGCCCCGTTCGTGGCCGGCATGAGCACCATCCCGGTCAAGCTCGAGCCGCCGAACGCGCAGCAGATCTACGCGGCCCTCGACGTGGCCATGCAGAAGGTCCTGACCGACAAGAACGCCGACATCGACAAGCTCCTCGCCGATGCCGAGACCCAGGCCAACAGCATCCTGGCCAGCGTCAAGTAATCCCGTTGAGCCGCCGGCGGGGTCACCCGCCGGCGGCCCTGGACGACAAGGAACGAAGATGGCGGTACTCACGGCGGCCCAGGCACGCGACTCGCGTGCGGCCCGCCTGCGCCGGAAGATCCAGGACAATCTTCTGGCGTACGCGTTCATGGCGGCGGGCCTGGTGTGCTTCGCCTTCTTCTCCTGGTATCCGCTCGTCCGGGGCGTGATCCTGAGTTTCCAGCAGAACAACTTCGTGACCCCGCCGTACTGGGTGGGGCTCGAGAACTATCAGACGCTCTTCGACGACCCGCTGTTCTACACGGCCTGGAAGAACACGCTGCTGTTCACCGGGCTGGCCTTGGTCTTCGGGTTTGTCCTGCCGTTTTTCATCGCGGTGCTGCTCAACGAGTTCCGCCACTTCAGCGGCTTCTTCCGGGTGCTGGTCTACCTGCCCGTGATGCTGCCGCCGATCGTGGCGGTGCTGCTGTGGCGCTACTTCTACGACCCGGGCAACGGCCTCTTCAACACGTTGCTGCGCGGTGTCGGTCTCCCCGAGTCGCAGTGGACGCAGTCGTCGAGCACGGCGATGATCTCGCTGGTCCTGGTGTCGACCTGGGCCAACCTCGGTGGCGCGACGCTGATGTACCTGGCGGCGCTGCAGGGCATCCAGGGTGAGCTCTACGAGGCCGCCGAGCTGGACGGCGCGAGCATCTGGCAGCGGCTGCGGCACGTCACGCTCCCGCAGATGCGCTTCATCATGCTGGTCCTGCTGCTGCTGCAGATCATCGCGACCATGCAGGTGTTCATCGAGCCGTTCGCGCTGACCGGCACGTCCAATCCGGACACGATCACGGTGCTGATCCTGGTCTACCGGTACGCCTTCACGGTCAACCAGGACTTCGGCCTCGCCGCCGCGATGAGCGTGCTGCTCTTCGTGGTGCTGGGCGCCTTCTCCGCGCTCTACCTGCGGCTCACCCGGACCGGGGACTGAGGAGACAACCATGACCCTGACCGCCCCGCCCCAGGCACCCGTCGACGGTGGCAAGCCCGCCGTGGTCCCGCCCCGCAGGAAGCGCGGACTGCTCGGCACGAGCCCGGCCACCCGTACGCTGATCTCGACCGTCGATCTTCAGCGGCACCGCGGCCTGTACTTCACCGTGCTCGGCCTCACGATCACCGTCTTCGTCCTGGTGTTCCTGCTGCCGCTCTACTGGATGTTCTCCAGCGCCGTGAAGTCACCTGCCGAGTACGCCCTGAGCACCCCGACGTTCATCCCGCACTCGTGGCACCCGGAGAACTACGCGACGGCGTGGTCCGGCATGCGGATCGCCAAGTACTTCACCAACACGGTGTTCTACGCGGCCGGCGGCTGGCTCGTCTCGCTCGTCCTCGACGTCGGCATCGCGTACGCGCTCAGCAAGCTGAAGCCGATCTTCGGCAAGATCCTGCTCGGGTCGATCCTGGCCAGCCTGATGCTGCCCGCCTCGGCGCTGCTGGTGCCGGCCTACCTGACCGTGGTCGACGTGCCGCTGGTGCACGTCAACCTGCTGAACACCCCGTGGGCGCTGTGGCTGCCGGCGGTCGCCAACGCCTTCAACGTGTACGTGCTCAAGCGGTTCTTCGACCAGATCCCCGACGACCTGCTGGACGCCGCCTCGATCGACGGCGCCGGCAAGCTGCGGCAACTCTGGTCGATCATCCTGCCGCTGTCCCGGCCGGTCCTCGGAGTGGTGTCGATCTTCATCATCATCGCCCTCTGGAAGGACTTCCTCTGGCCGCTGCTGGTGCTGCCGGACCCGGAGTCGCAGACGCTCAGCGTCGCGCTGGCCCGGCTCGCCAACACCAGCCAGGTGCCACCGACCGACTTCATGGCCGGGCTGGCCATCGCCAGCGTTCCCATGATCGTGGTCTTCCTGATCTTCCAGCGCAGCATCATCGGCGGACTCTCCGCGGGCTCGATGAAGGGCTGACACGGCCCGCTCCCCACAAGCGGTCAGCGACGACCGTGGGGACCCGTGCGCCCGAAACCCCACGTCGAGACAATCAGAAAGCAGGTCATCGTGGCTATTTCCGACCAGGATCCCTGGTGGCGAGACGCCGTCATCTACCAGGTGTACCCGCGCAGTTTCGCCGACAGCGACGGCGACGGCATCGGGGACATCGACGGCATCCGCGCCCACCTGGACCACCTGTCGGACCTCGGCGTCGACGCGATCTGGATGAGCCCCTGGTACCCGTCGCCGATGGCCGACGCGGGGTACGACGTGGCCGACTTCCGCGACATCGACCCGGCCTTCGGCACCCTGGCCGGCGCCGAGGCGCTGGTCACCGAGGCACACGCCCAGGGCATCCGGATGATCGTCGACATCGTCCCGAACCACATCTCCAGCGAGCACCTGTGGTTCAAGAAGGCCCTGGCCGACCCGGAGGCGCCCGAGCGGGAGCTGTTCTGGTTCCGCCCGGGGCGGGGGCCGGACGGCGATCAGATGCCCACGGACTGGGTCGGCGAGTTCGGCGGCACGACCTGGACCCGCACCACAAATCCCGACGGCACTCCCGGCGACTGGTACCTGCACCTGTTCACCCCGGAGCAGCCCGACCTCAACTGGGACCACCCGGCGGTCCGCGAGGAGTTCGAGGACATCCTGCGGTTCTGGTTCGACCGTGGTGTCGACGGCATCCGGATCGACTCGGCCGCGTTGCTCTTCAAGGACCGCGACCTGCCGGCCGTGGTCGACGGGCAGCGGCACCCGTTCCACGACCTCGACGAGGTGCACGACGTCTACCGCGCCTGGCGCCGCGTCTCCGACAGTTACCCGAGCCGCGCGCTGATCGGCGAGGTGTGGATGCCGGAGGTGGACCGGTTCGCCAACTACCTGCGCCCCGACGAGCTGCACGCCGCGTTCAACTTCGACTTCCTGGGCTGTGCCTGGGATCCGCAGTTGATGCGCGAGTGCATCGACCGCACGCTGCACGCGCACGCGGCCATCGGAGCCCCGGCGACCTGGGTGCTGTCCAACCACGACGTCACCCGGCACGTCACCCGGTACGGCCGCACCGAGACCACCTTCAGCTTCGAGAACAACCTCGACGGCACCCCGGTCGACCTCGAGCTCGGCACCCGCCGGGCCCGTGCGGCCGCGCTGCTCTCGCTCTCGCTGCCCGGCTCGACCTACGTCTACCAGGGCGAGGAGCTCGGCCTCTGGGAAAACGAGAACATCCCGGTCGACCAGATGCAGGACCCCATGTACGCCCGCCGCGGTCACACCCGCGACGGCTGCCGGGTGCCGCTGCCGTGGACCGGTGACGAGGCGCCGTTCGGTTTCACCACCGGCGAGCCGTGGCTGCCGCAGCCCGCCGAGTGGAAGGACCGGACCGTCGAGGCGCAGACCGGTGACCCGAACTCGATGCTGGAGCTCTACCGGTCGGCCATCCGCGCCCGCAAGACCGAGGCGGGTCTGCACCAGGACGGCATGACCTGGCTGGACAGCGGGCCGGGTGTGCTCGCGTACACGCGTGGGCGGGATTTTGCCTGCGTGCTCAACATGTCCGGAGCCGCGGTCGCACTGCCGGACCACCACTCCGTTCTCCTCACCAGCGGTCCGCTCGACGGCACACTCCTCCCCCAGGACACCGCCGTGTGGCTGCGCATCCAGGAGTAACAAAGAACAAGAGAGGATCCCCATGGCACGACGAACTCTCGCACTGATATCCACCGCCGCCGTGGCGGCCGCTTCCGTCACGGCGGTGATCACCTGGTCCGCGTCCCCGGCCAGCGCCGCCGGTCTCTCCCCGTTCGACATCGTCGGCCGCGGCGCCACCGTCCCGTTCGTCGAGACCGAGGCCGAGGCCGCTGCCACCAACGGTACGAAGACCGGGACCAGCCGCTACTACGGGCAGTTGTCGTCGGAGGCGTCCGGTCGTGAGGCCGTCACCCTCGACGCCGTCGGCGAGTACGTCGAGTTCACGCTGACCAAGCCGGCGAACGCGGTGACCTTCCGGTACAGCCTGCCGGACGGCAACAACGGCGCCGGCCGGGACGCGTCGCTCGACGTCCGCGTCAACAACGCGGTCGTGAAGTCGGTGCCGGTGACGTCGAAGTACAGCTGGTTCTACGGCGGGTACCCGTTCAACAACAACCCGGGCGACTCGAACCCGCACCACTTCTACGACGAGGCCCGCACGCTGTTCGGCACCACGTACGCGGCCGGCACCAAGGTACGGCTGCAGGTCAGCTCGACCGCGCAGTCGCCCACCTTCACCATCGACCTGGCCGACTTCGAGAACGTGCCCGGCCCGATCGGCAAGCCCGCCAACGCGATCGACGTCGTCGCCGATTACGGCGCGGACCCGACCGGTGCGACGGACTCCACCGCGAAGATCCAGTCCGCGGTGAACGCCGGTTCCGCGGCGGGACGCACGGTTTACATCCCGCAGGGCAATTTCACCCTCTACAGCCACGTGATCGTGGACCGGGTGACGCTGGTCGGCGCCGGTCCCTGGTACACCGTGCTCGGCGGGCGGCATCCCACCCAGCGCAACCTGGCCGCGGGTCTCTACGGCAAGTTCAACAATCAGGGCGGACCGTCGCAGAACGTCACCGTCAAGGACCTGGCCATCATCGGTGACATCCGCGAGCGGGTCGACGACGACCAGGTCAACGCGTTCGGCGGGGCCATGTCGAACTCGACGATCGACAACGTGTGGATGCAGCACACCAAGGTCGGGGCGTGGATGGACGGGCCGATGGACCGGTTCACCATCAAGAACAGCCGGATCCTGGACCAGACCGCGGACGGTGTGAACTTCCACATCGGTGTCACCAACTCCACGGTCACCAACACGTTCGTCCGCAACACCGGTGACGACGGCCTGGCCATGTGGGCCGAGAGTGTCCCGAACGTCGGCAACTCGTTCACCCGCAACACCGTGGTCGCGCCGATCCTGGCGAACAACCTGGTCAGTTACGGCGGCCGGGACATCGTGATGACGGACAACGTCGTCTCCGACACGGTCACCAACGGTGGCGGCATCCACGTCGCCAACCGGTACCCCGGAGTGAACGGCGCAACGGGCGTGCAAGGCACCTGGACGCTCGCCCGCAACACGCTGATCCGGGCCGGCAACTCCGATTACAACTGGCAGTTCGGCGTCGGCGCGATCTGGTTCTCGGCGCTGAACGAGGCGTTCCAGAACCCGACGATCAACATCACCGACACCGACATCCTGGACAGCTCGTACTCGGCGCTGATGTGGATCGAGGGCCAGACGAACGGCATCCACCTGAGCAACGTCAACATCCAGGGCGCCGGCACGTACGCCCTGCAGGTGCAGGCCCCGAGCCAGGTCAGCTTCAACAACGTCCGTGCCAGTGGCATCGCCCAGGCCAAGCCGATCCACAACTGTGTCGGCCCGTCGTTCCAGATCACGCGGACCGGCACCAACACGGGCTGGTTCGTGGACCCGCCGGACTGCGGACCATGGCCGGCACCGCAGTGGGGTAACACCACCACACCGCCGCCGACCACCACTCCCCCGACAACACCTCCGACCACGCCGCCCACCACGCCTCCCCCGGCCAGCGGCAACCTGGCTCAGGGCAAGCCGGTGACCGTCTCCAGCACCTCGGGACCGTACGTGGGCGCGAACGCGGTCGACGGCAACGCGGCAACGTACTGGGAGAGCACCAACAACGCGTTTCCCCAGACGTACACGGTGGATCTGGGATCTTCCCAGAACGTCGGCCGGCTGGTGCTGAAGCTGCCGCCGGGCTGGGAGAGCCGGTCGCAGACCATCGCAGTCAGCGGCTCGGCGGACGGCTCGTCCTACAGCAGCCTGGTCGGCGCCACGAGTTACGCCTTCAACCCGCAGGCGACGATCACTCTGCCTTCCGGCAGCCGTCGTTATCTGCGTCTGACCTTCACGGCCAACACGGGGTGGCCGGCGGGTCAGCTGTCCGAGCTCGAGGCCTACGGAGACGGCGGAACGACAACACCGCCTACGACAACGCCTCCTCCCCCTTCGGGAAATCTTGCCGCGGGACGGCCGGTCAGCGCGACCAGCCAGGCCGAGGTCTACACGCCGGCCAACGTGGCCGACGGCAACGCGAACACCTACTGGGAGAGCACCAGCAACGCTTTCCCGCAGTCGCTGACGGTGGACCTGGGCCAGACCCGGTCCGTCTCCCGGGTCGTGCTCAAGCTGCCGCCCGCGGCTGCCTGGGCCACCCGGACCCAGACGCTGTCGGTCCTCGGCTCCGCCGACGGCTCGTCCTACAGCACCGTCAAGGCGTCAGCCGGTTACACGTTCAACCCGTCCTCCGGTAACACCGCGACCGTCTCGTTCACCGCGAGCTCGCAGCGTTACCTGCGGTTGACGTTCACCGGCAACACCGGCTGGCCCGCGGGCCAGATCTCCGAGTTCGAGGCCTACACCTCGTAGTTG
The DNA here is from genome assembly GCF_000494755.1 of Amorphoplanes friuliensis DSM 7358. Lineage (NCBI taxonomy): Bacteria > Bacillati > Actinomycetota > Actinomycetes > Micromonosporales > Micromonosporaceae > Actinoplanes > Actinoplanes friuliensis. Next base: position 7,217,612 of record NC_022657.1, read on the forward strand.
GCCCGGGGAGGGCGGGAACCACCGATCTTGCCCTCCCCGGTTTCCCCGCTCCCTCATCGGAAGAAGGCGCGCTCCCTCATGTCCAGATTCAGACAAAAGATACTGGCCACCGTCGTCGCCACCGGCCTGGTCACCGCCCTGATCCAGGTCACCGCACCGATCTCGCCCGCGGCCGCGGCCGGCCCCAACCTGGCCGCCGGCAAGACGTTCTCCGCCAGCAGCTTCTCCGACGTGTACGGCGCCGGCAACGCGGGCGACGGCAACCCGAGCAGCTACTGGGAGAGTCAGAACAACGCGTTCCCGCAGTGGCTGCAGGTCGACCTCGGCACCGCCGTCAGCGTCAACCAGGCCATCCTCAAGCTGCCACCGGCCACCGCCTGGCAGACGCGTACGGAGACCCTCGCCGTGCAGGGCAGCACCACCGGCTCGAACTTCACCGATCTCAAGGCGAGTGCGGGGTACACGTTCAACCCGGCGTCGGGCAACACCGTCACCATCGACTTCGGCGCCACCACGACCCGTTACGTGCGGCTGAACATCACCGGCAACAGCGGCTGGCCGGCCGGTCAGATCTCCGAGCTCGAGGTGTACGGCCCCGCGACCGGTGACACCCAGGCGCCGTCGGCCCCGGGCGGGCTGGCGTACTCCCAGCCGGCGAGCGGCCAGATCCGGCTGAACTGGAACGCGTCGAGCGACAACGTCGGCGTCACGGGCTACGAGGTCTACGCCAACGGCACTCTGCGGACCACGGTCGCCGGCAACGTCCTGACCTACCTGGACAACCAGCCCGACAGCGCCACGGTCGCGTACTACGTGCGGGCCAAGGACGCCGCGGGCAACACCTCCGGCAACAGCAACACCGTCACGCGTACGGGTCAGAGCGGCGACAACAGCGCGCCGACCACACCCGGGACGCTGTCGTACACCCAGCCGGCCACCGGGCAGATCCGTCTCGCCTGGGGCGCGTCGACCGACAACGTCGGCGTCACCGGGTACAACGTGTACGCCAACGGCACGCTGAAGACGACCGTCACCGCGCTCACCTACACCGACAGCCAGCCGGCGAGCGCCACCGTGGCGTACTACGTCAAGGCGCGGGACGCGGCCGGCAACGAGTCGGCGGCGAGCAACACCGTGACGCGTACCGGAACGGTCACCGGCGGCAGCAACCTCGCCGTCGGCAAGCCGATCACCGCGTCGTCGAGCATCTTCACCTTCGTCGCCGCGAACGCCAACGACAACGACACCGCGACCTACTGGGAGGGCAGCGCCTATCCGGCGGCCCTGACCGTCTCGCTGGGCGCCAATGCCACCACCAGCAACGTCGTGGTCAAGCTCAACCCGGCGAGCGACTGGGGTACGCGGACGCAGACGTTCTCGGTCCTCGGCCGTGAGCAGAGCGCGTCCGGCTTCACCACGCTGGTGCCGTCCGCGACGTACACCTTCAACCCGGCCAACGGGAACGCGGTGACCATTCCGGTCAGCGCGACCGCCGCCGACGTCCGGCTGAACTTCACCGCGAACACCGGCGCGCCCAGCGGCCAGGTGGCGGAATTCCAGGTCATCGGTGTCGCCGCGCCGAACCCGGACCTGACGATCACGGGCCTGTCGTTCTCCCCGGCCTCCCCGGTCGAGACCGACACGGTGACCCTCTCGGCCACCGTGCGCAACGCCGGCACCGCGGCCAGCCCGGCCTCCAACGTCAACTTCTACCTCGGTACGGCCAAGGTCGGCACCGCGAACGTCGGCGCCCTCGCGGCCGGGGCCTCCGCCACGGTCACCGCGAGCATCGGCGCCCGCGACGCCGGCACGTACGTGCTGAGCGCCAAGGTCGACGAGGCGAACACGGTCGTTGAGCAGAACGACGCGAACAACTCGTACACCAACCCGACGAACCTCGTGGTGTCCCCGGTCAGCAGCTCGGACCTGGTCGCCTCCGTGGTGAGCTGGTCGCCCGGCAACCCGTCCGCGGGTCAGACGGTCACCTTCTCGGTCACCATCAAGAACCAGGGCACCGCGGCGTCGGCCGGCGGTGCGCACGGTGTCACGGTCACGGTGCTCAGCGACTCCGGTGCCACGATCAAGACCCTGACCGGCTCGTACTCCGGAACGCTGGCCGCCGGTGCCTCCTCGCCGTCGATCAACCTCGGCACCTGGGTCGCTGCCAACGGCAAGTACACGGTGCGGACCGTGCTCGCCGACGACGCCAACGAGCTGCCGGTGAAGCGGACCAACAACACCAGCGAGAAGCCGTTCTTCGTCGGCCGCGGCGCGAACATGCCGTACGACATGTACGAGGCCGAGGACGGCCAGACCGGTGGCGGCGCGAGTGTCGTCGGCCCGAACCGTACCGTGGGCGATCTTGCGGGTGAGGCTTCCGGCCGTAAGGCCGTCACGCTGAACTCGACCGGCTCCTACGTCCAGTGGACGACCCGGGCCAGCACGAACACGGTGGTCGCCCGCTTCTCCATCCCGGACAACACCACCAGCTCGATCAACGTCTACGTCAACGGCACCCTGAACAAGACGCTGCCGCTGACCTCGAAGTTCGCGTGGCTCTACGGCAACGAGACGGCGCCGCAGAACTCGGGTTCCGACCCGCGCCACATCTACGACGAGGCGAACATCCTGCTCAACGGCACGGTGGCCGCGGGCAGCGTCATCAAGCTGCAGAAGGACTCCGGCAACGGCGGCAACATCGCGATCGACTTCATCAACACCGAGCAGGTCGCACCGGTCGCCAACCCGAACCCCGCCACCTACGTCGTGCCGACCGGCTTCGACCAGCAGTCGGTGCAGGCGGCGTTCGACGCGGCCCGGCAGGACAGCAGCAAGGTGGGCGTCTACCTGCCCGCCGGTGACTACTCCACCGCCCAGAAGTTCCAGGTGTACGGCAAGGCCCTGCAGGTTGTCGGCGCCGGTCCCTGGTACACGAGGTTCTACACGCCGCAGAACCAGTCCGAGACGGACGCCGGCTTCCGGGCCGACGCCACCGCCAACGGCACCACGTTCAAGAACTTCGCGTTCTTCGGCAACTACACCAACCGCATCGACGGCCCCGGCAAGGTCTTCGACCTGGCCAACGTCTCGAACATGACCATCGACAACATCTGGGCCGAGCACACGGTCTGCCTCTACTGGGGCGCCAACACCGACCGCATGACGATCAAGAACTCCCGGATCCGCAACCTGTTCGCCGACGGTGTCAACATGACCAACGGCAGCACCGACAACCTGGTCGACAACAACGACGCCCGGGCCACCGGTGACGACAGCTTCGCGCTGTTCTCCGCGATCGACGCGGGCGGCTCCGACGAGATCAACAACGTCTACTCCAACCTGTCCACCACGCTGACCTGGCGTGCCGCGGGCATCGCGGTCTACGGCGGGTACGCCAACACCTTCAAGAACATCTACATCGCGGACACCCTGGTCTACTCGGGCATCACGATCAGCTCGCTGGACTTCGGCTACCCGATGAACGGCTTCGGCGCCAACCCGCCGACCGTGTTCGACAACATCTCGATCGTCCGGGCAGGTGGCCACTTCTGGGGCTCCCAGGTCTTCCCGGCGATCTGGGTCTTCTCCGCGTCGAAGGTCTTCCAGGGCATCCGGGTGAGCAACGTCGACATCGTCGACCCCACCTACTCGGGCATCATGTTCCAGACCAACTACGTGGGCGGCCAGCCGCAGTTCCCCGTCAAGGACACCGTCTTCACCAACGTCTCGATCACCGGGGCGCGCAAGAGCGGTGACGCCTTCGACGCCAAGTCGGGTTACGCCATCTGGGCCAACCCGATGCCGGAGGCGGGCCAGGGCCCGGCGGTCGGCTCGGCGACCTTCACCAACCTGACCCTGAGCAACAACTTCAAGGACATCGAGAACCCGACGTCCACCTTCACCATCACCCGCAACTGACGCAGCCGCTCCACCCCTCGAGGGGCCCGCACCGATTCCTCCGGTGCGGGCCCCTCACCCTGTCAGAGCAGGCCGGCGTCGCGGACCTTCATGGCCAGGGCGACGCGGTTGGTGCAGCCGGACTTCTGGAAGATGCGGGTGACGTTGGCCTTCACGGTGGCGACGCTCATGAAGAGCCTGGTGGCGATCTCCGCGTTGGAGCTGCCGCGGCCGATCTCCACCGCCACCTCGAGCTCACGATCGGTGAGCTGGGCCAGGTCGCTCGCCGCGCCGTTGTCCGGTCCGGGGGCGTGTGTCGCCGCCGCGATGAGCTGGCGGGTGACCGACGGCGAGAGCATCGGCTCGCCCGCCGCCACCGCGTGGATCGCCGCGATGAGTTTGGCCGGCGGCGTGTCCTTGAGCAGGAAGCCGCCGGCACCGGCCGCGAGCGCCCGCAGCACGTGCTCGTCGGCGTCGAAGGTGGTGAGCACGATGATCGCGGGCGCCCGGCCGGATGCGCGGAGGCGTTCGGTGGTGACCAGGCCGTCCTGGACGGGCATGCGGATGTCGAGCAGGATCACGTCCGGACTCAGCTCGCGGACCTGCGCTTCCGCCTCCCGGCCGTCGGCGGCCTCGCCGACGATCGTGATGTCGTGCTCGCCGCCGAGGATGAGGCGCAGCCCGGTACGCACCATGGCGTCGTCGTCGACGATGAGCAGCCGGATCACGACCGCACCTCCCACGGAAGCGTCGCGTCGAGCACGAACCGGCCGCCGTCGTGGCGCCGGGACAGAGAGCCTCCGATCATCGCCATCCGCTCGGACAGGCCGACCAGACCGACGCCCTCGCCCGTGTCAGCGCTCGCCGGGGCCGGATTGCTGATCGTGACGCGCAGGTCGGCGCCGGGACCACCGTCGAGCGCCACGGTGACCGGCGCTCCGGGTGCATGCTTGCGGGCATTGGTCAGTCCCTCCTGGACGATCCGGTAGGCGTGCCGCCCCGCCTGCACGGGCAGCACCTCGCGGCTCCGCACGGTGTCGGTGACCGTCACCTGCTGACCCGCCGCGCGGACCTCGGTGAAGAGGGTGCCCAGCGTGTCGAACGACGGCTGCGGTGCCGTCTCCGCGCGCAAGACGCCGAGGGTCGCCCGCAGCTCGTCCAGGGACTGGTGGGCGTTCTCCTGGATCACGGCGGCGGCCGCGCGGACCTCGGCGGGGGTGAGGTCGGTGCGGTGGGCGAGGGCGCCGGCGTGCAGCGAGAGCAGCGACAGCCGGTGCGCCAGGACATCGTGCATCTCGCGGGCGATGCGGACCCGTTCGCCGAGCCGGGCCTGTTCGAGGCGTTCCTCGTCACGCCGCGCCTCGGCCTCGGCCAGGTCGCGGCGGCCGGCGACGTACAGGCCGGTGATCGTCAGGGTGACCAGCGACAGGGTCATGGCGGCGATGCCGACCGACGTCACCTGGGAGAAACCGTCACGCCAGAACGCGGAGACGGCGTTGCCCACCCAGAGCGTCGCCCCGACGACCGCGATCTGCCGGAAACGCCGATGGGTGGTCAGCGACACGAAGGCCACGAAGGCCGGGCCGAACGCCGTCGTGGACGCCGCGGCGAACACGGCGATCACGAGGGCGACGGCAAACGGGCGACGGTGTCGCCAGTGCAGCAGCCCGAGCCCGGCGAAGCCCAGGCCGGCATCCAGCAGGGCCTCACCGAGCCGGCCCGGATCGCGGCTCACCACCGTGATCAGCGTGGCGCCGAAGAACGCCATGACCACGAGGGCGGCCGCGTACCGGAGTGCCGGGTGCGCGCGCTGGTCCATGCGCCGATTTTAGGAAGTGACCCGGGCGTGCGGGAGCGACCAAGGTCGCGAGGTGCCGTAGACCTGGGTCTACGCGCGGCCGAGGCCGGCCTGGCGGACGAAGATGCGGCGGCGGGTCACCGCGTGACCGCGACTGTCGAGCTGGTAGCCGTCCAGCCAGACCCAGCCGGCGTACGTCGGCCGGGCGTCGACGCTCACCACCCGGAACGCGAAGCCCGCGCGGCCGGCGAACTGCACGCTCGCGGCGCGGCCGACGAGCACCACGTCACCCGTACTGACCATCTGTTCGACAGTCGCCACGTCTGTCACCTCCGGTAGGGCGACGCCCCTCTCCTGGCCGTACGGAGTGGATGTTGCCGTCGGCCGGGTGCCGGCACGGAAGATTTTGTTCTCCGGCCCCGCCCTACCTTGTTCCGTTCCCGCCCCGACCTCAATCCCCTGCGCAGATGTCGGCACAAAATCGCCACTCAAAGTGCAGAAACCGGGCTCCGGACGCCGTCCGTCACCGTGTACATGCGCGCTTCGGCCAGGTCGAAGTACAGACCGGTCAAGGTCAGGCGGTCCTCGTCCACGGCCTTGCGCACACTCGGGTACGTCCGCAGGTTCGCGAGTTGCTGCTCGACGTTCGCGGCGATGCACTCCTCCTCGTGGTCGCGGCCGGTGAGGTCGATGCCGGCGGACCCGAGCCAGCTGCCCAGCGCCGACGGTGTTCCCGCCGCACCCGCCATCATCGCCCCGACCGCGCCGCAGCCGGAGTGGCCGCACACGGTGATCGTGCCGACGCCGAGCACGTCCACGGCGTACTCGACGGAGGCCCCGACCGAGTCGTCGCCGGCGCCGTGGGCCGGGACGATGTTGCCGACGTTGCGGACACAGAAGAGATCACCCGGGCCACTGGTGGTGATCATGTTGGGGACGACGCGGGAGTCGGCGCAGGTGATGAACAGCTGTTCCGGCTTCTGCCCGTCGCGGGCCAGACCGGCCAGGTGCGGGCGGACGATCGGCGCGACGCTGCGCTCGAACTCGTCGATGCCGGCGGCCATGGCACCGCGGCGCTGCTCGTTCAGGGAGATCCACTGTGACCACGAACCGAGGAACCGCGGCACCCGGCCGGGCTGCGACCGGTTCACCCCGAGGCGGCCGGACGTGGCCCGGTGGAACCAGCTGTCCTGCACCTCCTCGATGTGCACCTGGCCACCACCGCGCTCGTACGCGTCCCGCCAGTCCTGGATCGTCTCGAACGCGCCGTGGTCGAGGTAGTCGAGGTGCAGTTCCAGCTCGACGGTCTCCCGCGGCGGAAGTTTGGCCAGCTCACGGGCGACCCGGCCGGACCCGACAAACGCCAGCGTGCCCGTGATGACCACGAGCCAGTTCCCGGGCGCGGGCGACGAGCGGTGGATCTCGCACCGCGCCAGCCGGCCCAGCATCAGGAGCACCGCGGTGGCCATGCCCAGCGCCACGCCGGTCAGCAGATCCGTGAAGATCACCCCCAAGGCCGTGACCAGGTACGTCGGCAGTTCCCGATGCCGCACGTAAGCCTTGATCTGCGCCAGGCTGACCAGCCGCAGACCGACAACGACCAGCACCGCGGCCAGCGCTGACAACGGAATCTGCTCGAGCAGCGCCGCGAAGATCAGCACGCACACGGCGATCCACACGCCGTGCATGATCGCGGAGGCGCGGGTCTTGGCCCCGGCCGCCACGTTCGTCGAACTCCGGACGATCACACCGGTGACCGGCAGACCGCCGAGCGCACCCGACACGGTGTTCGCGGCACCCTGCGCCAGCAACTCCCGGTTGAGGTCGGCACGCGGCCCGTCGTGCATCTTGTCGACGGCAACCGCCGACAGCAGCGACTCCACACTGGCAACCAGGGCGATGGTCACCACGGCGATGATGATGTCGCTCGCAGCGGCGTCCGGCCAGCGCGGGAAGGTCAGCTCGCCGAGCGGGTTGTCAGGCAGGGCGACCCGCGCGACGTCGAACCCCGCCAGCGCCGCGGTCGCCGTCGCGACAGCCACCGCGATCAGCGCACCCGGCAGCAACGAGATCTTCACGATCCGGGGCCAGACCAGCAGGATCGTGATGGTCAGCACCCCGATGAGGATGGACGCGCCGTGATTCCCGACGATCTGCGCGGGCAGGTCGCGAATGTTGTTCCACGCCTCGCTCTGCGGATCACCACCCAGCACGACGTGGATCTGGCTGAGCGCGATGACGATGCCGATCCCGGCCAGCATGCCGTGGACGACGGCCGGCGAGAGAGCGAGCGCGGCCCGGCCGACCCGCGAGACACCGAGCACGATCTGCACCAGGCCGGCCATGGCGACCAGCGCGGTGGTCTGGGCCCAGCCGAAATCGGTGACCGCCCCGGCGACGATGACGGTGAGCCCGGCCGCCGGCCCACTGACCTGCAGCGGAGCCCCGCTCAGCGCACCCGCGACGACGCCACCGACAACCGCCGCGACCAGGCCCGCCAGAAGTGGTGCCCCTGAGGCCGCGGCGATGCCGAGGGACAGCGGGATGGCAATGAGAAAAACAACAACGGAAGCGGGTAAGTCGTAACGCAGCAACGTGCGCATCGGCTTGACGATCCTTCCCGACGTAACTCGCAAGTGGGATATTTCGGTCACCATAACCAAGCGCGATGAACGGTCTGTTACATAACGCGATCCCAGCCTTACTCTCAGCACCTTCTCAGGCGTTCCCGCTCGACGCTCAGCCGTTTCCCAGGCCAAAGTTTCGCCAGCGCGTGTGGGGGTGTTCAGGTTTGTCTTTGCGTGGGCTCAGTGCTTGTGATGGCCGCCGGTCGGCGGGCTCGGTGCAATCAGGCGCCAGGGCCGGCCAGGTCGGATCTTGGGTCGCGCCCCCGCCGGCGTGTTCAGCGTTTCGGGGGGGGCGCAAGGTGAGGGTCGTCCGCAACAAGCCCAACATCAACGAAGTCGGGCCTACGTAACCCCGGCGAAGGCCAACATCAACGAAGTTGGGCCTTCATGACGCCGGCGAAGGCCAACATCAACGAAGTTGGGCCTTCGCAAGGCCGGCGAGGGGCCAACATCAACGAAGTCGGGCCTTCATGACCCGGCCAAGGCCCAACATCAGCCAAGTCGGGCCCTCGTGACGCCGGCGAAGACCCAACATCAGCCAAGTCGGGCCCTCGTGACGCCGGCGAAGACCCAACATCAACGAAGTCGGGCCTTCATGACCCGGCCAAGGCCCAACATCAGCCAAGTCGGGCCCTCGTGACGCCGGCGAAGACCCAACATCAACGAAGTCGGGCCCTCGCGACCCGGCCAAGACCCAACATCAGCCAAGTCGGGCCCTCGTGACGCCGGCGAAGACCCAACATCAGCCAAGTCGGGCCTTCGCAAGGCCGGCGACGGCCCAACATCAACGAAGTCGGGCCCTCGTGACCCGGCCAAGGCCCAACATCAGTGACATTGCGCTGGCGGGGGAAGCCCGCCGCCCACCGTGCCCGCCGCTCACCCGATCAGCGTCGTTTCAGGCGGGCTTGGGTGCGGGCCAGCGGGCTGACTGCCCTGATCAGGGCGGCCATCCGGCGCGGGTAGGAGACGACCGCCGGCCGGGTGCGGATGCAGCGCATCAGGACGTCGACCGCCCGGTCCACGGTGATCATCATGGGTTTCACCGGGCCCAGGGCCAGCTTCGTGTCGACATAACCGAACCGGACCGCGGTCACCTGCACCCCGCGCGGCCGTACGGCCGCGCCCAGGGAGATCAGGTACGTCGACAGTCCCGCCTTCGATGCGGCATATCCCGGCGCCATGGGTGTGATCATCGCGTCGGCGAGGCTTGACAGTCCGACGAAGTGACCGCTGCCGGCGGCCAGCATTCGTGGCACGACCACGTCTGCCGTGCGGGTTGCGCCGAGCAGGTTGACCTCGATGATCCGGGTCTGCGCCGCGAGGTTGTCGAGGTCGAGGAACTCGCCCACCCCGGCGGCGTAGACACAGAGGTCGGCACCACCGGCGGCGTCGAGCGCCCGGGTCAGCTCGGCGGCATACCCGGGCGCGGTGACGTCGGCCGCGACGTGCACGTAGCGGTCGTGTTCGACGGCGGCCGGTCGCCGGGAGAGACCGGTGACCGCCCATCCCTCGTCGAGCAGTCGCCGGGTCAGGGCCAGGCCGATGCCGTCGGTGTTTCCGATGACGCACGCATGTCGCACGGCCCGGAATTCTAGAGCCTGCGTTGACCCAACTTCGCTGAAGTTGGGCCTTCGCCAGGCGTCACACCGGGCGCGGTCAGCGGCTGTCGCTCTCGCCCGCGGTGATCGCGGCGCGGCCGGCTTCCAGGCGGGCGACCGGCACCCGGAACGGTGAGCAGGACACGTAGTCCAGGCCGACCTCGTGGAAGAAGTGCACCGACTCCGGGTCGCCGCCGTGTTCGCCGCAGACGCCGAGCTTGAGGCCGGGGCGGACGGCGCGGCCTTCCTCGGTGGCGATGCGGATGAGGCGGCCCACACCGTCGCGGTCGATCGACTCGAAGGGTGAGATGCCGAAGATGCCGAGTTCCAGGTAGCGCCAGAAGAAGGCGCCTTCGACGTCGTCGCGGGAGAAGCCCCAGCCCATCTGGGTCAGGTCGTTGGTGCCGAAGGAGAAGAAGTCGGCCGCCTCGGCGATCTGGCCGGCGGTCAGCGCGGCCCGCGGCACTTCGATCATCGTGCCGATCAGGACGTGGACGCCGCTGTCCGCGACGACCTCGGTGACGATCTGTTCGCATTCGCGGCGGACCGTTTCGAGCTCCTGCACGGCGCCGACCAGCGGGACCATGATTTCCGGGTGGGGGTCGAGACCTTCGCGGGCCAGCTGCACGGCGGCCTCGGTGATCGCCCGGACCTGCATGGCGAACAGGCCGGGGATGACCAGGCCCAGGCGTACGCCGCGGAGGCCGAGCATCGGGTTCTGTTCGTGCATCCGGCGAACGGCGTCGAGCAGCTGGGCGTCCTCGGCGTGGTCCTCGCCGCGTTCACGGGCGACCGCCACGTTGACGGCCAGTTCTTCCAGCGAGGGCAGGAACTCGTGCAGCGGCGGGTCGATGAGCCGGACCGTCACCGGGAGGCCGTCCATGGCGCGGAACAGGTCGACGAAGTCCGCCCTCTGCAGTGGGAGCAGTGCGGCCAGGGCGTCCGCGCGTTCGGTCGGTGTTGCCGCCAGGATGAGGCGTTCGACGAGTTCGCGGCGGTCGCCGAGGAACATGTGCTCGGTGCGGCACAGGCCGATGCCCTCGGCGCCGAACCGCCGGGCCCGGGCCGCGTCGGCGGCGGTGTCGGCGTTGGTGCGTACGGCCAGCGCCCGCGTGGTGTCGGCGTGCGACATGAGCTTGTGGACCGCGTCGACCAGGACGGAGTCGGTCTGCTCTCCCTCGAAGTACTGCACGACCTCGGACGGGCGCACCGGCACCGCGCCGAGGTAGACGCAGCCGGTGGTGCCGTCGACCGAGATGACGTCGCCCTCGTTGATGGTCCGGCCGCCGGTCGTGAAGCGGTCGGCCGCGATCTCGACCTGGTCGGCGCCGCAGACGCAGGTGCGGCCCATGCCCCGGGCGACGACCGCGGCGTGGCTGGTCTTGCCACCACGGGCGGTCAGGATGCCCTGGGCCGCGATCATGCCGGCCAGGTCCTCGGGGTTGGTCTCCCGGCGGACCAGGATGACCTGTTCACCGGCGGCCGCGAGCTCGACGGCGCGTTCGGCGCTGAACACGGCCCGGCCGACCGCGGCACCCGGGGACGCCCCGATGCCCTTGGTCAGCGCGACGGGCTCCTCGGCGAGGTCGAAGCGCGGGAACATCAGCTGGGCGAGCTGGGCACCGGACACGCGGCGCAGCGCCTCGTCGAGGTCGATCATGCCCTCGTTGACCAGCTGCGCGGCGATGCGGAACGCCGCTCCGGCCGTACGCTTGCCGACTCTCGTCTGGAGCATCCAGAGCTTGCCGCGCTCGATGGTGAACTCGATGTCGCAGAGGTCGCGGTAGTGGCCCTCGAGCGTGGCCATGATCTCCAGCAGTTCGTCGTACGAGCGGCGGTCGAGGGTGCGGAGGTCGTCGAGCGGGATGGTGTTGCGGATGCCGGCGACCACGTCCTCACCCTGGGCGTTTTGGAGGTAGTCGCCGTAAATGCCCTGTGCGCCGCTCGCCGGGTCGCGGGTGAACGCCACGCCGGTCCCGGAGTCGGGACCGAGGTTGCCGAAGACCATCGCGACGACGTTCACGGCGGTGCCGAGGTCGGCCGGAATGCGTTCCTGACGGCGGTAGAGGACGGCGCGTTCCGCATTCCAGGAGCGGAAGACGGCCTCCATCGCCAATCGCATCTGCTCGCGCGGATCCTGCGGGAATTCGTGACCGGTGTGCTTGGCAAAAATGCGTTTGTAGCGGTCGGTGAGGGCTTGGAGATCGGCCGCTTCCAGGTGCAGATCGTCGGTCGCGCCGCGGGCGGCTTTCGCCTCGTCCAAGGCATTCGAGAATTCGTCACCGGGGACGTCGCAGACGGTTTTGCCGAACATCTGGATCAGCCGCCGGTAGGAGTCCCAGGCGAACCGTTCGTTGCCACCGGCCTGTGCCGCGAGGCCGACGACACTCTCGTCGTTGAGCCCGACGTTGAGCACCGTCTCCATCATGCCGGGCATCGAGAAGGCCGCGCCCGAACGCACCGAGACCAGCAGCGGATCACTCGCGTCGCCCAGTCGGCGGCCCATCGCCGACTCCAGCGCGGCAAGATGCTCATCGATCTCCGCGGCGAGGCCGGGCGGGTTGCTGCCGGTCGCCAGGTAGGCCTGGCACGCACTGGTCGTGACCGTGAACCCGGCCGGCACGGGGAGACCCATGCGGGTCATCTCGGCGAGGTTCGCACCCTTGCCACCGAGCAACTGTTTCAGGTCCTTGTGACCCTCGGAAAAATCGTAGACGTATTTTTCGCCGGCCTTTTCCACGACTGCCTCCCCATAGGTGATGCGTCATCGGTCGCCCTGCCTGAACGCTCTTTCAAGGGTTCTGCGGAGAATAGGGGCCGCGCAACCCGGCACCCTAGGCCTCGTGAGTAATTGCACAAGCAAAGGCGTGAATGGGCTCGAAAGAGCGTGACATCGAGCAGCCGCGAGCACGAACGAGCACCACCTGCTGGGCGTACGAGCGCAGGGGTGTCAGGATCGTCATGCTTGGTGGGCGCCGGAAATGGGCACGTCACAGGTTCGGTACATGGGCTGGCAAGGCTCCGGACAACGGACGACGACATAGGCGGTCTTTGGCATGACGGAGTCACTCAAGGTCTCGGAGGACGACGGAGCGAAGGAGGCGAGCGACACCATCGGCACCGACCTGACGCTCGGTGTCGAGGAGGAGTTGCACGTCATCGACCTCAAGACCCGGGAGCTGGTTCCCCGGGCGCCCGAGGTGCTCGATCAGCTCGACGCGGCGAACTACTCCGCCGAGCTGCACCGCTCGGTCGTGGAGACGAACACCCCGGTCGCGGCCACGCTCGACGACCTGCGCGACGGGATCGTGTCGCTGCGCCGCAAGGCCATCGGCGTCGCCGAGTCGCTCGGGCTGGGCCTGGTCGCCGCGGGCACCGTGCCGCTGGTCGACCTGGACTCGCTGCCGGTCACGCCGACCTCCCGGTACCGGCGGATGGTCGACGAATATCAGATGCTGGCCCGTGAGCAGCTCATCTGCGGCGCTCAGGTGCACGTCGGCATCCCCGACCGGGACGAGGCGGTGTCGATCGCTCAGCGTGTCGCGCCCGCGCTCCCGGTGCTGCTCGGCATCTCCGCCAGCTCCCCGTACTGGATGGGTGAGGACAGCGGTTATGCGAGCGTCCGATCGCTGGTCTGGCTGCGCTGGCCCACCGCCGGCGACAGCGGGCCCGTGACCTCGGCCGCCGACCACGACGCCCTGGTGGCCGACCTGATCGCCTCCGGGACGATCAGCGACCCCAAGATGGTCTATTTCGACGTGCGGCCGTCCGCGCACCTGCCGACGGTCGAGCTGCGGGTCACCGACTCCAGCCCCGACGCCGACACCGTGGTGCTCCTGGCCGGGCTGTTCCGCGGCCTCGTGCTGCGCGCCCGGCAGGACTACCGCGCCGGCCGCCCGATCGTCCCGACCCGGCCGCCGATCCACCGCGCCGCGATGTGGCGTGCCGCCCGGTCCGGGCTCGAAGGTGATCTGCTCGACCTGCCGCGCTCGCCCGTGCCCGTACCCGCCGCGGTCGCCGTGGAACGCCTGGTCGGCGACCTGCGCCCGCAGCTCGAGGAGCTGGGTGACTGGGAGCAGGTCTTCGACCTCTCGGTGCAGGCGCTCAGCCGGGGCAGCTCCGCCGCCCGCCAGCGCCGGGCGATGGCCCGTCGTGGCCGCATCTCCGACGTCGTCGACCTCGTGGTGGCCGACACCCGGGGTGGGGCGACCGGCATCGGCCCGGACGGGCAGACGGTCGCAGCCGGGCTCACCCCGTACGCGGCCACCGGCGACGAGGCGTTCCCCGGCGGCGATGTCGTGCCCGCTTACCAGGGAATTGTCAATGTCCTGAGCGCGCTCGGCCCGGCCGGGCTGCGCCGCCGGGAGGATGCGAAGGACGACGAGCAGCGCGCCCGCGGCATCACCTTCAGCGTGGCGGGCGAGGCAGCGACCCGGCTCTTCCCGTTCGATCTCGTGCCGCGCATCGTGCCGGGGTCGGACTGGCGTGAGCTGCAGACCGGCCTGATCCAGCGGGTCCGCGCGCTGGACGCGTTTGTCAACGACGTCTACGGCGACCGGGCCGTGGTCAAGGACGGCGTGGTGCCCGACTGGGTCATCGACGGCTCACCCGAGCTGCGGCCCAGCGGCGCCCTGGTCAGCCGCCCGGGCATCCGCGCCCAGGTGGCCGGGGTCGACCTGGTCCGTGACGGCGAGGGCAACTGGTGTGTGCTCGAGGACAACCTGCGGGTGCCCTCCGGCATCGGGTACGCGATGCAGAACCGCCGGCTCACCGAGAGTGTGCTGCCGGAGCTGCCCCGCCCGGACGAGCTGCTCAGCATCGAGGACACCCCGAAGCTGCTGTTCAAGGCCCTGCGTGACGCGGGTGGCCCGGCCGCCGGCGACGACCCGGCCGTGGTCGTGCTCAGCCAGGGACCGGACGACTCGGCCTGGTTCGAGCACCGGATGCTCGCCGAGGAGATGGGTGTCCCGCTGGTCCGCAGCACCGATCTGCTGGTCGACGACGGCATCGTCCACCGGATCGTCAGCGGCCGGAAGCACCGCGTCGACGTGATCTACCTGCGGATGGGTGAGGACAGCCTGGTCCACTCCCCCGGTGCGGACGGGATGCCGCTGGGCCCGAGCCTGGTCACCGCCCTGCACGCCGACACGATCGTGCTCGCGAACGCGCTGGGCAACGGCATCGGCGACGACAAGGCCGTGTACGCGTACGTGCCCAAGCTCATCGAGTACTACCTCGGCGAGAAGCCGCAGCTCGCGGACGTGCCCACGTACCTGTGCGGCATCCCGGAGCAGAAGGCCGAGGTGCTCGGGCGGCTGGAGGAGCTGGTCTGCAAGCCGGTCGACGGGTACGGCGGCGACCGGATCGTCATCGGCCCGCACGCGTCGCCCAGCGACCTGGCCGCGGTCCGCCGGCAGATCAACGCGGCCCCGCACCGGTGGGTGGCGCAGGAGGTCGTCGACCTCTCCACGCACCCGGTCTTCGACGGCCACCAGCTGGCACCGCGCCACGTCGACCTGCGCGCCTTCGTCTTCACCGGCACCACGTCGGTGGTGGCGCCCGCCGCCCTGACCCGGGTGGCCCCCGCGGGAAGCATGATCGTCAACTCGTCGCGCGGCGGCGGCTCGAAGGACACCTGGCTCTTCGGATAAAGAGCGTTACGACTGCGATACAAGACCGAAATAGGAGGCCTCCACCCTGGTGAATCTTGGGTGCGCCTCCGACTGCCCCAAGGAGGTTCAGGCCATGTGTGGAATCGGCGGCGAACTGCGGTACGACGCCCAGGCAGCGGACGGTGACGCCGTCCGGCGGATGTTGCCGTGCCTGGAGTCCCGTGGGCCCGACGGCGAGGGCCTCTGGCAGCGCGGACCGATCGCCTTCGGCCACCGCCGACTCAAGATCATCGACCTGTCGGAGGCCGGCGGCCAGCCGATGACCGACGAGCAGCTCGGGCTGACCCTGGTCTTCAACGGCTGCATCTACAACTATCAGCAGCTGCGCGACGAGCTCCGCGGGTACGGATACACCTTCGCCTCCACCTCCGACACCGAGGTGATCATCAAGGCGTACCACCGCTGGGGCGCCGACTGCGTCCAGCACTTCCTGGGGATGTTCGCCTTCGCGATCGCCGAGCACGCCACCGGCACGGTGATGCTGGCCCGCGACCGGCTCGGCATCAAGCCGATGTACCTCGCCGAGACCCCCGGGCGGCTGCGCTTCGCGTCGACCCTGCCTGCGCTGCTCGCGGCCGGCGACGTCGACACCTCGATCGACAAGGTCGCGCTGCAGCACTACATGACCTTCCACTCCGTGGTCCCGGCGCCGCGCACGCTGGTCGCGGGCGTCCGCAAGCTGCCGCCCGCCACGGTCCGGATCATCAAGTCCGACGGTACGAGCACAGAACGCGTCTACTGGGAGGCCGACCACACCCGCACGCTGATCAAGTCGCGGGAGGAGTGGGCCGAGGCGATCCACGAGTCCCTGCGTACGGCGGTCGAGCGCCGGATGGTCGCCGACGTGCCGGTCGGGGTGCTGCTCTCCGGTGGTCTCGACTCCAGCTACATCGTGGCGCTGCTCGCCGAGCAGGGGCAGCGCGGGCTGACCACGTTCAGCATCGGCTTCGAGTCCGCGGCCGGTGAGAGCGGCGACGAGTTCGCCTACTCCGACATCATCGCCAAGCAGTTCGACACGACCCACCACCAGATCCGCATCGGCAAGGACCGCTTCCTGCCGGCCGTGGCGCGGACGGTCGCCGCGATGAGCGAGCCGATGGTCAGCCACGACTGCATCGCGTTCAACCTGCTCAGCGAGGACGTGTCACAGCACGTCAAGGTCGTCCAGTCCGGGCAGGGCGCCGACGAGATCCTGGCCGGTTACAGTTGGTACCCGCCGCTGCGGGACGTGCCGCGCGACCAGGCCGTGGACGCGTACGCCCGGGAGTTCTTCGACCGTCCCCACAGCGAGCTGGCCCGTCAGCTGTCACTCGAGTGGCTGCTCGACGCCGACGTCAGCCGTGAGTTCGTGGCGGCGAGCTTCGCGCGGGCCGGGGCGACCTCCAGCGTCGACGCGGCGTTGCGGCTGGACTCCCAGGTGATGCTCGTCGACGATCCGGTCAAGCGCGTGGACAACATGACCATGGCGTGGGGCCTGGAGGCGCGCGTACCGTTTCTGGACCACGAGCTGGTGGAGCTCGCGGCGGCCTGCCCGCCCGAGCTCAAACTGGCTCAGGGTGGCAAGGGAGTCCTCAAGGACGCGGCCCGCGGGGTCGTGCCCGACGAGGTGATCGACCGTACCAAGGGTTACTTCCCGGTTCCCGGGATCAGGCACCTCGAAGGGCCGATGCTGGACATGGTCCGGGAGGCGCTGCACGCACCGGCGGCCCGCGCGCGAGGGCTGTTCCGGACCGAGTACGTTGACGCGCTACTGGCAGACCCGAACACTGCCCGTACGACTCTCGGGGCCAACCAGTTGTGGCAACTGGCACTGCTCGAGATGTGGCTGCAGGACAAGGGGATCTAGCAAGCAGAAGGAGGACCCGTATGACCGGTCAGCTCAACCGCGTCGACGTCACCGTGCTGCCCGTGGGGTGGCTGAACAGGAAGTCCGGGTCCCTTCCTACGGAAGTCTCCGGCAGCTGGTCGGGGGCGCTCTCGCCCGACGGCCGGCACGCGGCGTACGTCTCCGACCGCAGCGGCTCCCCCAAGGTGTGGGTGCAACCGGTCGGCAGCGAGCTGACCTTCCTGGTCGACACGGGCGAGCACCCCGTCGTCTCGGTGCACTGGTCCACCGGCGGCGGGTGGCTCGCCTGCGTCCTGGCCCCCGGCGGCGCGCCCCGCACCGAGGTGTGGCTGGTCCGCCCGGACGGCTCCGCGCTGCACCAGGTCGCCGGTTTCGGCACCGACAGCGCGGAGAACGTCCGCTGGCTGCCGGGCCGCCCGCTGCTCGCGGTGACGGAAAACCTCACCACCACCCTGCTCGTGAACGCCGAGCACGGCACCCGCGAGCCCATCGCCACCGGCGAGCTGATCTCGCTCTTCGACGTCTCCCCGGACGGTCGCCGGGCCCTGCTGCGGCACGGCCCGCGCAGCGGCCGCTACGTCGTCGTCCGCGACCTCGAGACCGGGGTCGACGAGTACGTGACCAGTGGCGAGCAGGCCTGCTTCGGCCCCGACGGCTCCGTCTACGCCCGCAGCGACGCCGGCGAGCTGCCGGTGCTGGTCCGCGCGTCCGAGGGCACCGTCGAGGTCCTGGCCTCGTCGGAGACCGCCGAGGTCGAGTCGTTCGCGCTGTCCACGGACGGCAGGTCGATCGCGGTGCTGTGGAACGTCCGCGGTGGCGAGTCCGAGCTGACGGTGCTGAGCCCGTCCGGCACCACCGCGATCGAGCTCCCCGGCAGTGTCGTCTCGGGTATTTCCTGGTGCTTCGACGGCAGCACG
Source organism: Amorphoplanes friuliensis DSM 7358 (assembly GCF_000494755.1). Taxonomy (NCBI): domain Bacteria; kingdom Bacillati; phylum Actinomycetota; class Actinomycetes; order Micromonosporales; family Micromonosporaceae; genus Actinoplanes; species Actinoplanes friuliensis. The sequence goes on from NC_022657.1 coordinate 7,235,967, forward strand.
CTGGCGTTCACCGCCGAGGGACCGGGCCAGCCGCACGGCGTCTGGACCTGGGACGGCGAGCTGCACCCGGTCTCGGTCGAGGAGAAGGCCCCGAACGCCGTCCGTCCCACGCTGGAGCGCTTCGCGTCCCACGACGGCCTGGAGATCAGTGGCTGGCTCTTCCAGCCGTCGACCTCCGGCCCGCACCCGACGGTCGTCTGGCTGCACGGCGGGCCGGAGGCCCAGGAGCGGCCCGGGCACGGCGCGCTCTTCCAGTCGCTGGTGGACCGGGGCATCGCGGTCTTCGCCGCGAACGTCCGCGGCTCGTCCGGCTTCGGCCGCTCCTTCGTCAACGCCGACAACGGCGCCCTGCGGTACGCGGCGATCGCCGACGTGGCGTCCTGCGTCGCGCACCTGGTGGAGACCGGCGTTGCTGACCCCGCCCGCGTCGGGTGCATGGGCCGGTCGTACGGCGGTTACCTGACGCTGGCGGCGCTGACGGCGTACCCGGAGCTGTTCGCCGTGGGGATCGACGTCTGCGGCATGTCGAACTTCGCGACCTTCTACGAGCACACCGAGCCGTGGATCGCGTCCGCGGCGGTCTCGAAGTACGGCGACCCGGTGGCCGACGCCGAGCTGCTCCGCGACCTGTCCCCGATCACCCGCATCGACCGGCTCCGGGCGCCGCTGATGATCGTCCACGGCGAGAACGACAGCAACGTGCCGGTCATCGAGGCCGAGCAGGTCGTCGCGGCGCTGGCCGAGCGCGGTGTCCCCCACAAGTACCTGCTGTTCCCCGGTGAGGGCCACGAGTTGCAACACCGGTCGTCCCGGGTCGAGTTCCTCCGCGAGACGGTCGGGTGGCTGACCGGTCACCTGCTTCCCGCACCCGCCGTGACGGGTCACACGTCCTTTTTGTGACCGTCGTCGTTGTCGCTGCCCCCATCCACGGAGTTGGGTGGGGGTACGCGAGCGGACGGAGATGTTTTCATGCGAGGCAGTGCCCGGGCCTGGGCGGTATGGGCCGTGGCGCTCTCCGCGTACATCGTGGCGGTGCTGCACCGGACGTCGCTCGGCGTGGCCGGGCTCGACGCGCAGACCAGGTTCGACATCGGAGCCGGGGCGCTCGCCTCCTTCGCGGTGCTCCAGCTGCTGGTCTACGCCGGACTCCAGGTGCCCGTCGGTCTGCTGCTGGACCGGTTCGGTTCGCTGCGGCTGATCGTCGGCGGTGCGCTGATCATGGCCGCGGGGCAGACGCTCATGGCGTTCTCCGACGGGATCACCGGGGCAGTGTTCGCCCGGGTCCTGGTCGGTGCCGGCGACGCGATGACGTTCATCAGCGTGCTGCGGCTGGTGCCGCAATGGTTCCCGTCGCGGCGGGTCCCGGTCGTCACGCAGCTCACCGGGCTCGTCGGTCAGCTGGGGCAGGTGCTCAGCGCCGTACCGCTGGCTGCGCTGCTGGCCGGTCCCGGCTGGACCACCGCCTTCATCTCGGCGGCGGCCGCGGGGGTCTTCGTGGCGATCGTCGCGCTGGTGGCGCTGCACGACACCCCGGAACGCCGGGTCAACTCCGGTGAGGCGATCACCGCGCGCCAGCTCGGCGCCGACCTGGTCAGCGCCTGGCAGCATCCCGGCACGCGGCTCGGGCTGTGGACCCACTTCACCACCCAGTTCCCCGGTACGGTCTTCGCGCTGATCTGGGGATACCCGTTCCTGCTCGCGGGAGAGGGCCTGTCGCGCGGCCAGGCGAGCGGGCTGCTCACGCTCTTCGTGCTCACGGGCATGGCGGCCGGGCCGGTGGTCGGCGTGCTGGTCCAGCGGCACCCGCTGCGCCGCTCGTGGTTGGTGCTCGGCGTGATCGGCGCGAACGCCGCCGGCTGGGGTCTGATCATCGCCTGGCCGGGACGGGCACCGCTCCCCGTGCTGATCATCCTCGTGCTGGCGCTGGGCCTGGGCGGGCCGGGCTCGATGATCGGCTTTGAGTTCGCCCGCACGTTCAACCCGCCCAACCGCCTCGGCACGGCGACCGGCATCGTGAACGTGGGAGGCTTCGTGGCGTCCCTCGTGTCGATCCTGTTGATCGGTCTGATCCTGGACGCCCGCACGGGTGGTCAGGCCACGTACGGCATCGCGGACTTCAAGGTCGCCATGTCGGTGCAGTACCTGATCGGAGCCATCGGCCTGGTCGGTATCCTGCGCACCCGCAAGCTGGCCAGAGCGCGGATGGCCGCCGACGACGGTGTGGTCATCAGGCCCTTACGGGAAGTGTTCGCCGAAAAGGGATGGTTTAGCGGCGAGCGCATCGGTAAACGTTGAGGTTTTGCCCGGTAACGGCAGTTCCATGTGAGGAGGACATGAGCGAGCAGGCACCGGACCGCATCTGGTCCGGCATCGAAATCACCAAGGTCATCGCGGGCACGCTCGCGGCGGTCACCGCAGCGGTCATCGGCTCGTTCCTCGGAGTCGCCGGCACGCTGGCCGGCGCCGCTGTCGCCAGCGTCGTCGGCTCGGTAGGGACGGAGATCTACCAGAGATCGCTCAACAGGGGCGCCAAGCGCCTGGGGTCGATCGCCCCCACGTTCGTCAAGGTGCCGGCCGCGGTGGGCACTCCTGCGGTGGCCGCGGCCACCGAGGAGGAAAGCCCGTCGCACACGGTCGCGCCGAAGAAGAACATCCGCTGGGGGCACGTGGCTCTCGCCGCGACGACGTTGTTCGTGCTCGCCATGGGGTCCCTGACCCTGTTCGAGCTGTTCTCGGGCAAGTCCGTGGCCTCCACGGTCGGCACCGATTCGTCGGGTCGCACCTCGGTCAGCAGCATCTTCGGTGATGATTCCGGAGACAAGCAGAAACCGGCGGTGACACCGTCGACCGGCCCGTCCGGGGAGACCACCACGGATTCGCCGGACGCCCCGGCCAGTGGCGCACCGACGTCCACGGCCGAGCCGACCGCGACCCCGACCACCACGGACCCGGCAGCCCCGCCGGAGCCGACCACCGCGCCGACGACGGATGCCCCGCAGCAGACGCCGCCGACCGACACGCAGAACCAGGACGGGGAGCCCCTGCAGCAGCAGAACCCCGACCAGGGAAGCGACACCACGCAGTAGACCGGCTACCGCGAAGGAGTGCGACACCGTGAACGTCACCGAACTGCTCGCCGAGGCCCACGGCCGTCTGCCCGATCTGGTGCAGGCCGCGGTCGAGGACCTGAGCAAGGAGCAGCTGAGCAGGCCGCCCGCCGAGGGCGCCAACACGGTCGCCTGGCTGGTCTGGCACCTCACCCGGGTCCAGGACAGTCACCTCGCGGAGCTGACCGGTGAGGAGCAGGTCTACCTCACCGGCGACTGGGCGCCGCGCTTCGGACTGAAGCCGGATCCCGGCGACACCGGTTACGGCTACACGGCGGAACAGGTGCAGGCTGTCCGCCCGGAAAGCGCACAGACCCTGGTGGACTACTACCAGGCGGTCCACGAACGCACCGCGTCCTACCTCGCCGGCGTCGAGCCGGCCGAGCTGGACAAGGTCGTCGACCCCGCCTGGGACCCCCCGGTGACCCTGGGAGTCCGCCTGATCAGCGTTCTGAACGACGACACCCAGCACGTGGGCCAGGCGGCCTACGCCCGCGGGCTGCTCGTCTGAGGCAGGCACGACGGCGCCCCCGCACCCTCATCGGGTGCGGGGGCGCCGTTCGTCTCACCAGCCGCGGTGTCAGCCGGCCGAGTCTCGCTGTGCCGGTGCCAGCTGACCGAGCACCTCGGCTGCGCTGACCGCCGTCCACGGCTCGCCTGCCCGACCGGTCACCGTCAGGGCCACCGATCCGGCCGCGACCGGCCCCGGCACGAGCCGTTCCACGTCCGCGCCGTCCGTCGCCGCCACCAGCACCACCGCCCCCTCCGGGACGGTCACGGTCGCCAAAGGACCGGTTTCGGTACGCGCCGCGCTCCGGATCGCCCCGGCTGAGGGCGGCACCTCGGTACGGGTGCCGTCGGCGTGCGCCACCACGATCCGGTCCGCGCGCCCCACCGCCTGCCAGGCCGCCAGGTCCAGAAGCGTCGCGCGGTGGCCGCCCGCGAAGTGCTCCCACTGGTCGGAGGCAGCGCGGGCGAGCTGATCGCCGTGGCGGCCCACACTGTGGCCGTACCCGCGGCCCGGCAGCGTGAGGTCCGTCCAGAGCAGCTTGCAGTCCCACAGGTCCAGCACCATCGGCATCAGGATGCGGGCGTCACCGCGCAGGTCGAAGCGCTGCTCGACCCGGGCCGCGTCGAACTGCTCACCACCCGCCACGGGCAGCATCAGCCCGGCGAACGCCTCGGTCAGCACCTCGAACGGCACCGCGGTGAAGCTGAGCACCACGGGCACGGCGTACCGCACCCCCTCGGCGGCCAGGCGGGACAGGTCCAGGTCGAGGAACTCCGTCGCTCCCAGCGGCGCCGGTGCGGAGGTCAGGTCGCCGGAGTGGACCGCGGCCTCGTCCGCAAACCGCAGCGCGGTGTAGTCGCAGTGCCCGAGCCGCTTCCAGTCGGCGCCGAAGAACGCACACGACAGGTCGAGGTCCACCCGCGACTTCTCGGTGTCCTCCCAGTGCAGGAACAGCCGCAGCACGTCGACGGGCGGCACCGGCCGGATGCTGCCCCGCGGCCACCCCGCGAGCTGGGCCGAGGCCGCGCGCTCCCGCATCGGCGCGGGCACGGTGGCCAGAGCACCGTCGATGACGGCCAGATCGAAGCGGTCCAGCCGCGCGGCCCGGCCGGCGAGCTCGTCGTCGACCAGCATGCGCACGCCGGCGATCGCCTCGGCGGCGACGGGACCGCGGCGCTCCGGCTCGGTCCAGGTCGTGACCGTGCTGCCCCGTGGGAAGAACACCCGCCGCGGCATACCGGGCCCGGGCCGTCCACCCACGATCCCGGCGACCTCACCGTCCCCTGCGCCGGACGCAGCCGACTCAGCACGGGTTGCACCCGCGGACGCGGCGGCATCCTCGCCCGGATCAGCGACTGCACCGACGCCCGCCGCCGGAGCGCCGTCCACGACCGCATCCGTGCCGGCACTCCCACGACGCCCGGAATCAGCGTTTGCGGGATCGGTGTGTGCGGGTGTTGGGCCGGTGAGGCCGAGGGAGCGCAGCGCTCGGCGCAGGCCGCTCTCGCGCGCGGCGCCGACGGCCGACGCTGCGGGCGCGGGCGTGCTGGTGGAGTAGCCGACGGGTCCCCGGGCACGCACCAGCCCGGCCGCACGGGCCTGCTCCACCGCGGCGAGCTGCGCCTCGGTGGCTCGGACCGTGGCGTCACGGCCGGTCAGTTCCGCGGCTGCCGCGGCGAGCACATTGGGCGACACCCGTCCGGCCGTGTCACCGGCCGCCGCCGTGATCGCCTCGAGCGTGCCGGGGTCGTCGCCCGCGGCGCGCAGCAGGTGGTCCAGCCGCCGCCACAGGTCGCCGGGGCGCTCCGCCAGCAGGCGGGCGGCACCCGGCACGTCACCGGTCGCGAACGCCTCTTCCACCAGGGACGCGTGGGTGCGGACGCGGACGGAGACCGTACCGTCGGGGTGGTCGGCCGGGACCAGACGGTGAGGGCGACGGGCGCACTCGGCCAGGATCGCCGCACCCAGCGCGGACTCCCGCGCGGTGCGGGTGCCGCGGAGCGCGGCGAAGGCCACGGCCGCGCGCGGGTGTGCCGCCACCCGCTCGAAGGGGTGCAGCCGCTCGCCGAGACGCTTCCAGACCGCCGGGTGGCGGAGCAGGTCCTCGGCGGACTCACCCTCGTCGAGCTGGGCGAGCACGGCACGGCGCAGGGCCCGGGGCAGCGCGCGGACGCGCGGCATCGGCACGGTCTCGGCCGGCTCGTCCACGGGGCGCATCGCCTGTCCGGGCGCGTGGGACTCGTCGTGGCGTACGGGAAGGATCAGGCCCGGGTCTCCGCCCGAGTAGGCCCACAGCGTGCGGGCGACGTCGGTCGCCGTGGTCCAGCGCCGCCGAGCCTCCGCGAGCACCGCCGGGTACGCGTCGGTCAGCGCCGAGGCGTGCAGTGCCCAGGCGATCAGCAGCGCCAGCGTCTCGCGCGCAGGCACGGTCTCGGGCAGCCAGTCGAGGGTGTCCGGCGCGGTCGAGGTCACCAGCACCTTCAGATCGGCGCGGTCGGCGTCACCCAGCGCACCCGCGCGCAGCACCAGCTCGGAGCGCAAGGCGAGGGCAGCACCCTGCGGATCGGTCTCGAGGCCGAGGGCCCGCACCGGGATCGGCGTCTCGATCTTGCCCCGGCGCTTGCGGGACGGCTCGACCACCGGCAGGTACGGCGTCCCGGCGGACAGGCGCCGCCCGCAGATCGGGCACGCGCTGAACTGCTCGGGCGGGAAGCATGACGGGCACACGAGGTGCCCGCACGGGTCCAGCGGCGCGCCGCCCTGCTCGCGGCCGCACAGCACGCACGGTGCGCCGGGCTCGGCGAAGAGGTGGCTCAGCAGCCGGCTGACGAAGACAGCGTCCGCGTTGCGCGGCGTGTCGGGGAACGAGCGGTACAGCGGCAGCATCGTGCGGTCCGCGCCGACCATTTCGTCGACGGTCGCGAGCAGCCAGTCCGCCCACTGGACGCGTACCGGGGAAGGGAGCCGGCCGGCCGCGGCCCGCAGGTCACGGTCGAGGACGCGGCCCCGGGCGGCAAGGTCTGCCTCCAGCGCACCGACCCAGGCCGCTCCGTCCTCCGGCGCGGCGCCCGTCGCGGAGACCGTGACCTTTCCGGTACGGCGCAGCAGTACGACAGCCAGTGGATCCATGGTCCGACCTCCCCCCGAGACACGCGAAAGCGGTGGGCGGAGAGTCGCGACGCTAGTGTTCCGATTAACAGTCGATTGAGAAGGAAGCACCGCGGGGAGCCGCCCACCGCTGATCACGAGCATACGAAGCCGCCGCGGTCACTTCCACCGAATAAGGGTCAGCGCGAGGAGGGCTCCACGAGCGGGAGGCTCACCAGGAACCGCGTGTCGCCCGGCTTGGACTCCAGGACGATGTCGCCGCCGTGACCGTTGACCACGATGCGGTACGAGATGTCGAGGCCGAGGCCCGTGCCCTCGCCGACCGCCTTCGTGGTGAAGAACGGCTCGAAGACCCGCTTGCGCAGCTCGTCGGGGACACCCGGACCGCTGTCACCGATCGAGACGATGAGGTGGTCCTCCTTGCGGTACGTCTTGATGGTCAGCGTGCCCGCGCCGTGCATGGCCTGCACCGCGTTGTCGATGATGTTGGTCCAGACCTGGTTGAGCTCGGCCGGGTGCGCCGGGATCTGCGGCAGGTCGCGGTCGTAGTCCTTGACCACCTTGACGCCGGTGCCGATCTTGTGGCTGAGCATCACCAGGGTGCTGTCCAGCCCGGTGTGCACGTCGATCCACTGGTGGGCGGCCCGGTCCAGCTGCGAATACTGCTTGGCCGAGGTGACCAGCGAGGAGACCCGGCCGGTGGCGTCCTCGATGTCGCTCATCAGCTGCTCGGTCTCGAGGGCGTACCCGATCCAGTGGATGGCCTGGTCGAGCAGCTCCGGCTCGACGACCTTGGTCTTGATCAGCTCGAGGCACTCGAGGTCGAGGCCGCCCTGGGCGAAGACCGGTGCGAGGTCCCAGCCACCCGTGACGTTGTGCTCGTCCATCCAGTCGCCGAGCTCGTCCTCCCGGTCGGAGGCCTGCATGGCCGTCAGCGTCGGCGCCTTGGCGGCCCGCTCGATGACGTCCTCCTGGAGCTCGACGAGCGCGTCGAGGCGTTCCGGGGCGACCTTGCCCGCGGCGAGCATGCCCAGCTTGTGGCGCATGCCGGCGACCCGTTGACGCAGAGCGCCGGTGGCCCGCGAGGCGGCCGCCGCGGGGTTGTTGAGCTCGTGCATCAGACCGGCGGAGAGAGCGCCCAGCGCGACCAGCCGCTGCCGTTCGCTGATCGCCGCCTGGGTGCTGCGCATGCCCAGGGCCAGACCCTCGAGCAGGTGCAGCGCCATCGGGAACCACTCGCGCATGAGCCAGCCGAAGTCCTCCGCGCTGAGCACGAAGAAGTCGGAGTCGTCGAGCGCCCGCATCGACGCCATGTACTTGCGGGGAACACCGTCGTCGCGGATGTACGCCTGGGTCGCGCCCATGTACACGCCGCGCTGCTCGGTGCGGGTGGTCTGCACGTCGTCCTGACCGACCCGGCGGCTGAGCGCGATAGTGCCGCTGAGCAGCACGAAGAACTGCTCGGCCGGCTCACCCTCCTGGATGACGATCTGGCCGGCGTCGACGTGCTGCGTGCAGCCGTGGTCGGCGATCCAGGTCAGCTGCTCGTCGGTCAGCTTCTCGAAGAGGAAGAGCGTGCGGAGCTCGTCGATGGTGAGCCTGCCGGGTTCACAAGGTGCGAGCTCGACCGCCTTCACCGAGTCGATGTCGGTCATTACTGTGCCTCCAGGTAACGATGGACCAGCGTGACGGCCATCGCGCCCTCGCCGACCGCCGAGGCCACCCGTTTGACGGAGTTGGCCCGGACGTCGCCGGCGGCGAAAATGCCGGGAACACTGCACTCCAGGTAGAACGGATCCCGGTCCCGATCCCATCCCGTCGGACGGGTGCCATTTGAGAGCAGATCGGGGCCCGTGTAGACGAAGCCCTTCTCGTCCCGGGCGACGGCGTCGCCGAGCCAGTCCGTGCGGGGCTCGGCGCCGATGAAGACGAACAGGTAACCGCACTCGACGCTGGTCACGGTGTTGTTCTTGCTGTCGCAGATGGTGATCGCCTGCAGGTGACCGTTGCCCTGGGCGCCGACCACCTCGCACCGCGTCCGCACGCTGATGTTCTCGATCTTGTTCAGCTGCTGGATGAGGTAGTACGACATCGACGCCTCGAGCGAGTCGCCGCGCACCAGCAGGGTGACACTGCGGGCGTACCGGGAGAAGAAGAGCGCGGCCTGACCGGCGGAGTTGGCACCGCCGATGATGTAGACGTCGCTGCCCGCGCAGGACGGGCCCTCGGTCGCGGCCGAGCCGTAGTAGACACCGGCGCCGGTCAGCTCGGCGACACCGTCGGCCACCAGCGGCCTGTACGCGACACCCGTGGCCAGGACGATCGAGTGGGCCGACACCTCGCCGCCGTCGGCGAAGTGCAGCGTGCGGGCGGACCCGTCGGCCCGCAGGCCGACCACCTCGCGGGTGTTGAGCACCTCGGCCTCGAACTTGCCGGCCTGCCGCCGCGCCCGGTCGGTCAGCTGCGCGCCGGAGATGCCGTCCGGGAAACCCAGGTAATTTTCGATGCGGGAGCTCTGGCCCGCCTGCCCGCCGACGGCCTGCCGCTCCACGAGCAGCGTCTTGAGGCCCTCCGAGGCGCCGTAGACGGCAGCGCCGAGCCCGGCCGGGCCGCCACCGACGATGATCAGGTCGTAGAAGTCACGCTCGGGCGCCGTCGACAGCCCGGCCGCCTCGGCCACCTCCGACGTGGTGGGCTGCGCCATCGCCCGGCCGTCCGCGGTCACGACCAGCGGGATCGACTCCGGGCCCACCCCGGCCGCCTCCAGCAGACGGCGGCCCTCCGGGTCGTCGGCGGCGAGCCACTTGTACGGGACGAGGTTGCGCGCCAGGAAGTCCCGGATCTGGTACGACGGCTCGCTCCACCGGTGCCCGACCACCCGGATGTCCTCGGTCTCCTTGTCACCGGTCGCCTGCCACGCGTCGAGCAGCGCGTCGATGACCGGGTAGAGCTTCTCCTCCGGCGGGTCCCACGGCTTGAGCAGGTAGTGGTCGACGTCGACGACGTTGATCGCCTGGATGGCCGCGTCCGTGTCGGCGTACGCGGTCAGCAGCGCACGGCGGGCGTTCGGGAACAGGTCCATGGCCTGCTCCAGGAACTCGATGCCGTTCATCTGCGGCATCCGGTAGTCGGCCAGGATCACCGCGACCCGGCCGCCGCGCAGCTTGATCTCCCGTAGCGCCTCGAGCGCCTCCGAGGCCGAGGCCGCACGGATGATCCGGTAGTTCTCGCCGTACCGGCGGCGCAGGTCACGGGCGATGGCCCGGGAGACGGAGGGGTCGTCGTCGACGGTCAGGATGGCGGGATGACCCATGCTTGTGTCCTCAGGGATGCGTGAACGAGGGAGCGTCCGGAACCTCGAAGGCGACGTTGTCGGCGTAGCACCACCACCAGTCCTCCCCCGGCTCGTACGACTGCACGAGCGGGTGGTCGACGGTGTGGAAGTGGGCGGTCGCGTGCTTGCCGGGCGACGAGTCGCAGCAGCCGACGTGACCACAGGTCATGCAGACCCGCAGGTGCACCCAGCGGCCACCGGTGGCCAGGCACTCGACACAGCCGTCGCCGGACGGCTTGACGTCGTTGGCCTGGTCGAGGTGTGTACAGGCTGGTTGGGTCATGCTGGGGTCCCTCCCGGGGCGATCAGGTCGTTGAACTCGGGGTGCCGCTCCACGTAGCCGGCGACGAAGGGGCAGGAGACCACCACGGGTGTGGCCCGGCCCCGGGCGTCGGAGAGGGCGGCGGAGGCGAGCCGGCCGGCCAGGCCCTGGCCCTCGAAGGCCTGGTCGATCTCGGTGTGCGCCAGCTCCACCTGGCCGCCGTGGCGGCGGTAGTGCAGCACCCCGGCGAGCTCGCCGCCGAGGATGATCTCGTAACGCGACTGCTCGAAGCTGTCGACGACCGTGGCATCACCGGGGTCACCGCCGCCGACCTGCGCGCTGCCCTCGACCCTCAGCTTGCGGCGGGCCCGCTCGTAGAACGAGGTCCGGCCGAACCGGATGACCTGGGCCGCGGCCGGCACCGGGATGATCTTGAGCTTGTCGCCGGGCTGCGCGTAACCCTGGATGATGCCGTCGACCTCGACGGCGAGACGGCCGCTGGTCGCCGCCACCTCCAGCTCGAGCTGCTCGTCCGGGGAGAGCATCAGCGACCGGTTGAAGGACGAGTGCGCCGCCGCCGCGCTGACGAGCAGACCCTCGACGTTGGGCGAGACGATCGGCCCACCGGCCGAGAAGCTGTACGCCGTGGAGCCGGTCGGTGTGGCCACGATCACGGCGTCCGCGGCGTACCGGACGAAGTTGCTGCCCTCGACGGTGATGCCGACGTGGGCCAGACCGTCGCCGGGAACCCGGACCAGAGCGATGTCGTTGAAGGCCGACACCTCCTCGCCGCCGGGCAGCACGGTGCGCACCGCCGTCCGCGACTCGATGGTGAACTTGTGCTCGTCGATCGACGAGAGTGCCCCGGACAGGTCGGGCAGGTCGACCTCGGCGAGGAAGCCGAGACGCCCCACGTTGACCCCGAGAACCGGCGTCTTGCGCCCCTCGACGAGGCGCATCGTGCGGAGCATGGTGCCGTCGCCACCCAGGCTGACCAGCAGCCCGGCGCGGTCGACCATCTCCTCGGCGGAGACCGCGACGGCGTCGCAGTCGATCCGGTTGATCTCGTCGTGCAGCCCGAGCACGGTCACATCGCGCGAAGTCGCCCAGCGGACGATCGCATCGATGGCGGATCCGCAATCCCGTCTCGGGTGCAGGACCAGCCCGACCACCTTGATCATCCCCATGACGGATACCCCACGATCATCCAGCAACCCCCGGTCGCACGTGCCGGCGTTCAGCCTTGCACGTCCGACCGGGATCCGGCGAGGGGTGGGTCAGCTCGTGAGGGCGACCGCGACCGGCGTGAGCACGCTGGTCTCGTTGCGCTGGCCGTCCTCCTGGGCGCCCAGGACCGCTTCCTGGTACGTCGTGAGGGTCCGCAGCAGTCCCGGAGGCGCGTAACCACGACCGGGGTCACCCAGCAGAACCGTGGCTCCGCGGTTCATGGCGCGGCCGATGAAGGGCAGCATCAGGGCCGCGACGTCGGCGTTGTAGAGGCAGTCGCCCGCGAGGATCACCTCGAAGTCGCTGCCGTCACCACCGGTGAGGTCCTCGACGACGGTGGCGATCTGCTCGCCGTTGGCGTTCGCGTTCGCCTGGATGGCGGCGATGGCGTACGCGTCGGTGTCGGCGGCGGTCACCTCGGCGGCACCGGCCTGCGCGGCGGCGATGGCGACCAGGCCGGAACCGGACGCGAGGTCCAGGACCCGGCGGCCGGCGACGATCTCCGGGTTGTCCAGGACGTAGCGGGCGAGAGCCTGCCCGCCCGGCCAGGCGGTCGCCCAGTACGGCGCCGGCAGCGGTGTGCCGGCCTCGGCCTCGAGCCGGGCCCAGAGCAGCACGGAGTCCTCGGCGAGGAAGAGGTGCACCTCCGGAACCATCGGCACGGGGGTCATGTGCAGGGCGTCCTGCTGAGGCGCCCGGGCGGGGAAGGAGGCGTTACGCAGCAGACGTCGCTGCAGGGCACTGTGTGTCGCGACAGCGTAGGGGGCTCCGGAGTACGTCTTCACACCACTCGTTTCCGTAGATGGGGGGACAACGACCGAGGGCCGTACCTCCCGCTCGACGCGGTAGGCACGGCCCTCGAGACGTACGTCAGATGGGACGGATGTTCGCCGCCTGCAGGCCCTTCTGGCCCTGCTCGATGTCGAACTCGACCCGCTGGTTCTCTTCGAGGGTGCGGTACCCGTCAGAGGCGATGGCGGAGAAGTGAGCGAACACGTCCGGCGCACCGCCGTCCTGGGTGATGAAGCCGAAGCCCTTGTCCGCGTTGAACCACTTCACTGTGCCGACAGCCATGTCAAGCCCTTTCGCAACCACAGGAAGCCCGCACCTCGCGGGCCACGTCGCCGTCCGTGATCTTCATACGACAAAAGCCCGGTGGGATCGAATACCCACCAGGCTCTGGCAAATATGAAAAATCGGAATCAGCAACGCCTCAAAGCTAGCACGTTCGGAGCCCGAACGCGGTCACGGCGCGTATTGACATCGATGGACAACGATCATTGAAGTTTCTTGACAGCTGTAACAACAATCGACACACTTCGATTGAGAGAGCGCTCTCCTTCCCCGGCAAGTTCACCCTGGTCAGCGGAAGGATTCCCATGTCCCGTCCCGTCAAGGTGCTCGGCGTCATCGCCGTCGCCGTCACCGCCGTCGGCCTCTCACCGTTCACAAGTTTTGCCGCCGAGACACCCGAGCCGGCCGCACCCACCGCGGCTTCGACATTCGACATGGCTCCGGGCATGGCAGCTGCGATGCGCCGCGACCTGAAGCTCACGGACGACCAGATCGCCTCCCGCCTCGCCACCGAGGCGGCGGCACCGGTGGTGGAGAAGCGGCTCCGCGCCCAGCTCGGCAAGACCTTCGCCGGCGCCTGGATCCCGTCCGGTTCGGAGCGGCTCACCGTCGCCGTCACCGATCCGAAGGCGGCAGCCACCGTCCGCGCCGAGGGTGCGGAGGTCAAGATCGTGGATCGGAGCGCCGGCGACCTCGAGGCCGCCCGTCAGCGCCTCGACAAGAACGCCGCCGAGGCGAAGGGCACGGCGATCCGGGGCTGGTACGTCGACGTCGCCACCAACCGGGTCGTCGTCATGGCAAAGCCCGGCACCGCGGCAGCGGCCCGCAAGTTCGCGAAGGACAGCGGCGCCGGCACGGTCACCGTCGTCGACGCCGCCGAGGCACCCCGCCCCCTGTACGACATCCGCGGCGGTGACCAGTACGTGATCAACGGCAACACGCTCTGCTCGGTCGGCTTCTCGGTCGCGGGCGGTTTTGTCACCGCCGGCCACTGCGGGGGTGTCAACAGCCCGACGCTCGGTTACAACAACGTCTCGCAGGGCACCTTCGCCGGTTCCTCGTTCCCGGGCAACGACTACGCCTGGGTGCGGACCAACGGCAACTGGACGCCGCAGCCGTGGGTGAACAACTACGCGGGTGGCAACGTCACCGTGGCGGGCTCGCAGGACGCGGCGATCGGCAGCTCGGTCTGCCGCTCCGGCCGGACCTCCGGCTGGCGCTGCGGCACGATCCTGGGCCGCAACGAGACCATCGTCTACTCCCAGGGGGCGGTCTCCGGCCTCTCCCGCAGCAACGCGTGCGCCGAGCCGGGCGACTCCGGCGGCTCCTGGATCTCCGGCAACCAGGCGCAGGGTGTCACCTCGGGCGGCTCGGGCAACTGCTCCTCCGGCGGCACCATGTGGTTCCAGCCCGTCAACGAGATCCTCGGTGTCTACGGCCTCTCGCTGACCACCACGGGCGGCGGCAGCAGCGGCCAGTCGATCGTGAGCAACTGGAACAACAAGTGCCTCGACGTGCCGAACTCGAACTTCTCCGACGGCGTCCTGGTGCAGATGTGGAACTGCAACAACAGCGGCGCGCAGAAGTGGGCCGCCGTCAACGGCACGCTCCAGACGTCGAACAACAAGTGCCTCGACATCCCCTGGGGCTCGACCGCGAGCGGAGTGGAGCTCCAGATCGTCGGCTGCAACGGCAACCCGGCTCAGCAGTTCGTGCTCTCGGCGGCGGGTGATCTTGTCAACCCGCAGGCGAACAAGTGCCTCGACATCAAGGACTGGAACGGCAACGACGGCGCCCGGATCCAGTTGTGGGACTGCGGTGGCACCCTGAACCAGAAGTGGCGACGCGTTTAATCACCGGAAAACTGTTATCGCCCGCCGATTGCGCTCTCTGCGATCGGCGGGCGACTCTTAGTGTACGCAAGCAGGGCATTTTCGGTTAGCGGAACTTTAATGATGGTCTTAATTAACCGGTTCCCAGTTAGGAGTCCTAATAATTAGGAGTACCCCCTAGAGATCCCCCCGGAGGCACTCCCCCATGCGCCGCAAGCGAACACTCATCCTCTCCGTGGCCGCCGTCGTGGCAGCCGCGGGGACCGCCTGGATCGCCCTCCCGGCATCCGCGGCCGCGGCCACCGCCGCCTTCACGAAAACCTCCGACTGGGGCACCGGCTGGCAGGGCGACGTCACGATCACCAACGGCGGCTCGTCCGCCATGACGTCCTGGAAGGTCGAGTTCGACCTCCCCGCCGGCGGCACGATCGGCAGCTTCTGGGAGGCCGAGATGGTCGCCAGCGGCAGCCACCGGACCTTCACCAACCGGTCCTGGAACGGCAACGTGCCGGTCGGCGGCAAGGTCTCGTTCGGCCTGGTCGGTGCCGGTGGAACCCCGCTGAACTGCCTGCTCAACGGTCAGCCCTGCGGTGGTGGCGGCCCGACGGCGCCCACGACGGCGCCGACGACCCGGCCCACCACGGTCGCGCCGACAAAGCCCCCGACCACCGCACCCACCACCAAGCCGCCGACGACGTCGCCCACCACGCCGCCGACGACCGACCCGAGCGTCCCGCCGGCCTCGAGCCTGCTGCCGGTCAAGATCACGAACAACACCGGCCGCAACGACGCCGTCTTCCTCTACCTGCTGGGCGTCAACCTCACCACCGGCAAGCTCGGGTACGTGAACAGTGGTGGCGCGTTCACCAACTGGACCGGCGGACAGCCCACACCGGTGCCGGCGCCCGACGTGTCGATCCCCGGCCCGGCCAACGGCTCCAGCACCACGATCAAGATGCCGAAGAACCTGTCCGGCCGCCTGTACATGTCGTTCGGCAAGAAGCTGGACTTCCGGCTCAGCACCGACGGCCTCGTGCAGCCCGCACCGTGGGCCGGCGCCGACCCCAACAAGGACATCCTGTTCGACTGGAGCGAGTTCACGCTCAACGACTCGGGCCTGTGGCTGAACAGCTCGCAGGTCGACATGTTCGCCGTTCCGCACGTCGTGTCGGTGCAGGGCGGCAACGGCGTCACCACGAAGACCGGTGAGGTCAAGGCCGGCGGCCGCCAGAAGGTCATCGACCAGGTCAAGGCGCAGGCGGGCTTCGAGAAGACGGTCTACACCCGCTCCGACGGGACCGTGCTGCGGGTGCTCGCACCGGGCAAGGCGGCCGACGGCGGACAGTTCAGCCCGACGTACCTGGACCCGTACATCACCTCGGCGTGGAACGCGTACACCGGCAAGAACCTGACCGTGGTGCCGTTCGGTGACCAGCCGAACACCAAGTTCTTCGGGCGTACCTCGGGCAACGTCATGAACTTCACCGACAGCACCGGCAAGACGGTGGCGTCGTTCACCAAGCCCTCCACCGCCAACGTGTGGGGCTGCGACGGGGCCCTGGGCGCACCGAACGACCTGGTCGTCGGCCCGATCGCCCGGACGCTCTGCGCCGCCATGCACCGCACCACGCTCGGCACGCTGGACACCCAGCCCAGCGGCACGGCCGCCGACTTCTACAAGGGCAACCTGACCAACCACTACTCGCGGATCATCCACGAGCAGATGGTGGACGGTAAGGCGTACGGCTTCGCCTTCGACGACGTGCAGAACCAGGAGTCGCTCGTGCACTCCGGCGACCCGCGCCAGGCCGGCATCATCATGACGCCGTTCTGATCTGACCGATAGTCCGTAACCGGCCCGGCACGTCAACCGAATTTCCACAATTCCGTGCGACGTGCCGGGCTTTTTACCTGCTCGCAATATAACAATTCTGAATATTGTGACGGGGAGCACCAAAGACCAATTCGGGGAATCACCGCTGGGCCCGGAAACTTGTCGTACCTGTGTCGGACGCTGTACTCGCCCGACCCAGACGACGGATGGGACCCACTTTCATGACCCAGGCGCCCGAACGCCTCGAAGCACCGACGGCGGCGCCGACGCCCGGGGAGCTCATGTCTTCTCGCGCGAGGCTGCAGCTCGTGCTGGTGCTCGGCTTCCTCATCGCCCTCGGCCCGCTCACCATCGACATGTACCTGCCGTCGCTCCCGACGATCACGGACGACCTGCAGACCACGGCCGCGGCGGTGCAGCTCACGCTCACCGGCACGCTGGCCGGTCTCGCGCTGGGCCAGCTGCTGATCGGCCCGGTCTCCGACGCGGTCGGACGCCGCGCGCCGCTGCTCGCCGGTGTCGCCGTGCACATCCTGGCCTCGGTCCTCTGCGTCATCGCCCCGAACCTCGCCGTCCTCGGCACGCTCCGGGTCCTGCAGGGCCTCGGTGCCGCCGCGGCCGCGGTCGTCGCGATGGCCATCGTCCGCGACCTGTTCACCGGGTTCGCCGCGGCGAAGCTCCTCTCCCGCCTGATGCTCGTCATGGGCGCGGCGCCGATCCTCGCGCCCACCCTCGGCGGCATCACCCTCAACTGGACGTCCTGGCGCGGCGTCTTCGTGGTGCTCGCCCTCTTCGGCGTCGCGATCCTCACGGTGACCGCACTGGCGCTGCCCGAGACGCTGCCCGTCGAGCGGCGCCGCAACGGCGGTGTCGGGGGCACGCTCCGCGACTACGGCCGGCTCTTCACCGACCGCACCTACCTCGGGCTGATCCTGGTGGCGGGGCTCGCGATGGCGGCGCTCTTCGCGTACGTGTCGGGCTCGTCGTTCGTCTTCCAGGACCAGTACGGCCTGACGCAGCAGCAGTTCGGCTTCGTCTTCGGCGCCGGCGCGGTCGGCCTCATCACGGCCACGCAGCTCAACGTGCGGCTGCTGCGCCGCTGGTCGCCGTCGCAGATCCTGATCTCCGCCCTCGCCGGCGGCGCGGTCGCCGGCCTGGTCCTGCTGCTCTTCGCCGCAACCGGCTTCGGCGGCCTGATCGGCGTCCTCGTGCCGCTCTGGGTGGTCCTCGCCTCGGCCGGCCTGGCCCTGCCGAACGCCCCGGCCCTCGCCCTGTCCCGCCACGGCGAGGCGGCCGGCACCGCCGCGGCCCTGCTCGGCGCCGTGCAGTTCGGCGTCGGCGCCCTGGCGGCCCCGCTGGTCGGCGTCCTCGGCACGGGCGCAACCGGGATGGCGTTTGTCATCGCCGGCGGCATGCTTGCCGCCAACGTCGTGCTCCTCGTGGTGGTCCGCCCGTGGCGGCTGCCGGTCGAGGCCGGCGAGCCCGCCGTGGCCGTCGCCCACTGACACAAGGCTGTAACGCACCGGGGTTTCGCCAGGTCTGGCGGAACCCCGGTCGTGTACGCAAGGATCCGTCCATGCGTGATCTCTCCCGCCGGTGGGCCTGGCTCGGTGTGCTCGTCATCGGCCTCGTGCTCTACGTCATCGTTCTGCGCACGCTGGTCCGGACCCAGAACCCGAACTTCATCCCGTCGCTGCTGCTGCTCGGCGCGACCGTGGTTCCGCTGGCCTTCCTGACCTTCGCGCAGGCCCGCACCGGCCGCTGGCAGGTGCCGGCGTCCGCACTGGTCACGGCGGCGTTTTTCGGCGGGGTCATCGGGGTCGTCGTCGCGGGCACCCTCGAGTACGACGCGCTGCGCGGCCTCGGCGCCCTTCCGATGGTCTTCGTCGCGCTGATCGAGGAAACCGCGAAGATGATCGTGCCGGTCATCCTGCTCTTCCTGCTGCTGGCCCGGCACGGACGACGGCTGCCCTCCGACGGGCTCGTCATCGGTGTCGCGTCCGGCATGGGCTTCGCCGCGCTGGAGACGATGGGCTACGGCTTCACCGCACTGCTGTCCTCGCAGGGCAACATCTCCACGGTCCAGGAGACACTCTTCGTCCGCGGCCTCACCGCACCGGCCGGGCACACCGCGTGGACCGGTCTGACCTGCGGCGCGCTCTGGGCGCTGATCGCCAGCCCATCCGGCAAGAAGGTGCTGGCGTTCATCGGCACCTTCATCGGCGCGGTCGCGATGCACACCGCCTGGGACACCTTCGGCGGCGTGATCCCGTTCATCATCCTGGCGGTCCTGAGCCTGGGCTGGCTCTTCCTCGCCCTCCACCGCTACCGCGCCTTCGCGGAGCACAACACCTTCGCACCGCGCGAAGCGCTGGCAATTTAGGGTCTGCGTGCCTGCGGCGAGGGTCCAGGTTTCGCCCGCGCAGCGGGAGCTGGGCGGGCCGACCTCAGTTGGGCTGGACTCGGCCTCGTTTCCAGTAGCCCATGAAGGCGACGGCGCGGCGGTCGACGCCGCGTTCGGTGACCAGGTGGCGGCGCAGCGAGACCACGGGGCCCGCCTCGCCGGCGAGCCAGGCGTAGAAGCCGCCGGCGGGGTTCTCGGGCACGTCCCAGACGTCGCCGTCCTCCTGCTCGACGACGTCGTCGAGGGCGCCGGGCGGGGCGACGCGGTCCAGCTGCTCGCGGAGCACGGGCTCGAGCCGCTCGCCCCGGCTGCGGACGAGCCAGGTGATCTCGGCGGGACCGGCGATGGGCAGGCAGTCGTCGGGGAAGGGCACCTCGAGGAAGGCCCGGGCCGGGCGGTCCAGCCTCTCCAGGATCGAGGAGG
The DNA here is from genome assembly GCF_000494755.1 of Amorphoplanes friuliensis DSM 7358. Lineage (NCBI taxonomy): Bacteria > Bacillati > Actinomycetota > Actinomycetes > Micromonosporales > Micromonosporaceae > Actinoplanes > Actinoplanes friuliensis. The sequence goes on from NC_022657.1 coordinate 7,255,083, forward strand.
CGGCCGGCAGGGCCGTCTCGTCCGCCGCCAGCAGCAGCCGGGTCGCGTCCGCGGGCGGGCGCCAGGCGACGTCGGTGACCGGGTGGCCGGGCGTGGCGCTGATCATCACGATGCGATCGCCCACCGAGGCCCGGCCCGCCCAGCGGGACGCCGGGCTGGCGTCGCCGTGCAGGACGAAGTCGACGTCCACCTCGAGCGACTCCGGGCGGAAGGCCCGCACCGTGTAGACGCGCAGTGGCGCCCAGGAGTCCGTGGGGCCGGAACGCCAGGCGGCCATCCAGTCCGCCTCGCGGGCGAACGCGTCGCAGTCGGCGCCCTCGGGCATGAAGATCAGGCTCATCCGCTGGTCGTAACCGTGGTGGTCGAAGTCGATCAGTGAGTCACCGGACAGGGTCACCCGGACGAAGGTGCTGCTCAGCCGCCTGACGCCGGCCACGCGGAGGGAAAACGGCTGGTACGGCTGGGTGGTGCGGGCGGCCGCCGGGGCAGTCGTCGTCATGACCGGTCCGTTCGGTGAGGGGAAGCCAACAAAGCTAAGGCTACCCTTACCTATTCCCGCCGCTCCAGTGCCATGCCCTCCCGGCAAAAAGTGTCCGCGCCCGGTCCGCCAGCATCGGGGACCCGCACTCCTCCGCGAGCTCCAGGCCGTCGCGCAGCACCCGGCGCGCCTGAGGACGGCGGCGCGCGGCGTTCAGGAGGGCGCCGTGGTCGACCAGCGCTGTCGCCAGCTCAAAACGCCGCGGTGTCCCCTGCAGCACCCGGATCGCCTCCTCGGCGGAAGCGAGCCCGGCAGCGCCACCCCGGATCTGTCCCTGGATGCGCAACGCCCGGCCGAGAGCCGACGCCAGCCCGTGCCGCCGGGTCAGGGTCACCTCCTCGGCCGCCAGCCGCTCGGCCGCCTCGCCCGCGCCGAGACCGGCCAGCACCACGGAGGCGGCCGACCGCCACGGCAGCACACCGGGATGGTCCGAGCGCCGCACCGCGAGACGTTCACCGCAGCGGTAGAGGTCGGCCAAACCCTCGCCGGGCCGCGCCACCGCGGTGTGCAGGCGACCGCGGACGTACCGGAGAAGGAGGAACTCGGGGTGGTCCGGCAGCTCGCCGCCGAAGCCCGCCGGCCCGAGCAGACCGTCCGCGAGCTCCAGCTGACCGAGATCGAGGAGGACGGCGATGCGACGCGACATCAGCAGCGCGGCGGCCGGACCCGCAGGATCGGCGCCGGAAACCGCGAGGAGCTCGGCGGCGGCCTCCGCGTCGCGGACGGCATCCGCCAGCCGGCCCTGCCGCCGCGCCACGGAACTGCGCTGCGAGTAGGCCATCACCAGACCGGCCGCGGAGCCGAAACGGCCGGCGACGTCGATCGCCAGGGTGCAGCCGGAGTGGGCCGCCGCCAGGTCGTCCGCGTCCGCCAGCCGGCGGAGGGCATGGAGGTAGCGCGGCAGGTCGTCTGCACCGGCCGGCGGCGCCAGAGGCACCGGGCGACTGTCCGGGGGGACGGTGCCGTTACGCGGGGTGAGTTCCCGGCCGGGGTCCGCCAACCCCGGCCGTTCGTCACTGACGGTCATACAAGCTTGTGTACCCTTCCGGCCGCTCGAGCCACCATCGATCGGTGCTCGATCCTTCGTGGACCCCGAGGTTGTGCCGAGCGGGCCGGGCTGCACAATGCGGCATGCGCAGTCCGACTCAACGCGACCTCGACAATCGCACGATCGACGACCTTCTCGCACCTGTCCTGGGGGCGAATGTCGCCGAAGCAGCAGAGTTGTCCGGTGGCGGGTACGCGGCGGTGTGGCGGGTCAGGCTCACCGACGGCCGCGACGTCGTCGTGAAAGTCGGTCCGCCGGCGTCGGCACGGCTGCTCCGCTACGAGCGTGGCCTGGTCGAGGCCGAGGGCGACTACTTCCGGCTGGTCCGGTCGGGCGCTCCGGGCGTACCCGTGCCGGAGGTGGTGCACGTGGGTGCGGACTGGATCGCCACGACCCTGCTGCCCGGCACACCGCTGACCGAGATCACGGACACCACCGGCGTACGCGAGCAGCTCGGCACCGCAGTCGCCCAGCTGCACCGGATCACCGGGCCGCACTTCGGCTACACCGGCGACCGGCCGCGGGCGGACGACTGGCCCACGGCGTACGGGAGGATCCTCGAGGCTCTGCTGGCTGACGCGGCCGACTGGGACGTGCCGCTGCCTCCGGGGATCGGTGAGCTGGCGACGCGGCACGCGGCGAACCTGGCCACGGTCACCCGGCCGGCGCTGCTGCACTTCGATCTGTGGGACGGCAACGTGCTGGCCGTCGACGGGCGGCTGACCGGTCTGGTCGACGGCGAGCGGTACCTGTGGGGCGATCCCCTGCTCGACCTGGTCTCCCCCGCCCTGTACCACCGGATCGAGGACGAGCCGGAGCACCCGTTCCTGCGGGGATACACCGCCGCGACCGGGCTGGTGCTCGACGACGCCGCGCGGACCCGTCTCGCGCTCTACCGGGTGCACCTGCACACGTTGATGCTGGCCGAGGGACCGAGCCGCGGGATACCGGCCGGCGGCGAGCGACACGTCCGCCTCACCGGTCTGCTCGAGGACGAACTGCGCAACCTGTGACGCACATGCAAGGCTGATCGGGTCGACGGCCTGGCAGTTGCGGCCCTAGTCTGGTCAGGTGACGACCTACCGGATCGGCGAGGCAGCCGACCTGCTCGGGGTCAGCGTCGACACCGTGCGGCGCTGGATCGACGCCGGCCGGCTCGCCGCCGATCGTGACGACCACGGCCACCGCAGTGTCGGCGGCGCCGACCTGGCCGCGTTCGCCCGGTCCCTGGCCGACGACCCCGGCTCGGGATCCAGCCGCTCCTCGGCCCGCAACCGGCTGCGCGGCATCGTCACGGCGATCACCCGCGACGCGGTGATGGCCCAGGTCGACATCCAGGCCGGACCGTTCCGGGTGGTGTCGCTGATGAGCCGCGAGGCCGTCGACGACCTCGGCCTGGAGGTCGGCTCGACCGCGGTCGCCGTGATCAAGTCCACGACGGTGGTCGTGGAAAAAGGGGACGACAGATGAAGGCACGACTCCTCGCCGCGGTCGCTCTCGCTGCGGCCCTCTCCATGACCGGTTGCGGCGGCAGCGCCCTGAACGACGACTCCCCGGCCGGTGGCGGCTCCTCCGCCTCGGGCCCCGCCGGCAGTTCGGCCGCCGGCCCGATCACCGTGCTCGCGGCTGCCTCACTGACCGAGTCGTTCGACCGGATCGGGACCCTCTTCGAGCAGATCAACCCCAACCTCGACATCACCGTCTCGTACGGCGGCAGCTCCGGACTCGCCACGCAGATCACCTCGGGTGCGCCCGCCGACGTGTTCGCCGCGGCCAGCCCGGCCACGATGGCAACGGTGACGGACGCCGGTGACACGACGGGCACCCCGGCGACGTTCGCTCGGAACCAACTGGTGATCGCGGTCCCCAAGGGCAACCCGAAGGGGCTGACCTCACTCGGAAAGCTGGCCGGCTCCGGCATCAAAGTCGCGCTCTGCGCCGAGCAGGTGCCGTGCGGCGCGGCCGCCAAAAAGGCGTTGGACGCCGCGGGCGTGAAGCTCACGCCGGTCACCCAGGATCAGGACGTCAAGGCGGCGCTGGCCAAGCTGAAACTCGGCGAGGTCGACGCTGCACTGGTCTACCGCACCGACGCCAGGTCGGCCACGGCCGATGTCGACGGTGTGGAGTTCCCGGAGTCCGCCGAGGCCACCAACGACTACCCGATCGTGGCCCTCAAGGACGCACCCAACCCGGCGGGCGCGGCCGCGTTTGTCGCGTTCGTGCAGACCCCCGAGGCACAGCAGGTCCTCACCGACGCAGGGTTCCAGAAGCCCTGAGCCGCCGGACCCGCTCACGAGCACCGCTGGCCCTGGCGATCCCCGCGATCGCCGGGCTGGCGTTCCTCGTCCTGCCCCTGGCCGGGCTGTTGATCCGAGCGCCGTGGTCGACGTTGCCGCAACGCCTCACCGAGCCCGGCGTCCTGGCGGCACTGCGGTTGTCGTTGTTCACCGCGACTGTGGCCACCGTGGTGTGCCTGCTGCTGGGCGTACCTTTGGCTTGGCTCCTGGCCCGGGTCACCTTCCCGGGCCGCAAGCTGATCCGTGCGCTGGTCACCGTCCCCTTGGTCCTGCCTCCGGTGGTCGGCGGCGTAGCGTTGCTGCTGGTCTTCGGCCGGCGCGGACTGGTCGGCGAGTGGCTCGACACGACCTTCGGCTTCAGCCTGCCGTTCACCACAACCGGCGTCATCGTGGCCGAGGCCTTCGTCGCGATGCCGTTCCTGGTGATCAGCGTCGAGGGTGCCCTGCGCGGCGCGGACGCCCGCTTCGAGGAAGCCGCAGCAACACTCGGCGCGAGCCGATGGACAGCCTTCCGCCGGGTCACGCTGCCACTGATCGGCCCAGGTGTCGCCGCCGGTGCGGTGCTCTGCTGGGCCCGGGCGCTGGGCGAGTTCGGTGCGACGATCACGTTCGCGGGCAACTTCCCCGGGCGTACGCAGACAATGCCCCTCGCCGTCTATCTGGCGCTGGAACAGGATCTGGACGCGGCGATCGTGCTGAGCCTCGTCCTGCTCGTGGTCTCGGTCCTCATCCTGGCCGGACTCCGCGACCGCTGGCTGGGCGCGACATGAGCCTCGACGCGCACCTGGTCGTCCGCCGGCCGGGCTTCACGCTGGACGCCGCCCTGGCCGCGGAGGCCGGCGAAGTCGTGGCACTTCTCGGCCCGAACGGCGCCGGCAAGACCACTGCCTTGCGCGCCCTGGCCGGGCTCATCGCCCTGGACGACGGCCACATCGTCCTCGACGGTGAGCAACTGGACGACCCCGCCGGCCGCAGGTTCGTCACGCCCGAGCACCGCCGCATCGGTGTGGTGTTCCAGGACTACTTGCTCTTCCCGCACCTGTCAGCGCTGGAGAACGTCGCGTTCGGGCCGCGCTGCCGTGGTGTCGCCCGGGCCGACGCCCGCGCGCTCGCCGACGAATTGCTCGACCGGGTCGGCCTCGCTGAGCATGTTCGAAAGAAGCCCCGCCAGCTCTCGGGTGGTCAGGCCCAGCGGGTGGCTCTGGCCCGGGCGCTGGCCACTTCGCCGCAGTTGCTGCTGCTGGACGAACCGCTCGCTGCGCTCGACGCACGCACCCGTCTCGAGACGCGTGCTCAGCTGCGGGGGCACTTGAGCGGGCATCGCGGTCCGACCGTGCTCGTCACTCACGACCCGTTGGACGCGATGATGCTCGCCGACCGGCTGGTTATTCTTGAGGACGGGCGGGTGGTCCAGACCGGTGACGCCGCGGCCATCACGTCACGGCCCCGCACGGATTACGTGGCCCGGCTCGTCGGCCTCAACCTCTACCGGGGTCACGCTTCGGGCGTTCAGGTTCGGGTCGGTGGGGACTTCATGCTGACCACTGCTGCTGCGCATGAAGGGGACGTTTTTGTGGCTTTCCCGCCTTCGGCTGTGGCACTTTACGGCGTCCGGCCGGATGGCAGCCCGCGCAACACGTGGCAGGCGACGGTGTTGAATTTGTCCCGGCACGGGGATGCGTTGCGGGTCGAGCTGACCGGTCCGATTCTGGTGGCTGCCGACGTGACACCGGCTGCAGCTGTCCATCTTGGACTGGAGCTGGGGCGGACGGTCTGGGCGAGCCTCAAGGCCACCGAGGCGACGAGCTATCCGGCCTGAGGCGTGCTGCTGCACCCGGTGGTTAGTAAACGCTCACCAACTCGGTGGCGGCGCTGCCGCGGGCAGCGCCGCGCCGGCTCATCTAGTTCCACGCTGGTTCACGCAGCGCCACGCCGGCTTATCGGGGGCCGGGCCTCGCTCGCTCGGCAAACCCGAGCCGGCCCGCCCTCCCCCGGTTAGTAAACACTCACCAACCGAGAGCAAAGTCGACTCACTCAACTGAGGCACCGACGCACTCAGGGCCGCGCCCGTTCACCCGGCGAATGCGCACCGACTCACCAGCGCCGAAGCCGGGCTCATCCCGGTTAGTAAACACTCACCAACCGGAAGCAACGTCCAGCTCTCTTCAGCCGAGACACCAGCCCACTCAAGGCCGCACTCGCCCGCCCGGCAAATGCGCGCCGGCCCACCGGCACCGAAACCCAGCTCCAGCTCCAGCTCCAGCTCCAGCTCCAGCTCCAGCTCCAGCTCCAGCTCCAGCTCCAGCTCCAGCTCCAGCTCCAGCTCCAGCTAGTAAACACTCACTAACCCGGAACACCGTCAGCCCGCTGAGGCGCCAGCTCACGCAGGTCCGTGGCCACCCACCCGGGCGAACACGCGCCGCCACCGGCACCGAAATCCAGCAGCCCACCCCGGTTGGTAAACACTTACTAACCGGGGAAGGCGTCCAGCTAACCGGGGAAGGCGTCCAGCTCACTCGCTGCCCACGCCGGCCGGCCGCGGAGCGAGCACCCCGCGACCGGCCAGGTGACGTCAGGCAGCCGGCAGCTCGTAAGCCCCAGCGTCAGTCCCCGTCCCAGCAGTGCGCGCGACGTGGTCCAGGTCCCAAGTGCTGCCGTAAGCCGACACCCCGCGGTCCTTCGCCGGCGAGCCCGCCCGCAGGTGATAATCACCCGAGCCGACAAACAGCGGGTCCGCTGTCACCGACGTCGGCGCGATCCCCTGGCCGGTGTTGGCGTCCGACCAGATGTCGTTTCCCCAGGCACCGGGCCGGTAGACGTTGTGGCCTTCGTCGATCTTCTGGTCGCCGCTCCAGCCCGCATAGTCCGCCTGCACGATGTTGTTGTGCAGGAACGCGGTAGCACCGGTCCCGACGACAACACCCTTGGAATCAGCGCCGAGCAGTACAACGGTGTTGTTGAACATCCGCGTGTTCAGCACCGGGCCGAACTTGCCGTTGCCCTGGGCGTTGAAGCCGATTGCTTCGTCGATCCCGGCGTTCGCGGCGATCAGGTTGTTGTGGAAGGTCGTGTTGCGGGTTTCCGCGTGGCCGATCTCGGAGAACGTCTGGTTGTCGATCGACCGGTTGTGGTGCACCACGGTGCCCACCGCGCCGTAGATTTCCACGGCTGAGCCGTCCTCGTCGAAGTCGGCGGAGGGGCCGATGTTGCCGCTCATGGTGTTCTCGTCGATCTCGACGCCGTGGGCTTTCAGGACGACCACGCCGCTGGCGCCGTAGTCGTCGGTGGATCCTTGCGCCTTGCCCAGGCCGTCCGGGTTGATGACGGTCTTGTTGTCGACCAGGCGGCTGGCGGTCAGGTGCAGCCGGTCGGCGCCGTCCTCGGCCTGTACGCCGATCGCGTTGCCACTGGCGGTGATCCGCTGGACCAGGGCATCCGCGCCGAACACGCGCATGCCGATCTTGTATTCGTCGCCGGCGTTGCGGACCTGGATGTCCTGCACGGTCACGAACGGGGCGTTGACAACCACCGGGTAGCGCTGACCTTCGCCGTCGAAGATCGGGTCGGTGTCCGTGCCGTAGGCGCCGTAGGTCACCCGTGCGGTGGTGTTGCCGGGTTGTCCCGCGGTGAGCGTCTCGCCGGTGAAGGTCTGCCCGCTCTTGAACAGCACCGAGTCGCCGGGTGCCAGCGTGGCGTCGTTGACCCGGCCGATGGTCTGCCACGCGGCGTCGGCCGACGTGCCGGCGTTGGTGTCGTCACCGTCTGCAGCGTCGACGTAGTACGTGCGGCCGGGCACCGCCGACGCGAAGCTGACGTGGTCGACGAACAGTTCGCGCGCACCGCACGTGGCGGCGTTGTAGTACGGGTTGGTGAAGTCGATGCGCACGGTATGGGGGCCGGCGGCCCAGGTGCCGCGGAACGGGATGGTCGTCCAGTTGGTCGGCTCGACCGTGGCGGTCTGCACAAAAACGCCGTCCACGTGGACACGGATCCACGGGGGTTCGGCGCCGCACAGTTCCTGCCGGACGCGGACCCGGACCGCCGTCGCCGGGGCGGTGGTCGTGACGGGCACCTCGAGGCTTGCGCGGTCCCAGATCTCGGCGGCGTGGCCGCCGCCGGCCGTGACGTCGGCCGGGAATGCGCCGTTGGCCGCCGGTGTGATCCGGCCGGTCTCGGCCTCGCCGCGCGCGTCGGCGAAGGCTGCCGTCGGCGGCACAAGGAACACCGCGCCCGCCGTGGCCAGGACGGTAGAAACCACAGTGGACATGGTTGATTTAAAAGGCAAGACGATTCCCCCGTGATCGGTCGCAGTAAATGCGAACAGCCCGGAGTTTCGCACACACGGCCGGCCGGGTGTCGATCACACCCGGCCGGCCACCTACCTCAGTTGGCGGTGAAGGTGTAGCTGCCCGAGGGCAGCGTGTAGGACGCCGTGCCGCCCGCGTATCCCTGGGCGACAGCCTCAGCCGGAGCTGTGACGGCCGCCGCGGAAGACGCCGGGACCTTGACCGTTGCTGTGGCGTTAGGCGGGACGACCACCTTCAGCGTCAGCGTGGAGCCGCTGCGGGTCCACTCCGAGCGCGTCTGCCCGTACCCGGTGAGGAGCGAGGCGGTCGCGGAGGTGAGTGTGCCGCCGGGTTTGGGGGCGATCAGCACCTGCTTGTATCCGGGTGCGGCCGGGCCGACGCCGCCGACCGTGCGGTAGAGCCAGTCGCCGACCGAGCCGAGGCCGTAGTGGTTGAAGGAGTTCATGCCCACGTCCTGGAGGCTCCCGTCGGTGCGGATCCCGTCCCAGCGCTCCCAGATCGTGGTCGCGCCGCGCGAGTTCATGTAACCCCAGCCGGGATAGTCCGGCTGCTGGAGGATCTGGTACGCCGTGGCCGCGTGCCCGTACTCGGCGAGCACGGGCAGCAGATTTTCCACGCCCATGAAGCCGACCGACAGGTGACCGTTGCGTGCGGCCACCTTGGCGGCGAGCTTGTCCGCCACCGCCTGCGTACGGCCCGACGGCACCAGCCCGAACCCGAGCGCGAGCACGTACCCGGTCTGGCTGTTGTTGCCCACGGTCCCGTCGGCCGCGACGAAGCGGTTGGTGAACGCCGCGCCGATCTGGTCGGCGAGGGTGCCGTAGGAGTTCGCCTCCGCCGTACGCCCGGTGGCCGCGGCCATCCGGGAGAGCAGGCGGGCCGACCAGCCGAAGAACGCCGTGCTGGTGACGTCGTTGGGGGTGTTGTCGTCGACGTTGAGCCAGTCCCCGAACGTCTCGTGGTCGCGGATCAGGTCCGCGCCTGAGGTCGACCGGAGGTAGTCGACGTAGCGGGCCATGGCCGCGAAGTGCTGGTCCGCGACGGACAGATCGCCGTAGCGCTGCCAGATCGTGTAGGGCACGATGACACCCGCGTCGGCCCAGCCGGCCTTGCCCGCACCGTCGATGACGGCCGGTGCGACGTCCGTGAACGCGCCGTCGGCCCGCTGGGCGTCGACCAGGTCGTCAGCGAACTTGTCGAGCAGCCCGTGCGTGTCGAAGTTGTAGGTCGACGTCGCCCCGAAGGACGCGATGTCACCGGTCCAGCCGAGCCGTTCGTCACGCTGCGGGCAGTCGGTCGGGATCGACAGCATGTTGGAACGCGCACCCCAGAGGATGTTGTGCTGCAACTGGTTGACGAGCGGGTCGCTGGTGGTGAAGGTGCCGGTCTCGGCGCCGTCGGTCCACGCCGCGAGCCCGGTGAGGCTGTCCGCGGTCGGCGTCCCGGGGAATCCGGTCAGCTCGACGTAGCGGTAGCCGTGCACGGTGAAGTGCGGCTCGAAAACCTCCGCGGCACCCGTGCCGGCCAGCGTGAACGTGTCGGTGGCCTGGGCGGCACGCAGGTTGGCCGTGTAGAGCGTGCCGTCGGCGTTCAGGATCTCGCCGTGCCGCATCGTGATCCGCGTACCGGCCGGACCGGTCGCCCGCAGGCGGTTCCAGCCGGCGAAGTTCTGACCGAGGTCGGCGATCCACACACCCGGTTTCGGCTGCGTGATCGACTTCGGCCGCAGCTCCTGCTGCACGGTCACCCCCGGGTCGACCTGGGCGACCAGCGGCGGCTTGGCGCCGCTGCGGACCGTCACGGCCGTCCCGGCCGCCGACGAGATCCGCGCGTCCTGGTCCTCGCCGTGATACAGGTCGTCAGCGACGATCACGCTGGGTGCCGCGGACCACGAGCCATCGGTACGGATGTCAGCCCGCGTCCCGTCGGTGTACTCGATCGCCAGCTGCGCCGAGTACCACGGAGAAGTCCCGTAGCGCTGGCTTCCGGCAAAGCCGATGTTGCCGGAGTACCAGCCGTTGCCGACCAGCGCGCCGAGCGTGTTGTTGCCCTGCTTGATGCTCGCCGTGACGTCGTATCCGCGGTATTGCAGGCGCTTGTTGTAGTCGGTCCAGCCCGGGCCGAGCCGTTCGGCGCCGACCTTCGCGCCGTTGAGGTAGGTGTCGTGCAGGCCGAGCGCCGTCGCGAAGAGCCGGGCGCGGGCGACAGGCTTCCCGACCGCAAAACCCTTGCTCAGGTACGGCGTGGGATTGGGCACCGTGACCTGCGCACCCCACGGGCCGGCGCCGTACGCGGCGGTCACCTGCGCGGCCGGCCAGGCGCTGTCGTTGAAGCCGGGCTGTTCCCACCCGGACGGCCCGGACTGCGACGCCTTCCACGCGTTGCCGGTGGACACGGTGGTTCCGCCGACGGTCAGCTTGGCGACGATGCTCGCCGGGCTCGCGGTCGTGTTCGTGGCCGCGATCGCGATGGTGTTCGAGCCGGTACGCACCTGCGCGGTCACGTCCACTGTGGTGGCCCGCTTCCAGGCATCGGCGACGCGCCGCGAGGAGCTCACCTTCGCGCCGTTGACCCACACGTCGGCGGTGTCGTCGCCGGTCACGACCAGCGTCGCCTTACCGGTGCTCGCCAGGTCGAACGTACGCCGGAAGAAGCGGTCGGCGGCCGGTGCGCCGCCGGCCGGATCACCCTCGGGGTACCAGATCCACTCGGCGCCGGTGAGGTTCGCGCCACCGGGTGCGCCGATGAACGCGGCCTGCCACTCGGCGCCCGGGTCGAAGTATCCGGTGTCGAAGCGGGCGGACGGGCTCCACGGACTGGGCCGTCCCTGGGCGTCCCAGACGCGGACCCGCCAGTGGTAGGTGCGGTTGCTGGCCAGGGCGGGTCCGGCGTACGCGACGTCGATGCTCTGCCCGGAGGCGATCTGGCCGCTGTCCCACACGTCCGAACCGCCGGCGGTGGTGCCCACGGTGACCTGGTACCGGCCCTGGATCTGCCCCTTGTCGGCGGAGACGAGCCGCCAGCCGAAGCGCGGCTTGCGCGCGTCGATCCCGACCGGGTCGGCCCGGCGTTCGGTGGTCAGACCCGCGAGCGTCACCGGTGAACCGGCGGCGTTGTCGGGCCCGGCGACGTCCTGCCGCCACGGCCCCGCGCCGTACGCGCCGAGGTCCTTCGCGGCCACCCAGCTCTCGGGGACGGAATTTGCGGCCTGCCACGATCCGTCGGTGACGAGGTCGACGGTGCTCGCGGCGGTGGCGACCCGGAGGCGGCCGAGGACGCCGGCCGGTCCGGTGCTGGTGTTGCGCGCTGCCACTTGCAGGGTGTTTGTTCCCGATTTCAATGCGGAGGCCAGATCGACGTACCGGGCCCTCTTCCAGGAGTCCGTGGCACGGGGCGAACCGGCCAGATAGGTCCCGTTGAGCCAGACGTCGACCGTGTCGTCACCCGTGACGACCAGCTGCGCATCGGTGTACGGGCCGGCCGGTGCGGTGAAAGTGCGGCGCAGATAGCGGGTGGCGGCCGGGGCACTCTGCAGCGGATCACCTTCGGGGTACCAGATCCAATGTGCTCCGGTGACGCTGACCGGCGCGGTGACCAGGGCTTTCGGGGCCGGCGGCGCGGGAGCGGCGCTCGCCGGGTGGCTGATCGTGGCGAGCGCGGTGACAACCGCGGCCGCCAGGGCGACGTGTTTTCGGGCAGGGAGGGGTACGGACTTGGCCATGCGGTTCTCCTCGGTGGGGGGAGGTGCCGGCTCGAGCAATCAAAGCATTTAAACGTTTCAATGCCCCGACGTTACGAGCGTATGACGAACAGCAAGATCCACTCAAGGCTTCCGGGCTACGGTGGTCGGTGTGCAGGCACTCGAACTCGCCGACTACCGCGCTGCGGTGGCCCGCATCTACCTGACCGCGACCGACCTCGCCGACTTCCGCGCCCAGCGCGACAAGCTCTTCGCGAACCACCCGCAGTCCCCCATCCCCCGCGGCACCGCCTTCGAGGGCATCAACTACTTCCCGCCCACCGACGAGTTCATCGCCGACGTCGACCTCCGCGACGCGCCCGGCGAGATCGAGATCAACACGGACGGTCCCGACGGCGTGGTCCGGTACACCCGCGCCGGCATCCTCGACACCCCGTGGGGCGAGCTGTCGCTGTGGTGGCTGGCCGCGTACGGGGGAGGTCTGTTCCTGCCGGTCCGCGACACGACCTGCGGCCCGGAGTCCTACGGCGGCGGGCGCTACCTGACGGACACCGTCAAGGGCACCCATGGTCGCGGCGTGGAGATGCTGTCACCCACCCGCGTCCGCCTGGACTTCAACTACCTCTACAACCCGAGCTGCGCGTACGACGACCAGTGGCTCTGCCCCCTCGCACCGCCGGAGAACCGCCTGGCCGTCCCCGTGCGCGCCGGTGAGCTCAAGTACCACTGAGCGACGCGTCCGATTCGTTCAAGACGCGGCCGGAGATCGCCCCTAGCCTGATGCCATGACGGATTCCTTCGCCGCCGCCGCGCGGTTCGTGCAGTCCGAGGCGCGCGTGCTGGAGCAGCGCCTCTTCGCCACGCTGTTCCTCGGCGCACCGGCCTCCGGCGTGGTCGCCGCGCTGCGCGGATTCCAGAACGAGGACGGCGGCTTCGGACACGGACTCGAGCCCGACAAGCGGTGCCCGGCGAGCCTCCCGATCGACGTCGAGACGGCCCTGCGCACGTACGCGGCGGCCGGCGCCGACGAGCCTTCTTTGGTACGCCAGGCCTGTGACTTCTTACAGACCGTGACGAACGACGACGGCGCGGTGTCGCTGGCCGCGCCGGTCATCGAGGACTACCCCCGCGCCGAGCACTGGTCCGGCTGGACGTACGTGCCCGGCCCCAACCCGACCGCGGGACTGGCCGGCCTGCTGCACCGCATCGGCTTCGACCACCCGTGGCGTGACGCCGCAACCGCATACTGCTGGCAGATCCTCGAATCCGCCCCGCTGCCCGACGAGATCCACGCGGTCTCGGAAATCCTGGTCTTCCTCGAACACGTCGACGACCGCGAACGCGCCGACAAACACGCCCCCGCAGTCGTCGACCACCTCACCGCCATGGACATGTTCCACCTCGACCCGGCCGCCGAAGGCTACGGTCTGTCACCCCTGATCATCGCCCCGACCGCGGACTCCCGCTGGCGCCCCCTGTTCGACGACGTCATCAACGGCCACCTCGACCACCTCGAACGCTCCCAGGAGCCCGACGGCGGCTGGACGATCACCTGGGACCCGCCCAGCGCCGCCTCCCGCCTCGAATGGCGCGGTCACGTCACGGTCGAGGCGGTGCGCACACTCACCTCGTACGGCCGCCTGGCACCATCACCTGATGCGCGCGGTGATCTACGACCGGTTCGGTGACCTCCCCGAGGTCCGCACAGTCCCCGACCCCGAACCCCCACCCGGCGGCGTGGTCGTAGCCGTCCACGCCACCGGCCTCTGCCGCAGCGACTGGCACGGCTGGCGCGGCCACGACCCGGACATCCAGCTGCCCCACGTGCCGGGCCACGAATTCGCCGGAGTGATCGCCGGGGTCGGCGCAGGCGTCTCGGACTGGCAGGTCGGCGACCGCGTCACCGCGCCGTTCATCCTCGCCTGCGGCACCTGCCCGGCCTGCCAGGCGGGAGACCAGCAGGTCTGCCACCGCCAACTCCAGCCCGGTTTTACGCACTGGGGCTCGTTCGCCGAGTACGTGACGGTCCCTCACGCCATGACCAACCTGGTCCGCGTACCCGACGACCTGGACTTTGCCACTGCGGCCATCCTCGGCTGCCGCTTCGCCACGTCATTCCGCGCAGTGGTGGCCCAAGGCCGCGTCCGCGCGGGCGAGTGGGTCGCCGTGCATGGTTGCGGCGGCGTGGGGCTGTCAGCCGTCATGATCGCCGCCGCAGCCGGCGCCCAGGTGGTGGCGATCGACGTCTCAGATTCCGCACTGGCCCTGGCCGCCCGATCCGGCGCCACGACAACCTTGCTCGCGCCGTCAGTGGCCGCAATCCGCACAGCAACCTCGGGCGGCCCGCACTTGTCGATCGACGCCCTGGGCAGCCAGTCAACACTGACGGCATCGGTGGAAAGCCTCCGCCGTCGGGGGCGGCACGTACAGGTCGGCCTGCTCCCAGCGGTCTCCGGGCGTCCGACTGTGCCGATGGAGCTGGTGGTTGCCCACGAGCTGGAGTTGCTGGGCAGCCACGGGATGCAGGCGCACGCCTACGCCGACCTGCTGCCGCTGATCGCAGCCGGCAAACTCCGCCCCTCGGATCTGATCACGGGCGAGATCACGCTGGAGGATGCACCGGCGGCGATGGCTGCGATGGACGGCCCGGTTCCGCCTGGCGTCACCATCATCAGGCCGCCCACCCCTGGTCGGTAAACGCTGCCGCCACGACGGGCACAGACATTTCGCCTCGTACTTTGGGACGATCTGGCTACGCCCGCACTCTCCTACGATCAGCAGGTGCGCACTTTTCTGCGTTCCGTCTGGCACGAGCCCCCCGCGCCGCATCCCCCCGCCCGCGTTTGGCGGGACTGGGCGCTGGTCGCCGTGCTCGTTCCCCTTGCGGTGCTCGAAGGTGCGGTCCGGCCCGATCTGCCCTGGCGGGTGCTTTCCGTCGTGATCGTCGTGGCCACCGTGCCGACCCTGCTCTGGCGGCGCACCCGTCCACTGCTGATGATCACGCTGGCCTTTGCTGTCACCGGGGTGGCGCCGCTGGTGCTGCACGGTGCGGTGCTCAGGTCGTACACAGTGGCCTTCGTCTTGATCCTGCCCTATGCCCTGATCCGCTGGGGTTCCGGGCGGGCAGCGGTTGTCGGCATGGCCGTCGTGCTGGCGAAGATTCTGCTGAACGCCGCCTTCGGGCAGCTGAGCGCCGGTGACGTGGTGGCCGGTTTTGCGGTGATGTCGTCGGCGGTCGCCCTCGGCGTCGCGCTGCGTTTCCGGGCCGGTGCCCGGCTGCGCGAGCTTCAGCAGGTCAAGCTGCTCGAACGCGAACGCCTGGCCCGCGACCTGCACGACACCGTCGCTCACCACGTCTCCGCGATGGCCATCCGCGCCCAGGCCGGCCTCGCGACCGCACCGTCGAACCCGGAGGCAGCCACCGACGCGCTGCGGGTGATCGAAGCCGAGGCGTCCCGGGCACTCGCCGAGATGCGCGGCATGGTCCGGATCCTGCGCCTGGACGAGCCCGCGGATCTCGCGCCGGGCCCCTCCATCACCGACCTGGAAAGGCTCGCAGGCAAGCCTCGCTCCGGCCCGGCCATCGAGGTCGGAATCGCCGGCGATCTCGGTCACATCGCGCCGTCGATCGACTCCGCGATCTTCCGACTCGCCCAGGAATCGGTCACCAACGCCCGGCGTCACGCCCGCCACGCGACACGCATCGAGGTCCGCGTTTCCGCAGGACCCACCTCGGTACGCCTCCAGGTCAGCGACGACGGCGAACCCCCGCCCGGCAAAACGACCGGCGGCTACGGCCTGATCGGTATGAGTGAACGCGCGGGCCTGCTCGGCGGCACTTTCGACGCCGGTCCCGCACCGGGCCGCGGCTGGACCGTGATCGCCGTCCTCCCCCGCGCCGGAGTCACCCCGTGAGCATCCGCGTGGTCGTCGCCGATGATCAGGAAATCGTCCGGACCGGGCTCACGATGATCCTCAACTCTCAGCCGGACATCCAGGTTGTCGGCGAGGCCGCAAACGGTCACCGAGCCGTCGAACTGGCCCGGCAGCTGCGCCCGGACGTGTGCCTCTTCGACATCAGGATGCCCGGCCTCGACGGCATCGAGGCCACCCGCGCCTTGGCGGGCCCCGAGGTCCCGGATCCTCTCGCGGTGGTCGTCATCACCACCTTCGACCTCGACGAGCACGTGTACGCCGCACTGCGCGCCGGCGCCCGCGGTTTCCTCCTCAAGGACGCCGGCACGGCGATGCTGGCGCAGGCCATGCACGCCGCGGCGAACGGCGACGCGCTGATCGAGCCGAGTGTCACCGCACGGTTGCTGAAGACCTTCGCGGCGAGTGGTCCGGCGGCACCGGCGCAGCCTGTTGATGCCTTGACGCACCGCGAGGAACAGGTCCTGACCGCGGTGGCGAGCGGTCGCACCAACAGCGAGATCGCCGCGGAGCTGTTCATCACGCTCAGCACGGTGAAGACCCACATCACCAGCCTGATGACCAAGATCGGCGCACGGAACCGCGTCGAGATCGCCGTGTGGGCTTACGAGACCTACCGCGTCCGCCGCTGATCCCGCCAAAAGTACGGCTTGCGGGCCCGACCAGGGTACGAGACGACCGCAGCCCAACTTCCGATGAGGCCGGCGGTGGTGGCCGGGACGATCGGGGGCATGACAACAACCTCCGCGCGGAACACCCGGAACGCCCGGCTCGTGGTGGCCGGCCTGCTCCTGCTCACCGCGGTGCCCGTACTGGCCGGCGCTCTCCGCATCGCCACCCTGTCCGGCGCCGGGGAGGTCACGCCGGACAAGTCCTACATGGCCCTGGATCCCGCGCCCGTAGTCGTTCACATCATCGGCGCCACCCTGTTCTGCGTTCTCGGAGCCTTCCAGTTCCACCGCGGCTTCCGGCAGCGGCGCCCAGGCCGGCACCGAATCGCGGGAAGACTCGCCGCCGCCGGTGGTTTCGCCGCGGCACTGTCCGGCATCTGGATGACCCTGTTCTACCCGCTGCCCCACCACGACGGCGCCCGGTTCGGACTACTCGGCACCGAGCGGATCCTCTTCGGCACACTCATGGCAGCGGCGATCGTCATCAGCTTCCTGGCGATCCGCCGACGCAACATCGTCCGGCACCGCGCCTGGATGATGCGCGGCTACGCGATCGCCCAGGGCGCAGGCACCCAGGCAGTGATCATCGCTCCCTGGATCGCAGCCTTCGGCGACACCGACGTCGTCACCCGCGCGGTACTCATGGGCACGGCCTGGACCCTCAACCTCGCCGTAGCCGAATGGATCATCCGCCGCCGGCCGCAACACCGGGTACCGGCCCCGCAGGTCACTACCAACCCAGCGATCAGTGCGGGCCCAGCGATCAGTGCGGGCCCAGCGATCAGTGCGGGCTCGCCAGTCACTGCCGGCCCGGCGGGTCGCCGCGGCGGCATGCGCAAGCCGTGACCGGGTCAGGACAACGGGGTCCAGTCCGGAGCGATGAGCGACCAGACCTCGGTGTCGTAACGAACACCCTTGTGGATGAAGTCGCCCCGCAGCACCCCGTCGACGCTCATCCCCAACCGTCGAGCAACGTTGGAACTCGCCGTGTTGTCAGGCCGGCAATGCCACTGCACGCGATAAATCCCCCGCTGCACAATCGCCCAGTCGATCAGCAACGCCACCGCCTTGGTGATCAGCCCCCGCCCGGTACCGGCCGGCTCGAGCCAGCACCCGACCTCACAGGTGCCGAACCGCGTGTCGAAATCGACAAACATCGTCCCGCCGACCAACGTCCCGTCGAGCCAGATCCCCAAAAGCCGCCCGGTGTCGTGAGCCTGCTTGTCGGCATACCGCTGCAGGGTGGCCGTCGCGGTGGTCAGGTCGGTGCTCACACCCGCCCAAGGAATCCACGGATCAACGGTTTCCCGCGCCCGATCCATATGAGCAAGGAATTCTGTCGCCTGCCACGGCTCGAGCGGCCGCAACTCCGCCCCACCACCAAGATCGATCGCGAACATCCCCGGAGCCTACCGACCCCACCCACCCCAGGCGCTCCCGTCCACCACCGCCCAAGCGACCTGAATCGACCACTTCCTCCCACTGCAGTAAGCACTCACTAACCAGTGCTCAGAGAACCCAGGTGAGTAAGCACTTACCAACCGCGCGGCCGGCCGCCCGTCAAACGCATCGCCAGCGGCACGCGCCGCCCGGTCCTTCGAATGTCGGACACGAGTCCCAGCCCGGGTTAGTAAACATTTACCAACCGCGCAGCCAGCCGCCCATCAAACGCCGCCGCGCCGCCATCGCGCCAACGGCACGCACCCCTCGGTCACTCGAACGTCAGACAGGAGTCCCAGCCCGGGTTAGTAAACACTTACCAACCGCGCAGCCAGCCGCCCATCAAACGCCGCGGCCACGCCATCGCGCCAACGGAACGCATCCCGGTCTCTCGAATCGGACAGGAGTCTCAGCCCGGGTTAGTAAGCACTTACCAACCGGCAGCCGGACGGTCTTGGTAGCGCTTCGCGGCCCGCGATCGTCGCCGAGTGCCTCAAGGTGGCCGCGGGCCAGAGCCAGATCTTCCAAAGCCCAGCCGCTCGAACGCTGGCTGAACCCACGGCGGCGCTGCCGCCGACGTCCCAGCCCGCTCTACCGCCTGGCTCCCAGCCCGCATCCACCGCCTGGCTCCCAGCCCGCTTCCACCGCCTCGGATGACTCCGGGGAAGCCGTGGCTCGAACGTGGTCAACTGGCTTGCAACCGGCGCTCAGCCGATTCACATCAAACGGGCGCATAGTGGGGGGTGCCCCCGTTCGACTCTGGAGGTCTTCATGGGTCTGGTGCTCGCCATTGTGAGCCTGGTGTTGCTGCTGATGCAGGTGCTGTTGATCGCCCGCGCGGTGCTCGACTGGACCGTGGCGCTGGCCGGACCTACCGCTTACGGGTCTGTTCGGTCGCGGCTGCTGGCCGGTGCGCACGCAGTCACGGAGCCGGTGCTGGCGCCGGTTCGCCGGGTGTTGCCGCCGTTGCGGCTGGGTGGCATGGCGATTGATCTGTCGTTCATCGTGGTGTTCCTGGCCATTGTGATCATCCGCTCCCTGATCGGCTGACTCCCGCCGCCGTCGCCACCGTCCACGACGCCGGCTGATACTGCACAACGAACTACGGCCGACCGGATCTCTCCGGTCGGCCGTTTTGCGCGCGAACGCGCCGGTCGAATCTGCCTACGCGGGTTCGGGGACGTTGCCGGGGTCGTCGGGGCCCGGCATGGGTTCGACCGGGGGCGGCGGCAGCGTTTCGGGGGTGTCCGGGGAGAGTTCGCCCGGGTCGTCGGGGATCGGCTCGGTGGGGTCGATCGGCGGGTAGTTGTCCGGGTCAGGACCTGGCTGCACCATGGTTGCCAGTCTGCCCGACGGTTGGACCCAATCGAAGCAGCCCTTCCCGGCGCGGCGGCAGCGCGATCAGGGCGAGCACCACGACCGTGGCGGTCACCACGGCGATCGAGATGCTGGGGAAGACCGTCAGCAGGAACTCCGCGAACTGCGCGTCGGGCCAGGCACCGCCGTTGTAGAGCAACAGCACAGCCGTGGTCGCATATCCGAACGTCACTGCGATGACGACGACTGTGAGCGTCCCGGCCGGCGCACGCACCGAGTCGCCGTGCCGTCGGAAGCGGCGGGCCGCACCGGCGGCGACCAGCCAGCCGAGGGCAGCCCCGATCAGGAAGCCGGCCACAGCCAGGGTGACCGCGAGCGGAGAAACGGCTTTCGAGGCGACGACGGTTGCCTGCACACCGCTCGGTGTGTCGGTGATCTGCAGGCCCAGCACGAGGTTGTCGCGGGTGAGGGTCCCGTCCGATCGGGACTGCCAGCCTGCGTCCTCCAGCCGCACCCGCGCCGCGACCTCGGTTTCGGCCGCCCGCCCCTGCGGCAGCGAGTAGGTCACGGCGACCACGTCCGTACGGTCTGGCGGCGAGTCGTAGGCGACGACGTTGTCGCCGGCGTATTCCGGGCACCAGTAGTCGCAGACCACAACCGGGCCGGGCGTGTCGATCGGCGGGCGGCCCATCGCCGTGGTGGCTGCGGTCACCGCGTCGGATTCGGCCGGCGGCCCGGGAAAACCACTGACGTGTACGGCCGCAGCGGAAAGCAGGCAGCCTGTGATCAGCGCCGCCGCCACGCCTGCGACCCGCACCCAGGTCACCCCAGTTCGCATGTCTCAGGTTCCCATACCAGGATGGTTCTGTGCGGTACGCAGATCTGGAATCCGGGCAGGTCCTCCGCGGTGTCGTGTCGTCAGTGCACAACTTCGGTCTCCTGGTCGATGTCGGTGGCATCACCGGTCTGGTGAACGCCGCCCACCTCACCTGGTCGCACGACATCACCCACCCCGATCAGGTCGCGCGCACCGGGGACGCGCTGACCGTGATGGTCGTGGACGTCGACCTGGACCGTGAACGCGCAACGTTCTCCCTGAAGGCGCTCGAACCGGATCCGCTCGCCGCCTTCGCTCGGACGGCCCTGGGCACCACGATGACCGGCGAGGTGATCCGCGTCGCGCCGTTCGGCGTCTTCGTGCGCGTTGCCGAGGGCATCGCCGGCCTGGTGCGGGACCACCCCGCCGAGACCGGCGACCTGCTCCGGGTCGAAATCACCGCTATCAACCTGGCCCACCGCCGAGTCACCCTGCGCCCCCTGCCCTGAAGCCCTCCACCATCACCGCGGCCTCAGACCCAAGACCCACCACCAATCACGGCGACCGCAGCCGAAAGAGAAGCCGCCACGCCACCGCAGCCCCAGCCGAAACGACACCGCCGAATCACCAAGGCCCCAGGCGAAAAGGAACCGCCCTGCCGTGGAAGAACCGACGCCCGCGGACAGCTCCGCCTCGATCAGATCCGCAGCGTGTGCGGCCCAGCCGAGAAGAAAACTGTGCGCCCGGCCAAAGAGAAAGCGCCGCATCACCCCGCGGAGGACGAACCGATGCTCGCGGGCAGCTCTGCCTCGATCAGATCCGCAGCGTGTGCGGCGCCAGCCTGTGCCCGCAGCTCCGCCCGCAACGAGGCCGACCGGCGCAGCACGGCACCGTCGGCCATGAGCGCGAGCAGCGCAGCCCTCAACTCCGCCGCCGTGCTGGTCGTGGTGTCGACCTTCCGGGCCACGCCCAACTCGACGAGGCGGTCCGCGTTGTCGAACTGGTCCGCCGCCTGGGGTGCGGCCAGCATGGGCGTACCGGTGAAGAGGCCCTCGGAGCTGCCACCCATGCCGGCGTGGGTGAGGAACGCGTCCGCCTGCTCGAGCACCGCCAGCTGCGGGACCCACGGGTGCACCTCGACGCTCGCCGGCACCGCGCCGAGGACCGCGGGGTCGACGTGTTTGCCGATCTGGAGCACGGTGTGCCAGCCGGGCAGGTCGCCGTAGGCCTCGATGCAGCGCCGGTAGAAGTCCGGGTGGTCGGTGAACTCCGAGCCCAGCGAGACGAGGAGCACCTGCGAGGCCCCGGCGGGGCGGGTCCAGGTGCCGCGGTCGCCGAGGATCGGGCCGACGAAGCTGTATACCTTCGGGTCGACACGGTCCGCCTGGGGTTGCATGGCTCTGGGGATCAGCGCCAGGCACCGGGCGGGGCGGCCCATGAACGCGACGCTGTCGGTCGTGGACGAGCCGTTCTCGGTCAGCCAGGCCGTGAAGCGCGCGTAGTAGTCGGCGCCGCGCGGGTCGCTGCGGAGCGCCTCGACCATCGGGGCGGTCTCCTGCTCGTAGCCGTCCCACGCGACGATCGCCGGGGAGAGCTGCACCGCGGGGATGCCCCACTGCTCGCCCAGGAGCCGGGCCGGTGCGCCCGCGATGTCGTACAGGAAGAGGTCCGGCCGGTCGTGCTCGTAGGCGGCCCGGAGCTGCGGCAGCATGGCGATGCCGTCGTCGAGGAAGATCGTGAGTCCGTCGATCGGGTCGTCCGTCCAGGTCACCGACGGGAGGGTGGAGGCATACGGACGGAGCTCCGCACCGGTGTCACGCACGGCGGCGGCGAACGAGGGGTCGTTGGCGTAGGTCACGCGGTGGCCGCGGCGGACCAGCTCGCGGATCACTTCGAGGCTCGGGTTGACATGGCCGTGCTCCGGGATGCTCACCATTGCGACGTGACTCATGAACGAGACGCTACGTCTCGTCTCGTCGTCCGTCAAGACGCGATAGGGTCTGGGGCATGCCAGATCAGGCCCGCCGCAGCGAACGTTCGCGGGTGGCGATCCTCACCGCCGCCCGGGAGTTGCTGGCCGAGGCCGGTTACGCCGAGCTGACGATCGAGGCGATCGCGGCCCGGGCCGGGGTCGGCAAGCAGACGATCTACCGCTGGTGGCGGGGCAAGGGCGCGATCATCCTCGACGCGCTGATGGAGACGGGCGACAACGTCGAGCCGTTGCCGGACAGCGGGGACCTCCGGGCCGATCTGGTCGCCGTCGTCCGGGCCACGGTCGCGGAGCTGGCCGATCCCCGTCTCTCCGCGACGACCCGGGCGCTGACCATCGAGACCCTCAGCAACGACGAGCTCGCCGAACAGGTCCGCGACCGGGTGCTGCGCCCCCAGATGGAGGCGATCAAGGACCGGCTGCGCACCGGGCCCCTACGACCCGAGATCAACCTGGATCAGGCGGTGGAGCTGCTGATCGGCCCGCCCTACCACCGCTGGATGCTCCGCACCGGACCTCTCACCGACGAATACGCGGACGGCGTCGTCGATCTGGCCCTGGCCGCCTTCCAGAAGTAGTCAGGCTCCGACCGTCCCGTCGACACCCTCGCGGAGGAAGTCGGCGTGACCGTTGTGCCGGGCGTACTCGTGGATCATGTGGAGCATCACCAGGCGCAGTGAGACCTTCTCCTCCCACCGCGCCTGGTATCCCGTCACGTCGAGCGACTCGGCCTCCCGCTCGATGCGGCGCGAGTGCTCGACCTCCTCGCGCCAGACCGTGAACGCCTCCGCACCCGTGGAGCCCGCCGGGTCGTACGCGGCCTGGAAGTCACCGGAGTCCGACCAGATCAGCGGGATGTCCTCGGCGTTGATGACCCGGCGGAACCAGGTGCGTTCCACCTCCGCCAGGTGCCGCAGGAGACCCATCAGCGTCAGGGTCGACGGCGGCATCGACCGCTGCCGCAGCTCGTCGTCGGACAGTCCCGCGCACTTCATCTCCAGCGTCGCCCGGTGGTAGTCAAGGAACGCGCGGACGGTCTCGCGCTCCCCGCCGAGCAGGGGTGGTCCGATCCGGTCGTCGGTCACGGCATCCTCATTCGTTGCGGGCCGCCTCCGGCCCGGTGATGCGCCGCAGCAGCGGCATGGTGGAGGCGATCACGGCGAGCGACGTCGCGAGCCCGGCGACCACGATGACATAGAACGAGACCGAGGGCGGGGACAGCGTCGAATCCATCTGAGCGGTCAGGAAGAGCTGCGCGGCGAGCAGACCGGATCCCAGCGCCACCACGGCTGCGACCAGCAACGGAGTGACGCTCTCCAGCGCGACGACGCGGCGCAACGTGCCGAGGGACACACCCGTGAGCCGCAGCAGGCTGAACGGCCGGCGCCGGTCGCTGAGCCCACCGGCGATGCTCACCGCCAGGCTGCAGCCTGCGATGGCCAGGCTGGTCAGGATGACCACGTTGGCCAGTTGCTTCCAGCCGTTGAAGACCCGCGCCGAGTCCGCCTGGAACTCGACCCCGGAGTAGGGCGAGTAGAGCATCGGGTGGGCGTTCTGGAGGACGGTCCGGGCTTCTTCGAGCGCGGGTGTCGAGCCGTCGGTGACCGTGAGGATGGCCATCACCTTGAAGCCGGTCAGCGCCGCGGCATCCACGTCCGCGCGGGGCCAGGTCCCCTGCCAGCCGGGCGGGCCGTCCAGCCCGGGCCAGGTCCAGGCGACCTCGGCGCCGGGTGCGCATTGCCTCGCGTCGGGGATCCGGGCGACGTCGGCGCAGGACACCAGCGCGTAGGGCCAGCCCAGCTCACCGATCTCGACGTGCGGCACCGGCACACTCTCCGGCGGGACTCTGGTCACCGCCACTCCCCGTACGCCCGGAAGCGAGGTCAGCGCGGCCGGGACCGGATCTCCGGTCGGTGCGCGGTCCTCGTCCCGGAAGAGGGTGAAGAGACCGGCGGCGCTGGGGTCCTCCCGGGAGACGTTCTGCTCGGCGGCGATGCTGCCCATCACGCCGACCGCCACGGTGGTGACGAAGAGGGCGAGCACCAGCCCGCTGACCGTCCGGAAACCGGCCCGCGGGTTGTCGGCGAGCCGCCGCGCGGCGATGAGCGAGGCGGGCCGGCTCGCGCGGCGGGCGACCAGCCGGGCACCGGCCATCGTCAGCCACGGCCCGGCGATGATCAGGCCGAGCATGATGACCAGGATCCCCGGCAGGAACGCGAGCAGCTGCCCGCTGGTGGTGTCCGGCCTGCGCCCGATGAAGTACGCGAGCTCGCCGAGCCCGAGCAGGAGCGGGATCACCCGCCAGACGCGCGGCGGTTTCGGCGTGACCCGCCGGGTGACGCCGAGCGGTGAGATCTGCACCTGGCGCAGCGCGAACCGGGCGACCAGTGCCGCCGCGACCGGCACCCCGAGCGCCACGCCGATCACCGTGACCGGTCCGAGCGCCAGATCGGACGGGAACATCGGCGACCCGGTGAACGGGATCGCCGCCAGCGTGTCCCTGAACAGGAAGAACAGGGCAAACCCCAGGGCCGTACCCGCGAACGCCGACACGGTCGACTCGACGGCGGACACCACGGACACCTGCCGGGGTGTGGCACCGACCAGGCGCATCGCCGCGAAGCGCTGTTCACGCCGGGTGGCGGCCAGCCGGGTGGCCGAGCCGATGAGGATCAGCAGCGGGAAGATCAGCGCCGCGGCCACCACGGCCAGGATCAGCTGCAGCCCGGCCGCCGGGATGCCGCTCCAGCAGCCCTGAGGGCAGGACGTCGGTGCGACTGTCTGGATCTTGCCGACGCGCGAGACGCCGGGGCGTTGGGACAGCACCTCCGGGGCGTACCCGACGACGGCGACCAGGGAGTCGGGCGCGGGCAGGGCTTCCGGGCCGATCGTGCCGGCGAGGCGGCCCGGGAACCGGTCCCCGAGCTGCGCGGCCGGTGTGGTGGCGAGCAGCTGCGCCAGCTCCGGTGAGGCGAAGTATTCGCCTGCGGCGGGCAGCCGGGGCAGGCCGGGCGGCACCGGCGAGGCCGCACCGGTCGCGGCAAGATCAACCCGTCCGACGGTACGGCGGTCGAAGCCGTCGATGCGGGTCTGCCACCACAGTGGATCCGGTCCGTCCTCCGCTCCGGGCGCAAAAGCCGAGTTCGCCCATCCGTACCGGTCGTTCTGTGTGGTGACTCCCCCGGCACCGGCCAGCGCGGTCAGCAGCATGCCGACGCCCAGCGCCACCGCTACGGCGATGACCACCAGGCGTACGAGTGCTTCGCGACCGCCGGCGAGCGTGAGCCTCAGCCCGAAGCGGATCATGCGACGGCCTCGGCGGTCAGCGCATGCACCCGGCCGTCACGGACGATCACTTCCCGATCCGCGTACGCGGCCACCCGCGGCTCGTGGGTGACCAGGACGACGGTCGTGCCCTGCTCCCGGGCCGACGACACCATCAGGTCCATGACCTGCTCGCCGGTGAGGGTGTCGAGCGCGCCGGTCGGCTCGTCGGCGAACAGCACCCGCGGCCGGGCGACGAGCCCGCGTGCCAGGGCGACCCGCTGCGCCTGGCCGCCGGAGAGTTCACCCGAGCGGCGTTCCTCGAGGCCGTCCAGTCCGAGCCGGTCGAACCAGGGCCGGGCCTCGGCGAGCGCCTTGGTGCGGCGTACGCCGTTGAGCAGCAACGGCAACGCCACGTTCTCCTCCGCACTGAGCTCCGGCACCAGCTGTCCGAACTGGAACACGAACCCGAACCTGTCGCGGCGCAGCGCACTGCGCCCGGTCTCACCGAGGTTGTCGATCCGCCGGCCGTCGAAGTGGATCTCGCCGCTCTCCGGCACCAGGATCCCGGCCAGGCAGTGCAGCAGCGTCGACTTCCCGGACCCGCTCGGTCCCATGATCGCGAGGATCTCACCGGCGGCGACCCTCAGCTCGGCCCCACGCAACGCCTGCGTACGCCCGAACGACAGCACCACGTCCCGCGCCTCGAGCAGCATCTCCGTCATCCCCGCACCGCCTTCGCCAGCGACTCCAGCCGCACCGAGGTGAGCTCGATCCACCGCAGATCCGCCTCGAGGTGGAACAGCCCGTGGTCGGCCAGCAACGCGTCGACCAGGCTTCCGTTCCGCTTGATCTCGGTCAGCTCCCGCATCCGCTGCAGGTGCGCGGCACGCTGCGTGTCGAGATAGGCCTCGGCGTTACGCCCCAGCATCAGCGCGAGGGTGACCTTGGCGAAGAGCACGGTCTGCAGGTGCGGCTCGGCGGCGACGGGCTCCTTGAGCCAGGTGTCGACTTCGGTGGCGCCGACATCGGTGATGATGTAGCGCTTCCGGTCCGGCCCCTCACCGGGCTCGACGTCGCTGATGACCACCTTGCCGTCCCGCGCGAGCCGGCTGAGCGTCGCGTAGACCTGCCCGAACGACAGCGGCTTGCCCCGCCCGAAAAACGCGTCGTAATCCCGCTTGAGGTCGTAACCATGGCTGGGCTCCCGCTCGAGCAGCCCCAGAAGTGTCAACGGCACCGTCATGCGGCCGACTATACGCTCGGGGTATACGCCAAGGGAATACCGACCTTTGACAACTCATAGGTTGTGCAACCTCAGGGTTGTGGGTAGGTTTCCGGCATGGACGAGTTGAGCCTGGTCTTCGGCGCGCTGGCCGATCCCACGCGGCGGACGATCGTCGAGCGGCTGGCCCGGGGCAATGCCACCGTCACCGAGCTCGCCGAGCTGTTCGCCATCAGCCAGCAGGCGGTTTCCAAGCACCTCAAGGTGCTGGAGCACGCGCAGCTCATCTCGCGCACCCGGTCCGCGCAGTCGCGGCCCTGCGTGCTGGAGGCCGAGCGGCTCGATGCCGCGGTCGGCTGGGTCGCCGAGAACAAGCAGGTCTGGGCCGACCGCCACGACCGTCTCGAGCAGCATCTGGCCCGGCTGCGAGGCGAGCGGTGAGCGGCGAGTTGCTCCTCCGGCGAGTGCATCACGGGTCACCCGAATTGCTGTTCGACTGCATGACGCAGCCGGAGCACCTGACACATTTCTGGGGTCCCGACGGCACGACCACACCCCTCGAGAACATCGTGGTCGACCTGCGGCCCGGGGGTGTTTTCGAGACCACGATGGTGAACGACGCGGACGGCAGCGCGTACACGATGCGGGCTGTTTATGAAGTGGTGCACCGGCCGGAACGGCTGGTGTGGCTGGACCGCGGCATCAGGACCACGGTGACCTTCGTCGATCTGCGCGACGGGCGCACCGAGGTTGTCACGCACCAGACCGAGGCGCCGCAGGCGTCGGCCGGTTTCCTCAGCAGTCTCGACCGCTACGCCGGATACGTCGCCGGTCTCACCTAGGGAGCACCATGCCGGAAGTCATTTCCCAGGACGGCACCACCATCGTGTACGACCGCAGCGGCGCCGGACCAGCGCTCATCCTGATCGACGGGGCGATGTGCCACCGCTCGGCGGGGCCGATGCAAGCGCTGGCCACGTTGCTGACCGATCACTTCACCGTCTACACCTACGACCGGCGGGGACGGGGCGAGAGCGGGGACACCGCGCCCTACGCACCGGAGCGGGAGGCCGAGGACGTGCAGGCGCTCATCGCCGAGGCCGGCGGTACGGCGTACCTGTATGCGATGTCCTCGGGTGGCGCCGTCGCGCTGAGGACGCCCGGAGCGGCCGGTGTGGTTCTTTACGAGCCGCCGTTCGGGCTCGGCTCCCGGGAGTACACCGATCGGCTGCGGGAATTGCTCGCCGCCGGATCAAATGGTGATGCCGTGGCGCTGTTCATGCGCAATGTCGGCGTTCCCGAGCCGGTGGTGACCGGAATGCGGAACCAGCCGGGGTTCGCGTCGGTGGAAGCGATCGCACCCACACTGGCCTACGACGACGAGTTGCTGACGGAAATGCCGGCCGACCAGGGAGTGCCGTTGCTGGTGGTGTCCGGCAGTGCCAGCCCGGAAAGCCTGCAGAAAGCGGCGCGAATGACGGCGGAGGCCTTCCCGGGGGCGGACCATCGCACGCTCGAAGGCCAGACGCACGACGTGCAACCGGCCGCCCTGGCGCCCGTGCTGATCGACTTCCTGCGGAACGCGGGGGCCGGACCCCGGTAGGACCCGGCCCCCGCCCAGCTCAGGACTTGCTGACCGTTGTCATGTTCGACAGCGAGACGTACGGGAAGCTGCTCCGGAACGCGTGGTCGTTGGTGTTGACACCGTCGCCCAGGGTCGCCACGGCTGCGGGCGGGTTCGGGAGCAGGATGCCCTCGGCCGCCTGGAGCGTGATGTCGATGACGTCGTCGGAGAGCCGGCGTCCGTTCGGGAAGCCGGCCAGGTCACCGCCGACCACACCGAGCCGGTTCGGGGTGGCCGTCGTCGGCACCGCCATGTTGAGACGCAGCTGCTCGCTCGGCGCGAACGCCTTCGGGTTGACGTCCTTGTTGAGCTTCTGCGAGTTCAGGTCCGCGGCAACCGGGCCACAGGCCTTGCACACACCGGTGAGGAAGACCTCGACGAGGTCGTTCCGCGGCTCGGCGGGCGCCGGGATGTTGTAGATCGCCTTGATGAGCTTCGGCACCTCCGGCTTCTGCACGTAGCTGAGGAACTTGGCGTCGGAGTCCGCCTTCGTGGCGTTGAACTCGTTCTTCTTGCCCAGCGGGATGACAACCTCGTTCACCAGCGGCATGCCGAGACGCGACACCTGGTTCATCGTGGCCGGCTTGCCGTGCATGCTGGCGCCCATGCGCGAGGTGGTCGACCAGATGCCGACGACCGGGTTGCGGGTGGCGTCACCCTTGAGCGCCAGCTCCGACTTCGGCACCTTCAGGGCGATCGTGTTGACGTTGTAACCCTTGAGGGTGTCCTGGCCGACCTCGGTCAGGTCGCCGCCGTAGAGCAGGTCGAAGACCCGCAGGTCGGCGAAGAACGCGTCGTCGGACTGGCCCGCGAACGACTTCGCGCCCGCGCCCGCCGAGGTGACAGCCGCGTTGGACAGCGACTCGTAGTTCGGCATGGACGCCTTGCCGGTGAACGACGGCGCCACGCGCGCGCTCGACAGGATCGTCTTGGTCCCCGACGGGGTGATCCGCTCGAGCTTGTACGTCTGCCGGACGTTGAGGTCCTTGTCCTGCAGCGACGAGACCACACCGGTGTTGTAGAGGAACGTGTTCGGGTTCTGGTACGAGGTGGTGAACATCCACCGGTACGTGATGTCCGGCTTGGCGTCACCGTTGTTGTCGATGTTGATGTCGTGCGCCGTCTTCTCGGCGAACGGGTAGAAGTTCGGGCCGCCGTTCGGCTCCTCGAACGGCTGCCAGCTGGCCACCATGGTGACCGTGTTCGCGTCGTCAGGGCTGACGAAGGCGTACAGGTCGGTGTTGTCCAGGCTGGGAGTGCTCGCAATCAGCGGCGCCTCCCGGTGCGAGGACGCAATGCTCTGTACCGGCGCCAGCGAGGCAACGCAGGCGGCCGTGACACCGGCGGCGGTCACGATGACCAGCCCCCGGCGCCGCTTGAACTCGGTGAATCGCATTCTTCCCCCGAAATCGGATGGCGGACGGCTTCGATGCCGCACGCTCCTCAGGCGTTCGTAGCCCTATTCGCGGCGGATTGGAGGCATTTCCACAGATAAAAGAGCCGTGTCGCGAATGTTTCTGATGAGGTTGTACCGCACGATCAGTACCGACACCGGCGGAAGGACCCTGTGCTCGTGCGCAAACGTTGGACCCGGCCGGCACTGGTCATCACCCTGGCCGCGGCGACTCTCGTCGGCGCGGGGGTGGCGCTGGGCCCCTTGCGGAAGCCGCCGGCCGAGACCGCGGCCCCGGTCTCACCCACGCGGGACCTCGACGCGTACGTCACCCGGACGAGTGTTCATCTCGCCGACGTGCCGGGCGACTGGCAGGCGTGGGCGCAGCTCGGCCTGGCGCACGTCCAGCTCGCCCGCATCACCTACGACCCCGGGCACTATCCGGCGGCGGAAAAGGCTCTGCGCCGATCGCTGACCGTACGTCCACAGCGGAACGCAGCCGCGCTGACCGGTCTCGGCGCGCTCGCGGCAGCCCGGCACAACTTCCGTGAGGCGGCCGGATTTGCCGAGCGGGCGGTCGCCGCCGACCACTACTCCGCCGACGCGTACGGCGTGCTCACCGACGCGTACGTCGAACTCGGCCGCTATCCCGAGGCCACGCGGGCCGTGCAACGGATGCTCGATCTGCGCCCCGACACCGGCTCGTTCGGCCGCGCCTCCTACCTCTTCGAGCTCCGCGGCAACCTGCCCAAGGCGAACGAGCTGATGCGCCGAGCCCTCGACGTCGCCGTCGACCCGGCCGACATCACCTTCGCGCTGACACACCTGGCCGAGCTGGCGTTCAACGCGGGCGACCTCGGCACCGCGACCGGCTACCTCACCGAGGGCCTGTCCCGCCGCCCCGGCGAACCCGCGCTGCTGGCCGACCGCGCCAAGGTCAGTGCCGCCCGCGGTGATCTCGACGCGGCGCTCACCGATCTCCGCGCCGCCACCGCGACCCTCCCGACCGTCGACCACCTGGTCACCCTGGCCGACACCCTCGAGGCCGCGGGCCGGTCCCGCACCGCGACAGACGATCTTGTACGCGTGAGCACCCGTCTCCCCGGCGCCGGCCCGTCGACCACCGACATCGACCTGGTGCTGTTCCACGCCGACCGTGGCGAAGGTGCGGCCGCCGTCGCCCAGGGACGTGCGCTGCTGGCCGCCCGCCCGAGCGTGACCGTGGAGACCGCGTACGCCTGGGCCCTGCACTCGGCGGGCCGCGACCGCGAGGCCCGGAAGCACGCGGACCGCGGTCTGCGCCTCGGCACACGCGACGCCCGCGCGCACTACTACCGGGCGATGATCCGCCTCGAACTCGGCGACCGCGCCGGCGCCCGCACCGACCTCACGCAGGCACTCCGCATCAACCCCCACTTCTCCCTGCGCTACGCCCCGAAGGCCCGCGCGCAGCTCGCCGACCTGGACGGACCTGCATGATCCGCAAATTGCTCGCCGCCGGCGCCATTGCCCTCACCGGGGCGCTCCTGCTCCCCGCACCTGCGCAGGCCCACCCGCTGGGTAACTTCACCACCAACCAGTACGCGGGCCTGCGCATCAGCGGCACCGGAGTCGACGTCGACTACCTGCTCGATCTGGCTGAACTCCCGGCGTACCAGGCCCAGCACGAAGAGATCGACACCGACCGCGACGGCAAACAGTCCCGCCCCGAACGCGACGCGTACGCGGAACGCACCTGCGCCGCCGCCGCAGGAGCCACCGAGATCACCATCGCGGGCCGCCGCGTGGCCCTCGACGCCCGCCCGGCCGGTCTGACGTTTCCGCCCGGCACCGGCGGCCTGGCCACCCTGCGGCTGCAATGCGTGCTGCATGCCGACGCGCGGATCGAGAGCCGGACAGAGATCGGCTACCGCGGAAACCTCTTCCCCGACCGCATCGGCTGGCGCGAGGTCACCGCGGTCGGCGACCGCTACACCCTGGACACCCCGGCCGTACCCGCCGACAGTGTGAGCGCGCGGCTGACCGCGTACCCGACCGGCATGGCCACCTCCGACGTCCGCAGTGTGGTCCTGGACGTCCGCCCCGGCGGCCCGGCGGCTGCTCCTGCCCCATTCCCGGTCAGCGCCGGCACGCAGGCGCGGGACGTCGACCGCTTCACCGCTTGGTTCACGGACCTGGTGGGCCGCCCCGAACTGACGCTGGGCGTGGGCGTCCTGGCGTTCCTGATCGCGGTGGTGCTCGGCGGTGCGCACGCGGTGGCCCCGGGGCACGGCAAGACCATCATGGCGGCGTACCTGGTGGGCTCGCGCGGCCGGCTCCGGCAGGCCCTGACGGTCGCGGTGACGGTGGCGGCGACTCACACGGTGGGGGTGCTCGCGCTGGGCATCGTGCTGGCGACTTCGGTCCAGCTGGCGCCGGATGCGATGTACCGCTGGCTGCAACTGGCCAGCGGGGTGCTGGTCGCGCTGGTGGGTGGGCATCTGCTGCTGCGTGCACTCAAGAACATGCGTGCGCGGCAGGAAATGCACGACCACGACCACGACCACGGCGGCGACGGCCTCGACCGACCGCTTGCGGTTAGTAAGCGTTTACCAACCGGGGAGGGGTCGGAGCACGACCACAACCACGTGCATGCGCACGCGCACTCGGAGCCGGTTAGTGAGCGTTTACCAACTCTGGTCGGAGCAGAACACGAGCACCACCACGACCACAACCACCCGCACGAACACCGACTCCCGCACCCGGTTAGTGAGCGTTTACCAACGCTGGTCGGAGCAGAACACGAGCACCACCACGACCACGACCACCCGCACGAACACCAGCTCCCGCACCCGGTTAGTGAGCGTTTACCAACTCGGGACGAGGCGGAACCGGAACACCAGCACCACCACGCGCATCCCCACGCGGTCCCTGTTCCCGCCCTGGTTGGTAAACACTCACTAACCCCGGCCGGGGTCGGCCACAGCGACTCGCTTCCGGTTGGTGAGCGTTTACTAACCGCGGGCGCAGCCGCGGAACCCGACCACGGCCATGACCTCGGCCACGGCCACGGCCACGGCCACTCCCACGGTCACGGCCCCAGCTCAAGCCCCAGCCACGGCCACGGTTGGGGCCCCAGCCACGGCCACGACCACGGCCCCAGCTCAAGCCACAACCACGACCACGACCACGACCACGACCACGACCCCAGCTCAAGCCACAACCACGACCACGACCACGACCACGACCCCAGCTCAAGCCACGACCACGATCACAGCCCAAGCCCCGACCACGGCCACTCCCAGGGCCAGGCCGTCGCGACCGCCTCGCGGGTCACCGCCCATGTGCACTCTCATGGCGGCAGTTCGCACACCCACTACATCCCCGCCCCGGACGAGCCGCTCCGGCTGCGCACCTTGCTGGCGATGGGCTTTGCCGGTGGCCTCTCCCCCAGCCCGTCGGCGGTTGTTGTCCTGCTGGGCGCGGCGGCGCTCGGGCGGGCCTGGTACGGGGTGGTGCTCGTCGCCGCGTACGGGATCGGGCTGGCTGCGACGCTGGCGGGCATCGGTCTTGTTCTGGCTCGGTGGGGTGAGCGGCTGCACCGGGTGACCGCGGGCCGTTGGAGCCACCTCCTGACCCGCCGCCTGCCGGCCGTCACCGCAACGATCATTCTGGCTGTCGGTGTGGGTATGGCGGCCGTCGCGACCTTGGGGCTGCTGGGCGCCTGAGCCTACGGTGGCGGGATGAGCGGATCGCCGTACACGTTGGAGACTGCCCGGGAGATCCTGGCCGGTCAGCGATCACCGGTGGTGAAGGCGCTCGACAAGCTGCTCGGTTACGGGATTCTGGCGGCCGGTCCGCTCGGTCTGGCCACCGGCCACCCGTGGCTCCTCGCGGCGTGGCAGTGGGTCGATCAGAAGAACGAACTGATGGTCCACCTCGACGGTCTTGTCGCCACCGGGCGCAAGAAGCTCGGCAAGGCCACCGGCCGGCGGCGGCACGAACTGCTCGCCGCCACGCACACCGCACTGGTCACCGCGGCGTTTTTCGAGGCGCTGCAGGCGATTGCCGGGCCGGCCACCGGTGATCTGAGCGATGACGACCGCCGGCGGTTGGTCGGTGAGCCGGGCACGGATCAGCTTTTCCACGATGCGGTGGAGCAGCTGCTGGCTGTGGAGATCGACCTGCCGTGGGCCGGCAGCGGTTTCGACGCCACCGTCCACTCCTCGATCCGGCCCTATTACATGACGCTGGCTCATCGGACCCTGAGCTGGATGAGCAACTTCGCGGCCTGGACGGAACGGTTCGGCACCGGGACCGGACCCCGACCGCTGCACGCGCAGATCGTCGAGCACGCCGTCGAGCGGTACCGCGCCGAATATCTGGCCCTGGCCGCCGAGGTGCCGGAGTTCCACATCTGGACGGTGATGGGCGAGCACTCGGCCGCCCAGAACGCGCTCGGGCGTCTCGAGGAGCTGGTCGGTGGTCTTGTCGCGGCGCCGAGGACCCGGGCCGATGCCGCGCGCGACACCCTCGCCGCCCTCAACCGGGGTGTTCTCGGCCGCCCGGTCGTCGAGGCGGACGGTCTGACAGCGGTGCGCTCGCCGACCGTCGACCGCGGGTACGTCGAGCCGCATTTTCGCTGGGCGGTGATGGACCGCCGGTCTCAGCCGTCCCGCGAGGACTGGTGGAGCCTGCAGCCGGAGGGGACCGATCTGGCCGGCTTCCTCGCCGCCCATTTTGCCTCGCCGCGCGCGGCGACCCTGCCGCTCGTGGTGCTCGGCCACCCCGGCGCGGGCAAGAGTCTCCTCACCCGCGTCTGCGCCGCCCGCCTTTCCACGGACGCTTTCACCACGGTACGCATCCCGCTGCGTGACGCACCCGCCGGACGCATCTACCGCCAGGTCGAGGACGTGCTCACCGAGACGACACACGGCAAGGTCGAGTGGCGGCAGCTCTGCGAGGCGAGCAAAAAGCGGGTACGCGTGCTGCTGATCGACGGCCTCGACGAGCTGATGCAGGCCACCGGTGCGACGGAGTCGAACTATCTGCGGGACGTCGCCGACTTCCAGCGGGCCGAGCTGGAGATGGATTCGCCGGTCGCCGCCCTGGTCACGTCGCGGACGGTGGTCGCGGACACGGCCACGATCCCGCAGGGCTGCCTGGTCGTGAAGCTGATGGACTTCACCGACGAGCAGATCGACACCTGGGTGCAGCGGTGGACCG
This sequence comes from Amorphoplanes friuliensis DSM 7358, assembly GCF_000494755.1. NCBI lineage: Bacteria > Bacillati > Actinomycetota > Actinomycetes > Micromonosporales > Micromonosporaceae > Actinoplanes > Actinoplanes friuliensis. The sequence goes on from NC_022657.1 coordinate 7,289,852, forward strand.
AGGCCAACGCCGTGGCGATCCGGGAGGGCCACGTGCGCCGCATCTATCCCGGCGCTCTGCGTACGCACGACGAGCTCGCCCGGCAGCCGTTGCTGCTGCTCCTGCTGGCGATGCTGGCTTCGGAGCAGGACCTGCCGGAGGGTGCCACCTCGGCCGGGTTGTACCGGACTCTGCTCGACAAGTTCGTCGCCCGGGAACTCGACCGGCCCGACGTGACCGGCGACGACACGAATCCCGAGCAAAAACGTCGGGACGAGCTGTGGAAGCTCGGCGTCGTCGCGTTCGGCATGGTGAACCGGGGTAAGCAGTTCCTGCACGAGGACGATCTGGCCGAGGACCTCCGGGGACTCAGCTCGAGCAGATCCGCCCGCCCGCCCGACCCGGCACGACGGGTCATCGGGCGCTTCTTCTTCGTCCACACCTCGGAGGCCGAGGGTGGCGCCGGTGGCCGGAGTTACGAGTTCCTGCACGCGACCTTCGCCGACTATCTGATCGCCCACCATGCAGCCCGGCTGCTGCGGGAAGCCGCCACCAGCTGGCGCACGAGCGGCGAATCCCAGGGCTGGAACGACGATCTGCTCTTCGCGCTGCTGTCCCACGTGGTCCTGGGCGGATCAGGTTCGCAGAGCATCGACTTCTTCTGGGACATCACCGACGACCCCGAAGAACTGGGCCCGTTTTTGGAGCATCTTGTTGCGGCGGCCCACTATCGCCGCCGGGACAACCAGTTCGACTCCTACGATCCGTCGGGACGAACCGTGGTGCAGCGCATCGCTGTCTACACCTCGAACCTCGTCCGCTTGCGGGTCGTCCTGAAGCAGGGACCAGTCGCCGTTGCAGCTTTCTGCCCTGACGATGTCGAGGTCGAGACCTGGTGGCCGGCTCAGGTCCGGCTCTGGGAAGCAGTGTTGTCCAAGACCGAACTGGAAACGACGATCGACTATCTGAGCCTGGACAGGTCCGGCGTGCCCACCATCACCTGGGAGAGCACGGAGGGCTACTACGAGGACACTCTGCCGTGGCTGGCTCTGGATCGGAAAAACGTCATCCGGAGCGCGGCCGCCCGAGGGCTCCTGCAGCCTCACTACTACGAGGAGCTGATCGCCCCGGTCGGGTCGGACATCGCCGATGCGGCCGAGAACCTCGGTTTTGCTCTTCGCTCACACTTCGGTGGGCCCCATATCGAGGAATCTTTCGTCGTCGAGGACGAGAATCATCCGGACTTGACCCAGCTGCGGCGACTCGAGATAAGCGTGATGGCAAAATTTGCCGCGGACTTCTCCTACGCCGATGTCGTCCGGATGATCGACCGCGTCGATGTTGAAGCCGAAATCCCCACCCTCGACCGCGCGCTGCTGGTCGTACAGCACCCACGGCTCCTGATGAACGTGCCGGACATGAATGCCGTCCGCGACGAGTACGGTCTGATCAACATCATGTTCGCGCTGGCCCGGCTGGTCCCCGACGACGGCCGGGAGATCTTCGAGGAGCTCATCGAGACCTCCGAGGCCAACAGGGGGATCGCGGAGACACCCGAGGGCCGCGCCGTCGCCTCGTTGCCGCCCGAGCTGGGTCGGCGGTTGATCCCCGAGCTCGCCAAGTCGATCCTCGCGAGGCAGTACCCGTGACAAATGTCAGTGGCTGAGTGAGTGCTCGCTCAGTAGAGTCGGTGCAGTGAGTGCGGAGCAGGGACAGCGGCGGCGGCGGGTGCCTGCGATGGCGCCCGAGGATCGGCGGGCGGCGCTGATCGCTGCCACCGTGCCCCTTCTGTACGAGCACGGGCTCGAGATCAGCACGCGGCAGATCGCGCAGGCGGCCGGTGTGGCCGAGGGGACGATCTTCGGAGTCTTCAACGACAAACATTCGCTGGTGGTCGCCGCGCTGATGGAGGCGCTCGACCCGCAGCCGACCCTCGATGCGATGGCGGCGATCGACGCCGGCGCCGGGCTGCGGGAGCGGCTCAGTGCCGCCGCCACGCTGATCAACGAGCGGTTCGCCCGCAATGCCCGGCTCATGACGGCGGCGCGGAGCCTGGCGTTGTCGCCGCACTCGCATCCCGACGCGACCGAGCGGATGGCCCGGTCGCGTCACAACCTGCTCGAGGGCCTCACCGAGGTCATCGCGCCCGATGCCGGGGAGCTGCGCCGGTCACCGGCGACCGTTGCCCGGATGCTTCTGCTCTTCTGCGGAGCCAACACGTACGGGCCGTTCGGCGACCCCAGGAGCTTCGACGGCGACGAGATCGTGTCGCTGCTGCTCGACGGACTCCTGATCGCCCCGGCCCACCGACACCACCACGGGGGTGCCTGAACGGTGCTTGTCCGATTGTTACGGGCGCAGCTGAGGCCGTACGGAAAATCGATCTTGCTGGTCGTGCTTTTCCAGTTCGTCGCCACGCTCGCCACGCTCTATCTGCCCACCCTGAACGCCGACATCATCGACAACGGTGTGGTCCCGGGTGACACCGGTTATGTCATGCAGGTCGGCCTGGAGATGCTCGGCATCACGCTGTTGCAGATCGCCTCGCAGGTCGCGGCCGTCTACTTCGGCGCGCGGACGGCCATGGCGGTCGGCCGTGACATCCGGGCCGGGATCTTCTCGAAGGTGCTGTCCTACTCGGCGCGGGAGGTCGACAGTTTCGGCGCACCCTCGCTGATCACGCGGACCACGAACGACGTGCAGCAGGTCCAGATGCTGGTCCTGATGACGTTCCTGCTGATGGTCTCCGCGCCGATCATGTGTGTCGGTGGCATCCTGCTCGCCCTGCACCAGGACGTGCCGCTGTCGTCGCTGCTGCTGGTGATCGTGCCGCTGCTCGTCGCCGTGGTAGCGGCGATCATCGTGCGGATGCGGCCGCTGTTCCGGACCATGCAGGTCCGCATCGACAAGGTCAACCGCGTGATGCGCGAGCAGATCGCGGGCATCCGGGTGATCCGTGCCTTTGTCCGCGACGACCGGGAGCGGGTCCGCTTCGGCGGTGCCAACGAGGAGCTCACCGACGTGTCGCTGCGCGTCGGCAAGCTGATGGCGCTGATGTTCCCGACCGTGATGCTGCTGGTGAACATCTCCAGCGTCGCGGTGCTGTGGTTCGGCGGGCACCGCATCGACGACGGCAGCATGCAGATCGGTGCGCTGACGGCGTTCCTCAGTTACCTCATGCAGATCCTGATGGCGATCATGATGGCGACGTTCATGTTCGTCATGATCCCGCGGGCCGAGGTCTGCGCCGAGCGGATCGAGGAGGTGCTCGACACCCCGTCGAGTGTCGAGATCGCCGAGCATCCGGTCACCGAGCTGAGCCGGCACGGTCATCTCGAGCTGCGTGACGTCGACTTCCATTACCCGGGCGCCGAGGCGCCCGTGCTCTCCGGGATCAACCTGACGGCCCGGCCGCGGGAGATCACCGCGGTCATCGGGAGTACGGGCAGCGGCAAGACGACACTGCTCAACCTCGTACCCCGGCTGTTCGACGCGACGGGCGGCACCGTGCTCGTCGATGACGTCGACGTGCGTGCGCTCGACCCGGCGCTGCTGTCGAAGACGGTCGGTCTGGTGCCGCAGAAGCCGTACCTGTTCAGTGGCACGGTCGCCTCGAACCTGCGCTACGGCAACCCGGACGCCACCGACGAGGAGTTGTGGACGGCGCTCGAGGTGGCGCAGGCCCGCGACTTCGTCCAGCGGATGGACGGCGGCCTCGACGCACCGATCGCCCAGGGCGGCACGAACGTCTCCGGCGGTCAGCGGCAACGACTCGCGATCGCCCGTGTGCTCGTGCACCGGCCCGAGATCTACCTCTTCGACGACTCGTTCTCGGCGCTGGACTACGCCACGGACGCCGCACTGCGGGCCGCGCTGACCGCACACATCGCCGACGCGACCGTGGTGATCGTGGCGCAGCGGGTCAGCACGATCCGCGAGGCCGACCGCATCATCGTGCTCGACGACGGGCACGTGGTCGGGTCGGGCACCCATACCGAACTCATGGACGCCAACCCCACGTACAGGGAAATTGTCTTGTCCCAGCTCACTGAGCAGGAGGCGGCAGCGTGACCGCGCCCGCACGCAGGCCGGCGGGGCCGCCGATGGGCGGGCCCGGCCGCATGATGGCCGGCGGCATGCCGACCGAGAAGCTGCAGGATTTCAAGGGCTCCACCAAGCGGCTGCTGAAGATGCTGAAGCCGCAGCGGATGCTCGTCGCCCTGGTGACGCTGCTCGGCATCGCCAGCGTGACGCTGTCGGTGATCGGGCCGAAGCTGCTGGGCCACGCCACCGACATCATCTTCGACGGCATCGTCGGCAAGGGCCTGCCCGCGGGGGTCAGCAAGGCGGAGATCATCGCCCGGCTGCGCGCCGAGGGCCAGACCAACCGCGCCGACATGCTCGCCTCGATGGACGTGATCCCCGGTCAGGGCATCGACTTCACCCGTCTGCAGCACGTGCTGCTCTGGGTGCTGGTCATCTACCTGTTCGCCTGGGTCTTCGGGGTGTTCCAGGGCCGCCTGACCGCGACCGTCGTGCAGCGTGTGGTGTTCCGGCTGCGCAACCAGGTCGAGGAGAAGCTGTCCCGGCTGCCGCTGTCGTACTTCGACCAGCAGCCGCGCGGCGAGGTCCTGAGCCGGGCCACCAACGACACCGACAACATCGCGCAGACGTTGCAGCAGACGTTCAGCCAGCTGGTCACCAGCCTGCTGACGATCATCGGCGTCCTCGTGGTGATGTTCTGGATCTCGCCGCTGCTGGCCCTGATCGCGCTGGTCACCGTGCCCGTGTCGGTCTGGCTGACCACCGCGATCGGCAAGCGGTCGCAGCCGCAGTTCGTCGCCCAGTGGGCCACGACGGGCAAGCTCAACGGCCACATCGAGGAAATGTTCACCGGCCACTCGCTGGTCAAGGTCTTCGGCCGCCAGAACGAGGCGGCGGAGACCTTCCGGACCCACAACGACCGCCTGTACGCGTCGAGCTTCCGTGCCCAGTTCATCTCGGGCCTGATCCAGCCGGCGATGATGTTCATCAGCAACGTCAACTACGTGCTGGTGGCCGTGGTCGGTGGTCTGCGCGTGGCGTCGGGTTCACTGTCGCTGGGTGACGTGCAGGCGTTCATCCAGTACTCGCGGCAGTTCAGCCAGCCGCTGACCCAGGTGGCGAGCATGGCCAACCTGGTGCAGTCCGGTGTCGCGTCGGCCGAGCGCGTCTTTGCGCTGCTGGACGCACCGGAGCAGTCCGCCGAGCCGGAGACGTCACCGGTCACCGGCCCGGTCCGCGGCCGGGTCGCCTTCGAGGACGTCTCCTTCCGGTACGCCCCGGAGAAGCCGCTGATCGACAACCTGTCGCTGGCGGTCGAACCGGGCCAGACGGTCGCCATCGTCGGACCCACCGGCGCCGGCAAGACCACCCTGGTCAACCTGCTGATGCGCTTCTACGACGTGACGTCCGGCCGCATCACCCTCGACGGCGTCGACATCGCCACCATGCCCCGCGAGGAGCTGCGCGAGCACATGGGCATGGTCCTCCAGGACACCTGGCTCTTCGGCGGCACGATCTACGACAACATCGCGTACGGGGCCGACCACCCCACGCCGGAATCGGTCGCGGCGGCCGCGGAGGCGGCACACGTCGACCGCTTCGTCAGGTCCCTGCCGGACGGCATGGACACCGTGATCGACGACGAAGGCTCCAACGTGTCGGCCGGCGAGAAGCAGCTGATCACGATCGCCCGCGCGTTCCTGGCCAAGCCGAGCATCCTGATCCTCGACGAGGCGACCAGCTCGGTCGACACGCGCACGGAGGTCCTGATCCAGCGGGCGATGAACACCCTGCGGGCCGGACGCACGTCGTTTGTCATCGCCCACCGCCTGTCCACGATCCGCGACGCCGACGTCATCCTCGTGATGGAGTCGGGCGCGATCGTCGAACAGGGCACCCACGACGACCTGATCGCCGCGAACGGTGCCTACGCCCGGCTGTACTCGGCGCAGTTCGCCCAGGCCGCCGTCGACATGGACTGAGCACACAGCAGAGCGGGGCGGCCCGATGGGCCGCCCCGCTCCTGTTACTGCTTGGTTCAGCGAATCGTGACGCGTGCACTCTTCGACGTGTTGGTCAGCAGACCGACGTCGCCGTCACCGTAAACGGTGACCTTGTAGAGGTACGACGCACCCGACTTGAGGCCCGTCAGGGTCCTGCTGAGCTTGCCGGTGCTGTCGAGCGAACCGGTCGCCACCGTGCTCCAGGTGCCGTTGCTGTTGGCGCGCAGGAAGCGGACCGACAGGCCGGCGACACGCGGGTCACCGAAGACGCTCAGCGTCGCCTGGCCCCGGCTGGACGACCGGAGGAACAGGTCCGGGTCCTGCTTGAGGAAGACGGTCACCGGGTCCGACGTCAGGTCACCGTCGTTGATGCTGGCGGCGAACTTGTACCCGGTCTTGGTGAACTTCCCGACGAAGGAGAAGTTACCGGACGAGTCAGCGGTGACCTCGCTGCCGTACTCCACCAGTCCGGCGTCACTGTCGAGCGGCTGCGCCCACGGCTGCACCTTGGCACCCGGGGTGGTCTTGCCGCTCAGCGTGATGTTGCCGACGCCGAGACGGAAGTCCGAGGACGAGTCCAGCGTGATGCTGTCCTCACCCGGCTCCTCCGGGTCGGGGTCCGGCGTGGTGGTGCCGTTGGCAGCGATGGTGATAGCGCCGTCCTTGACGCTACCCGTATTGCTCAGGCCGAAGCCAGAGACCAGAATCGTTTCGGCGGGCTCGGCCACCGAGTCCTTGGTCAGCTTGACATCGGCGATCTTGATCTGGGCACCGACCGGTGTCCCGACTGGAATCTTCACCAGCTGAGCACCTGGGTTGGTGAAGTCGTCCGCCGAGGCAGCCTTGGTGCCACCAACTGACTTGCCTTCGAAGCTGACGTTCAGGCTAACCTCAGCCTGCGACTGCCCGATCACAATTCCCTTGACTGTTACGGTGTCATCCTCATTGCCGCTCACAGGTACGACGTTGAGCACCGGCGCGGTGTCATCGTTGGTGAGGGTCAGCGTGCCGGTGGCGGATGCTCCGGTGACGGCTCCCGTGGTAGCAACGTCAGCAGGGGTGAACTTAAGGGACGCTGCCTCATCGGGCTCGAAGATCCCGTCACCGTTCACCAGCGCGAAAGCATAACCGGCCGGCTGACCCGCTGGGACGGTGACAGTTCCCACCGGCACCGAGTAGTCGTCAGTGCCGAAGACCGTCAGCGGGTCACCAACCGGCGCGCTCTTCGCGGTGTCGTCGACCTTAGTCACGTTGAAGGTGAGCGCGGTGCTGGTCGGATTCGACAATTTCAGCGTGTAGAGGGCGACCGAGGCCGTGTTGCCCTCAGCCATCGACACGTTGTTCACCGAATACGTCGGCTTATCGTCGTCATCGGTGATGAGGATTGTGTTGGCCTTGAGATCCCCGGAGACGTTGGACAGCGTACTGGCAACGTCCTTATTACTCAGGGTGAGAGTGAAGTTCTCGTCGGGCTCGTCCGTAAGGTCACCCAGAATATCGACGGAGAAAGTCTTCTCCAGGTCCCCCGGCGCGAACGTGAGGTCGCCGCTGGCTGACTTGTAGTCAGCGTTCGCAGTGGCAGTCTGCCCAAGCCCCGTACCCGCGATCCAGTGAACGACCTGGGTCTTGCCGGAGGCCTTAGAAAGCTTCACGGTAAAGGTCTGCGACGCGGTGGCGTTGCCTTCCTTAACCGTGGTCGGCGTGAGAGTCACGGTCGGCGAAGTGGTCGTGTTCGGGTCCGCGATCTTGCCGATAGAGGTAGCCGGCATGCCGAGAGTCGCATTTGTAGGCGCCGACAGCGTCGCCTGGAAGTCCTCGGGAGTGATCTCGTCCAGGTCATCCGTCGTCGTCTTGACTACGGCGTCCTTGAGGGTGTCACCAGGTGCGAAGGTGACGACGCCGGCGCTCACGGCGGTGTAGTCCTTGCCCGCAGACGCCAGACCCTCGCCGTTTGGCTGCGCACCTGCGGTGAGATCGCTGGTGTCGTACTTCACCGTAACCGTCTTCTCAGACGGAGCAGTTAGCGACACAGGGAACTTCAGGTCCTTGCCTTCTTCGATCGACGCCGTCGCGCTGTTGAACTTGACGGCGGGCGCCGCATCTTCATCGGCAATAGTGATGGTGATGGGGCTCGCAGTGCCCGTCACACCAGTTCCCGCAGAGGCCTTGATGGTGAAGGTCTGGTCGTCCTCATCCGTCGTGTCATTCAGGATCGGGACAGTGAACTGCTTCGTGGTCTCGCTGGGCGCGAAGGTGACCGGCGTGGAGTAGGTGGTGTAGTCGCTGCCGGCCTTAGCGCCGTTTGCGCCGGAGCCGTCTTCGGTCGTGATCGGAATCGACACCGGCGCGGCTGATGCCGCGTCCAGCTTTACCGTCACGGTCACTGCCGTGTCAGTGCCCTCCGTGACCGTCGTCTTGTTAGCGGTCATCGTGTAGGTGGGAGCGATATCTTCGTCGTTGATGGTGGCAGTCGCGGTCGCAACGGCAACGTTCCCGTTGTTGACCACGATGTCGAACGACTCATCGCCCTCGTAAACAGTGTCCGCGAGAGTCGTGACTGAGAAGTTCGCCTTGCCATTGGTGAAGGTGACGGTTGCGCCCGTCACCGGGGTGAAGTCGTAGCCAGCCTTCGCAGTGCCCTCGGCGGTGCTCCAGGTGTACGTGGTCGGAGCCGTGCCCAACGGGTCGCTGTCGGCCCACGTCAGTTCGGCCGTCACCGGCTGCGCTTCCGTAGCATTCGGTGTCGAGTCGGTCCAGGTATAGGTCACCGCGGCCATCGCAGGCGACGCGATCAGGACGGCCGGCACGAGTCCGACGACGCCGGCGACTGCGGCCGAGAGGATCGTCTTGGCCGACTTCGGGCCACGCAGCATGAACGGAACCGAGCCGCTCTTGGCCGCATGGGCTGGTGAATAGCGCATGTGTTTCTGTCTCCTTCGGCGGCTGGGCCGCCTCCCGCTCGGGAGGTCCCTGGCTTTGCGTCCCCGCCTCTCGACGGGTTTGCCTTTCTCGGTGCCGCACGCGACGGCTGGTGGTGCGCCGGTCTTGTGCGGACCGGGTGGCGCGGGCACCTAGCGCGGGGACAAAGCTCGCACTTGGGAGTTGCGCCGTCCGTACTGTAACCAGCGAATTGAGTGGGTGTGAGGGAATTGGACTTTTAGGTCGGATAGCCCCGTCAGCACGGTCTTGTACTGATTTCTTCTCTACTTGATCATGCGCTCGCAGGGCTCTCACCTGCAGAAATGCATCCCAGCGAGTGATCTTGTGATCAATCTCGGCGGCGACGGGTGTCCATGGGTAACTCCCGCGGATGGCCGGTTATCACCACGGGAATCCGCGGGAGGTGATCGGCGGCGGCGCTGTGAGAGCGGCCGGCCTCCGCGTCGGTCATACGGCTTTCCGGCGGCCTTTCGGCAGGCGTAAAGAAGTGACGTTCCGGTCCGGCGGCTCATTTGAGCGAGGGCGGAGGGTTTGCAGCCAGGCCAGGAGAGTCACGAGCGCCAGCAGCGCCAGGAAGGGCACCCGCCACCACCACGTCAGCGCCCGCGGCAACGGCGCCGGCGGGCCGGCGACCCAGGGGCGGGCGGTCTTCGACCACACCACGAAGGCGTCACCGATCGGGAGGACACCGCCGGCATACCGTTTCGTCCAGGGCGTTTCCACCGGTACGCCCACCAGCTCCCCGTAATTGGCCAGGGACCGTGCCAGCTGGCTGTCCCCCTGCACCGCCGCCGCGCCCATCGTCACGGCGGTGGCCGACAGGCTGATGCCCAGGGGCAGCGGGCCGGAGTCGACGTCGGCCGGGCCGTCGGTGCCCAGCGGGTACTCGCGGACCGCCGGGCCCAGCCGCAACGGCTGCACCACGAACTGCGAGCGGAAAAGCTCGTACTGGGAGCGTGCGAACGCCGGGTCGATGTCGACCAGGAACCGCTGGATGATGCTCTGCGACGTGCCGCGGGCGACCGACGTGGGTGCGCCTGTCCGCACGTCGACGGTGTGGGGCAGCAGGCCCGTGACGGGGTCGAGGCGGTCGCGGACACCGGCGAGCCAGCGTGCTCTCGTCGGGGCGTACCGGGGCGGGAGGATCTTGTCGTGCAGGGAGAGGGACGCGATCGCGACGGTGGAGTCGACGGGCCAGGCCTGGCCCGGGTAGGCGGCGAGGTAGGGCGTCGGCGAGGCGTCGAAGGCCGCAGCCAGCGCCGCCGACGCGGTCTCGAAGTCGCGCTGCAGCGCCGGGTCGGGGCGCAGGGACAGCACAGCGCCGCGGAGCCAGTTGGTCCAGCCCTGGTAGAAGACGCCGTACGCCGGGGTGAGGCTCGCGCTGAACGGCTCGCGGCCGGCCGGCGTCTCCAGCCGGGAGAGCGCCCAGCGGGCTTCGTCGGCGTCACCGAGTTCGGCGCGGGCGAGGCCGTAGAGGGCGTACAGGAAAAAATAGCCTTCGGGGAAGAGCTTCTGGGCTTCCGCGGCGGCACCGTCGTCGAGTTCGGCGCGCAGGAACGCCAGCTGCGGGCGTACGCCGGACCGGTCCTGGGGTGTGGCCAGGCGACCGGCCGCCACCAGGGCGATCAGGGTGACCACCACGGCAGTGACCTTGCGGAGCATGGCGTCAGCCTAGGAACGCCGCGCCAGCGGTACGGTCGGCCGATGGCGTATGACGAGGCCCTGGCCGAGCGGGTGCGGGAGCGGCTCGGTGTGCTGCCCGGGGTGAGCGACAAGCGGATGTTCGGCGGGCTGGCCTTCCTCACCGAGGGCAACCTGACCGTGTGTGTCACCGGCGATGACCTGATGGTCCGGGTCGGCAAGGACACCTACGACCAGGCGCTGACACTGCCGGGTGTCCGCCCGGTCGACATGTCCGGCCGCCCGATGCGCGGCTGGGTGGTGGTCGACGGCGCCGAGCTCGACGACGAGGTCCTGGACGGGTGGCTGGACCGCGCGTCGGTGTTCGTTCGGGCGCTTCCGCCCAAGTAGTTCACCCTTGGTTCATTTCCGAGGTCGCGGACCGGCGGATTTAACCGCCCCTTCGCCTGCCGTCCAGGGCGGCGTTGTTTGCGACTGATGCTGTATGGCGCATGAATGTACTTCGTCAACTGCGCGGCCGCCGGGCCGCCGTGGTGCTGGCCGCAGCCGCGATCGTGGCCGTGCCGGCCGTCGCGCTCGCCGGTGACTCGCACCCGGACCGGACGCAGGCCGCCAAGCACGCCATCCAGGGTGGCAAGGCCCGCAACGTCATCCTGCTGATCGGTGACGGCATGGGCGACAGTGAGATCACCATCACCCGCAACTACCAGGTCGGCGCGGCCGGCCGGCTCGCCATGGACAAGCTTCCGCTGACCGGCGCCTACACCACGTACGCCGTGCAGAAGGAAAACCCGAGCCTGCCGGAGTACGTGACGGACTCGGCCGCGTCGGGCACCGGCTGGGCGACCGGCCACAAGACCTACAACGGGGCCATCTCGGTGACGCCGGACGGCAAGCCGAAGCCGACCATCCTCGAACTGGCCAAGCAGGCCGGCTTCCGGACCGGTGACGTCACCACGGCCGAGCTGCAGGACGCCACCCCGGCCGTGCTCGGCTCGCACGTCGTCAACCGCGACTGCAAGGGCCCGGACGCGATGGCGACCTGCGCCGTCAACGACAAGGTCAACGGTGGCGCAGGCTCGATCGCCGAGCAGCTCGTGCAGACCAAGCCCGACGTGCTTCTCGGTGGTGGCAAGCAGTTCTTCGACCAGACCGTCAAGGCCGGCCGCTACCAGGGTCTGACCGTCGCTCAGCAGGCGCAGGTCAACGGCTACCAGATCGTCACCGACGCGACCGGTCTCGCCGCTGCCAAGCCGGGCAAGCCGATCCTGGGCGCGTTCGCCAAGAACAACATGGACCTCGAGTGGGTCGGCCCGGCCCCGACCCGCACCGGTACGGCGCCGGCGAAGTGCGCGGTCAACACCGCGCGTACGGCGACACAGCCGCACCTGGTCGACATGACCGGCAAGGCGATCGACGTGCTCGACAAGCAGACCCGGAACAGCCGCAAGGGCTTCTTCCTGCAGATCGAGGGCGCCTCGATCGACAAGCAGGACCACGCCGCCAACCCGTGCGGTCAGATCGGTGAGACGGTCGCCTTCGACGCGGCGATCAAGAAGGTGCTCGACTACCAGAAGTCCCACCCGGACACCCTGGTGGTCGTCACGGCCGACCACGGCCACACCAGCCAGATCGTCGAGGCGCCGACCATGGGTTACACGGCGACGCTGACCACGCACGACGGCGCGAACATGACGATCAGCTACGCCACGTCGGAGATCACCGGCTCGCAGCAGCACACCGGCACCGAGGTGCGGATCGCGGCCGGTGGGCCGCAGGCGGCCAACGTGCTCGGCGTGACCAACCAGACCGATCTGTTCTTCACGATGAAGCGGGCGCTCGGCGTCCGGTAGTTCAGCGCGAGAAGGGGCTGCCCACGCGGGCAGCCCCTTTTCAGTACGCTCCGGATCCCCGCAGGACCACCATGGCGGTCCGCATCAGGATCACCAGGTCGACGGTGAGCGACCAGTTTTCCACGTAGCGCAGGTCGAGCCGGATCGAGTCCTCCCAGGAGAGGTCCGACCGCCCGCTGACCTGCCACAGCCCGGTCATGCCCGGCTTGACCACCAGGCGCCGGCGCATGTCCTGCGGATATTGCTCGACCTCGGCGGGCAGCGGCGGACGCGGCCCGACCAGCGACATCTCCCCCAGCAGGACGTTGAACAGCTGCGGCAGCTCGTCGAGCGAGTAGCGGCGCAGGATGCGCCCGGAGCGGGTCACCCGCGGATCGTCGCGGATCTTGAACAGCACGTCGGAGAACTCGTTCTCCGCGCGCATCGCCTGCAGGCGCGCCTCGGCGTCGGTGTGCATCGTCCGGAACTTGTACATCCCGAAGGACTGACCACCACGGCCGACGCGGACCTGCCGGAAGAACACGGGACCGCCCGTGTCCAGCCGGATGAGCAGGGCGACCAGCGCGAACAGCGGCGCGAACACCACCAGCAGCAGCGCCGCGACCGACACGTCGAACACCGACTTGATGAGCCGGCGCCCACCGGAGAGCCGCGGGTGCTCGACGTGCATCATCGGCAGCCCGTCGACCGGACGGACCGTGATGCGGTCGCCGGCGGTGTCGACCAGGGCCGACGACACGATCAGGTCGATGTCGTCACGTTCCAGGTCCCACGCGAGGCGGCGCAGCATCGGGCCGTCCAGCTCGGGACAGGACAGCACCACCACCGTGTCGGCGCCCGCCGCCGCGGCGGAGTTGGCCGCCGCTGCCAGCGATCCGAAGACCGGGACGTCCACCACCCGCGCCGCGTCACCGAGCTGGTCGGCGGGCAGGCAGGCGCCGACGACCTGGAGGCCGTGATGCGATCGGCGGTGCAGCTGACTCGTCACCTGCGAGACGGCGATGGCGTGACCCAGCACCAGCACGCGGTGCATGCAGTCGCCGCGTCTGCGGGCCCTGTGCAGCACCTTGCGCAGCGCGAAGCGGCCGGCGAGTGAGAAGACGGTGGTCAGCACCAGGGCGATGACCAGATAACCCCGGGCGAGATCAGCGTTGGCCACATAGGACGCCAGAGCCAGGACGAGGGTCAGGCGTACGCCCGCCCGCAGCACCCGCTGGTATTCCTCACCGCCGACGAACAGCAGCCGCCGTTCGTACGCGTGCGACAGCGCCAGCAGCCCCACCCAGACCAGCGGGATGAGCACGGACAGCGCGAGGTACCAGTTGGCGTACGACGCGCCCCGGAAGCGCAGCGCGAACGCGGCCAGCGTGGCGATCAGCGTCGCCCCGAAGTCGATGCCCAGGAGCAGCTTGATGTATCGCGCCTCCCAGGCCCAGCGGTCGGCGTGCTCGTGATCTTGCACGCCGGCGACACCGAGATCCCTGTCGGTGAAGCCGGCAAACGATGAAGTTGTCGGAATCGGTCCGGTCGCGGCATTGTCCGCCGTTGTTTCCGTCGTTGTCACGACGCCCCTGCCTCCAGTGAGACCCCACGCCCACTCGGCAAATCCACCCACATCCTGACCACGTCCCACCCCGGCCCACAGCACCGGGCGTCGGGACGCCAGGCGGTGAACGCTAGACGAGGCTCAGGAAATACCGATACCTAGGTCGTTATCCTGACTGACTCAGCACTACTTTTTCGGATGCCGGATCAGACGGCATCACCATGCATTGCGGTCGAACTCGGCTCCACATCGGACAAAGTACAGCCGTTCCCGGTCCGCCGGAAGTGCGCAACCGCGAAGGAAATCGTTGTCCGATTTCCTGGCATTGGCGGCAATGATTGCCCCGATACGTCCGCCCACGGCACGGCACGTTAACACGACGGACGCACGGCGGGTACGTCCTGCGGGCACGCCTCAGGCTGCCCGAACGGCAGAACGCAATCCTCCGAAGTGGAGAAAATGGCGCCGAACATCCGGAAAAGAAAGCGGCCTGCCCCATTCCGCGGGACGGGTCAAAGGGCAGACCGGACGAGTCGCAGCGCCAGCGCCGGGCAGCGGTCCACGGCACGCCGGGCGGGGCCGGCGAGGTGTGGCGGCACGGTGGGCTCGGACTCGCCGCTGCGCGCGACCGGGTACCCCCAGTCGTCCTCCACGAGCAGTTCCGGCAGGAGCTCGGCGCAGAGCCCGCGGCCGTCGCAGGCGGTCCAGTCGACGTGCAGGCGTTCGGTGCTCATCGGGCCACGCACCCGCCGGCGAGATGAGCGGCGACGTCCGTTTCGAAGGCGCGCAGGGCGCTGCGGACCATGCGTACCGTGCCGTCCGGATGCCGGCAGGCGCCGCGCCCGGCGACGAGTGCGGACAGCCGCTCGACCTCGGCCGGCAGACCGGGCCGGGTCCGGTGGTGCGCAAGATCGCCCAGCGTGGTGGCCAGTCGCGGCAGGCCGTTGACACACGGACCGCACTGGCCGGCAACCTCTCCGGCCAGGTAACCGGCGATGCGGGCCGTCTCGGCCAGACCGCAGACGTCCGCCGGCAGGGCGACCACGACACCGGCGCCCGGCGAGGCACCGAACTGCTCCAGCCCGGCCCGGCTGAGCTCCACGTCCGGCCACGCGGGCACCCAGCCGCCGTGGTACCCACCGAGCAGGACGGCCTGCAACCGTGCGGAGGGACCACCGGCGGCCTCGATCAGGTCGCCGAGCCGCACGCCGTACCCGGCCTCGAGGACGCCGGGAGCCCCGACCGCGCCGCTCACCGTGGCCAGGAACGTGCCCGGCTCGTCCGTGGTGCCGGCCGCGCGGAACCACGCCGGGCCGAACCGGGCGATCAGTGCCAGGTGCGCCAGGGTCTCGACGTTCTGGACCAGTGTGGGGGCGCCGCCGACGCCGGACTCGGTGATGCGGACCCGCTTGTCGGCGGGGAGCGCGGGCCGCCCGGAGACCGCCGCGACCACGGCTGACTCCTCCCCCGAGATGAAGGCCTCCGGCGCCACGGTGACGGTCACTGCGATCGGATCGAGGCCTGCGCCACGTCGCTCGGCGAGGGCAGCCCGGACACCGGCCGCCGAGGCCGCGGCGACATACACGTGTGCGGTGCGAGCGCCGAGGGCCCGCGCCACGAGCTGCAGACCGTCCAGAACCAGATGCGGCTGGTACGCGAGCAGCGCCCGATCCTTGCCGCTGGCGGGTTCACCCTCGGACCCGTTCGCCACGACAACAGGCGTACCGCCGGCGCGCCGGACCGCGTCGAATTTCCGCCAGGCCGGGAAGCCGGCACCGCCACGACCCGTGAGGCCGGAGTCGCGGAGCAGGTCCACGAGCCGGTCGGCGTCGAGTGCCGGCGGGCGGCCGTAGCGGCCCAGGTGGGTGTCGAGCCGGCCGTCGTTCGGGCCGGCGAGCAGTCGCCGTCCCACGCCGGGCGGGGCGTCCACGGTGGTCATCGGACCTCCTCGAGGATGCGGGCCCGCCGCGGGGCGCGGGCGGGGAAACGGGCGAACGACGGCGAAACCCGCCAGGCGACGGCGGCCAGCACCAGCGCGGCACACAGTCCGGCGACAGTGCGCAGCCACCAGGTGCCGCCGTCCGTTCCGGTCTGCAGGCCGTGCAGCAGGGCGATCGGCCAGCTGAGGTAGGCCAGCCAGTGCACGATCCGCCACGTCCGCGCGCCGAGCCGGTGGCGGAGCAGGCTGGTCACGATCAGCGCCAGCACCAGATCGAACGCGAGAGTGCCCAGACCCAACCAGAACGGGCGATACTGGCCTGCGAACGGGACGACCAGATCGAAGAAGCGCAGCTGGGCGTACGGGTCGAAGTAGAGGCTGAGCACGTGCCCGGCCAGCAGGATCACGGCAAGCAGCGCGGCGTTGCGGTGCAACAGGTTCACGGCGAAGCGGGGCAGCCCGAAGGCCGTACGCCCGGAGCGTGCGCCGATGCCCAGCGCGACCACCACGGAAAGCAGCACCAGCGAGACGAGCCCTGTTCCCCGCCCGAAGTACCAGAGCGCGTCGGTCATGCCGGCCACCCGCCCAGCCGCAGCACGTCGAGATCACCGGTGACCAGCCGGGCCGGAACGCCGTGGAGCAGGTTCGGCGCCGCCTGCCCCCGGACGATCGCGGCGGTGCTGAGGGTGTTGGCCCGCAGGCACGAGAACGCCGCGACGGAAACCGTGCGCCAGACGCTTTCGGCGGGCTGCCCGGTGCGCGGGTCGAGGATGTGGTGCAGCAGCTCACCCGGCCGCCCCCAGGTGCGCCCGGCCGTGCTCGACGTGGCCAGGGCGGCACCGGCGGGCAGGTGCACGGTGCAGCGCGGATCACCGGGCCGGTCCTGCACGAGCACACGCCAGCCGCCCTCCGGCGCCGGGCCCGCGGTCGCGATGTCCCCGCCGAGCGCCACCAGCACCCCCACGCCCATCCGTAGGGCGACGCGGGCAGCGGCCCGGTCGGCGGCAGCAGCCTTGGCAGTCGCCCCCAGGTCGAGCAGCACACCGTCCGGAACCGTGAGCGACAGGTCGTGCAGGCGCACCGCCCGCCAGTCCGGCGCCGTGAAGATGCGGACCGCCGGAGCGACCTGCCGTCCGGTGATGGCGGCGAAGTCGCGGTCGTAGCCGAGCCCGCAGAGCGCCGCTCCGACGGTGGGGTCGACGTCACCGGCGGTCTGCCGGGCCGCTTCCAGGGCGGCGGCGACCAGATCGGCGAGCAGCGGGCTGACGGTCACCGGCCGGCCACCGGCACGGCAGGCAACACTCAGCTCGGAGCCGGGACGGAAGCGGCTGCACGCCGCGTCGACGGCGGCGAGTTCCGCCTCGACCAGCTCGCGGGCGTCGTCCAGGGCGGCCGGGTCGGTGACGACGATGCGGGCCACGGTTCCCCAGGCCTGCCACTGGGCGGTGCCGGCGCCGACCGGCAGAGTCTCGACGAGCGGCATCTCAGGACCCCCCGGAGGTGGCCTGGCCGGAGTCGTCGCTCCCGGTAGACAACTGCGGCGAATCAGTGCTTGTCGTCGCACTGTCGTTGTCCGCGTCGGTACCCGTGCTGTTCTCGGTGCCGGCCTCGGTGCCGGCCTCGGGTTTCTGCGGGGTGGACTCCGCGGCGCGGGCGGCGAGGCCCACCGCGAGTGTCCCCGCGAGGCTGGCCGCGACCAGCGCCCCGGTGATCGCCGTGGTGCGGCGTAGTCCCTTGTCCCGGTCCATCGGATCGTCCCCCTCATTTGTTGACGACTCAACGAATGTGTCCTACCGACCTCTCCGTGCCCTGTGGTCCGCCTGAGCGATTTCTGTGAACCGGGGGCGTAACAAGACACCGCTAGGGTGTGGAAGGGTTCCCACAGCTCGGAGGTGTGGTGAAGATCTTCGGACGGGAGCCGGAACAGGCTCGGCTCACCGCTCTGCTGCAGCACACCGGCACACCCAGCAACGTCCTGGTGCTGCGGGGCGAGGCCGGCGTGGGCAAGTCGACCCTGCTCGACTGGGCGGCGGCCGCCGGCGACGCGGGCCTGTCCCGCAGCACGGGGGTCCAGGCCGAATTCACCATCGCGTACGCCGGACTGCACCGCCTCGTCGCGCAGGTGCCGGTCCTGGAGTCCACCGCCGCGGCGCATCGCACGGTGCTGGACGCGGTCGGCGCCGACGGTCCCGAGGTCCGCCCGGCCAAGGTCGCGCTGGCAGTGCTGGAGCTGCTCACGGCGGCCGCCGCCGAGCGTCCCCTGCTGCTGACCGTGGACGACGCCCAGTGGCTCGACGGCCCGAGCTGGTCGGCGCTCGCCTTTGTCGCCCGCCGCCTCCAGGACGATCCGGTCGTGCTGCTGATGGCGATGCGCGACGGCGAGGAGGCGACCTCCCGGCTGGACGGCAGCGGGCTCGCCGAGCTGCGGATCGAGCCGTTGCCCGAGGCCGAGGCCGCCGGTCTGCTGGACGCGCGTTCCCCCGGCCTGCGGGCAGACCTGGGCAGCCGGGTCCTCGGCGAGGCGGGCGGCAACCCGCTGGGTCTGGTCGAGCTCGCCGCCGTCGCCGGCCGGTACGGCCCCAACGGTCTGCTCCCGGCCTGGCTGCCGCTGCCGCACCGGCTCGAGCGGGCGTTCGCCCAGGCCGTCGCCGAGCTGCCCGGGACGGTGCGCACACTTCTGCTGGTGGCCGCGGTCAACGACGGCGCCGGGGTCGACGAGGTTGTTGCCGCCGCCACGCGGCTGCAGGGTTTCCCGGCCACCGCGGACGACCTCTTCCCGGCCACCGCCGCCGGGTTGATCGAGGTGGACGGGACGCTGCTGATCCGGTTCCGGCATCCGCTGGTGCGCTCGGCGCTGCGCCAGGGCACCGGTGTCGCCCGGCTCCGGGCCGTGCACGCCGCCCTGGCCGAGGTGCTCACCGGCGATCAGGAACGCCGGATCTGGCATCGCGCCGAGGCGGCCTCCGGCCCGGACGAGCAGCTCGCCGCGGAGCTGACCACGGCTGCGAACGCCGCCCGCCGCCGCGGCGCGATCGCGCTCGCGGTGACGGCCCTCGAACGTGCCGCCCAGCTCAGCGAGAACAGGCACGAGCGGTCGAGCCGGGTGCTCTGGGCTGCTGTCGCCGCCCACGAGGCCGGTGACGGCGCCACCGTCGTCCGGCTGCTGCACAGTCTGGAAAATCAGCCGCTGTCCGGCATCGAACAGGCGCGGCTCGCCTGGTTGCGGGAGATCTTCCTGACCGTGGGCTGGACCGGGGCGTCGCGGATGCCCGCGTTCGTGGAGATCATCGAGCGGATGCGCAAGGACGGCGAGACCGAGCTGGCACTGGACTCCCTGGTGAACGTGAGCCTGCGCTGCTGGTGGTCCAATCCGGACCGGGCGACCCGCGACCTGATCGTCGCGGCGGCCGAACGGTTGCCGGTCGACCCGCTGGATCCCCGGCTCGTCTCGGTGCTGGCGCTGGTCGCCCCGCTGGAACGCGGCCGGCTGGTCCTCGATCAGATCGACCGGCTCGCCGGTGAGCTGACCACCCTCGCCGAGGACCTCGAGTTGCTCGCCGTGGGCGCGTCGGCGGTCGGCGCGCTCGGTCAGGCGACCGTCCTGAGTGCCGCCGCTGTCTCCGCGCTGCGGTCCCAGGGCCGCCTGGGCACGCTGGCCGAGGCGCTCGTCGAGCAGGCGACCGTGGCCGCCCAGCTTGGCAACGTCCGGCTGGCGATCACGGCGGCCTCCGAGGCGCGGTCGCTGGCTCTGGAGACCGGGCAGCCACGGTGGGCCGTGGTGGCCGACCTCGCCCGCGGGCAGGCCGAGGCCCTGCGCGGCAACGGCCCGATCGCCCGTGAGCTCGCCGACACCGGCGAACGCGCCCTGCTGCCGATCGGCGCCCACCCGATGCTGGCACTGGTCCAGCTGGTCCGCGGGGTCGACGCCCTCGCCGACGGCCGGTACGACGAGGCGTACACGCACCTGCACCGCATCTTCGACCCGGCGGAGGTGCCGTACCACCCGTACGTGCAGTTCTGGGCGATCGGGCATCTGGCCGAGGCGGCGGCCGGGTGCGGTCGTCTCGACGATCTGAGCGACCTGGCCGACGAGCTCGCGCCGTGGGCGTACTTCCCGGTGCTGGGGGTGGCCCTGCGCTACTGCACCGCCCTGCTCGCGCCGGACGACCAGGCCGAGGCGTGTTTCCAGCAGGCGCTGCACGCCGACCTGTCCGCGTGGCAGTTCGAGCGCGCCCGCATCGAGTACGCCTACGGGGTGTGGTTACGCCGCCAGCGGCGCAACGTGGACAGCCGCCACCACCTCCGCGCCGCCACCGCCACCTTCGCCGCGCTCGGCGCCCGGCCCTGGTCGGAGCGCGCCCGGGCCGAGCTGCGCGCCGCCGGTGAACGTGTCCACCGCGGCCCGGACGCCCTCGACGAGCTCACCCCGCAGGAGCTGCAGATCGCCGAGCTGGCGGCGACCGGGCTCAGCAACCGCGACATCGGCGAGCGGCTCTTCCTGTCACCGCGGACGATCAGCACCCATCTGTACAGGATTTTCCCGAAGCTGGGCATCCGGTCCCGGGCCGAGCTGAGCCGGTCGCTGCAGCAGAGCTTTACGTCAGGTGACGTATAGCTCCCCGTCGCCGGCGGTCCTACGTTGAGTTTGCGCACGCACTCCGACGAAGGAGCACCGGATGTCCGACCACCCCGCCACCGTCATCCCCGCACACACCCTCGAGGACATCGCCGAGGTCAACGCCACCGGGCTGACACCGGTCGTTTTCATCCACGGACTGTGGCTGCTCCCGAGCAGCTGGGACCGCTGGGCCGAGGTGTTCAAGGCCGCCGGTTACGCGCCCATCACCCCCGGCTGGCCCGATGATCCGGAGACCGTCGAGGAGGCCAAGGCCCACCCCGAGGTCTTCGCGAACAAGACCGTCGGCCAGGTCGCGGACCACTACGCCGAGGTCATCGGCAAGCTGGACAAGAAGCCGGCCGTCGTCGGCCACTCGTTCGGCGGCCTCCTCGCGATGATCGTGGCGGGCCGGGCCCTGTCCGCGGCCACCGTCGCCATCGACGCCGCGCCGTTCCGGGGTGTGCTGCCGCTGCCGATCTCGGCGCTGCGTGCGGCCTCCGCGGCCCTGTCCAACCCGTCGAACAGGCACAAGGCCGTTCCGCTGACCTACGAACAGTTCCGGTACGCGTTCGCGAACGCCGTCTCCGAAGAGGAGGCGCACCAGCTCTACGACACGTACTGCGTACCGGCGCCGGGTGCACCGCTCTTCCAGGCCGCCGCCGCGAACCTGAACCCGTGGACCGAGGTGAAGGTCGACACCGAGAACCCGTACCGGGGACCGCTGTTGATCGTCTCGGGCGAGAAGGACCACACCGTGCCGCCGGCCATCTCGGACGCCGCCTACAAGCAGCAGCTCAAGAACCCCGGCACCACGGAGTTCGCCGAAATCCCGGGCCGCGGCCACTCGCTGACCATCGACAACGGCTGGCTCGAGGTCGCGCAGACCTCCCTGGCCTTCGTGGAGCGGTTCACCGAACGCTAGATCAGACCCAGGCCCATCGCCCGGGTGACCGCGGCCGTGCGGTCGGCGACGTCGAGCTTGGTGAAGGCGCGTAACAGGTGCGTCTTCACCGTGGCCTCGGTGATGAAGAGCGCACGGCCGATGTCCGCGTTGGTCAGACCCTGCCCCACCAGGCGCAGCACCTCCGTCTCCCGGGCGGACAGCGCCGGTGGGGCCGGGCTGCGGACCTGCCGGACCAGTGTCGACGCCACGCTCGGCGACAGCACGGTCTCACCCCGGGCCGCGGCCCGCACGGCGTCCGCCAGCTCCGCCGGCGAGGCGTCCTTCAACAGATAACCCCCGGCGCCGGCCTCGATCGCGCGCAGGATGTCACGGTCCGTCTCGTACGTGGTCAGCACGAGCACGCGGACGCCGGGCACGGTCGCGAGGATCCGTGCCGTGGCCTCGACGCCGTCACCGCCGGGCATCCGCAGGTCCATGAGCACGATGTCGGGCCGCAACTCCGCCGCCACCGCCACACCCTCGGGACCGGACGACGCTTCGCCGACAACGGCCAGATCCGGCTCGGCCTCGAGCATGCCGCGCAGCCCGTGCCGGACGACGGGATGATCGTCCACCAGGATCAACCGGATCACACCGGCACCTCCACCTCGATCAGAGTGCCCGTCTCCGGGTCACTGCGCACGGTCAGCGTGCCGTTCACCTGCTCAGCGCGGGCACGCATGCCCGGCAGCCCAAAACCGTCGGCGGCACCCTGATCGAAGCCGCGCCCGTCGTCACGGACCACCAACCGCACAGACCTTTCCCCGTACGCCAGCAGCACCGCGACCTCGTGTGCCGCGGCGTGCCGGCGGACGTTGGTCAGGGCCTCCTGGGTCGCACGGAGCAGCACAACCTCCACCGCGGTCGGCAGCGGGCGGGCGTCACCGGACACGCGGCAGGTCGCCGGGATGCCGGACTCCTCGGTGAGGCGGGTCGCCTGACGGCGTACCGAATCGGGCAGTGAACCGGAACCGAGCGCCGCGGGCGCCAGGGCCGCGACCAGTGCCCGCGACTCGGCCAGGTTTTCCCGGGCGGTCCGCACGGCCAGCGCGAGCCGCTCGTCGGCGAGCGCGGGATCGGCGGCCTGGAGCAGGGTGATGATGCTGGTGAAGCCCTGGGCCAGGGTGTCGTGGATCTCGCCGGCCAGCCGGGCCCGTTCGGCCGCGACACCGGTCTCGTGCGAGAGACGGGCGACCTCGGCGCGGCTGCTCTCCAGCTCGGCGATCAGCGCGGCCCGCTCGGTGCTCTGCTCGATCACGCGGTTGATCCAGATGCCGAGCCAGACCGCCAGCGCCGCCGACATCACGAAGATCGGTCCGAGGTGGGTGACGAAGTACCAGTCGGCGCCGCCGCGCAGGAAGCCCGCGATCAGCGGCACCACGTTCGCGCCGATGACCGCGACGACGGCGGGCCTGACCCTCAGCAGCATGAAAATCATCGGGCACAGGGCAAAGAGGAGATAACTGACGGTCGACACCGCGTAGGTGCCGATGCCGAAGATCACCAGGGTGGCGACGACAAACAGCGGGCCGGAATCCGCGCGGCGACCGGCAACCGCGTAGAGCAGGGCGATGGCCATGATCGAGCCGGTCGCGACGAGCCGGTTGGCCGACGGCGTCTCGGACTGGGCGGCGACCGCCGTGGCCACCGCCAGGGCGACCACGGCGTAACAGAGGTCCCACGAGATCGAATATCGTGCGACCTCCGGGCCGGTCATGCGTCGCGCTGGTTCGTCCAGCGGAAGGTCACCAGGCACAGCACCAATCCGACCACACACCAGACTCCCAGCACCAAGGCGATCCGGCCGTGCTCCCACGCGCCGCCGGCCTCGAACCCGACCGTGCTGTCGGGCAGGAACACCGACCGGAAACCCTGCGCCATCCACTTCACCGGGAAGATCGACGCGACGGTGATCATCCAGTCCGGCAGCTGCGTGATCGGGTGGATGAAAACGCCCGAGAGGAACTGCAACGCGACGACCGGCACGTTCAGCACGGCCCCGGCGGTGCGGGCCGAGCGGACCAGCGCGCTGGCGGCGATGCCGAGCAGGCCGCAGGCGAGCACCGAGAGCACGAACAGCCAGCCGAACGTGAACCAGCGACCCGGATCGTCCGGCAGCGGCACGTCGAAGACGAACACCCCGACGGCCAGCAGCACGACCACCTCGGCGGCGGTCAGCGCCGCGACCAGCACCAGCTTGCCCAGGAAGTACGAACCCGCGGTGACGGGTGTCCCCCGCAGCCGCTTGAGCGTGCCGTCCTCCCGGTCGGTCGCGATGCCGACGCCCATCGTGATGAACGCGGTCGACACGATCCCGTACGCGATCATGCTGGCCGAGAAGACCCGCGCCGCGCTCAGACCCGGATGGTCGTAATCGTCCGAGAAGATCGTCCCGAACAGCAGCAGAAGCAGCGCCGGGAACCCGAAGCTGAAGATCAGTGCGGTCTTGTCCCGGAGGAACTGCAGGATCTCGATCCCGCCGCGGCGAAGTCCGATCAGGGCGACGTCGGTCATTTCTTTTCTCCGATCATCTGCAGGTAGGTGTCCTCGAGGCTGGGCCGGGCGACCGTGAGCGACCCGAGATCGGTGCCCGCGGCCGTCAGCTCGGCGATCACCGCGGCCGGGTCGTCGGTCCGCTGCTCATGCCGGCCGTTCCGGTCGACCCAGGTGACCAGCACCCCCGCCTCCGCCCGGCCACCGAGCGTCGCGGGAGTGCCCTCGGCGACGATGACACCGTCCGCGATGACGGCCAGCCGGTCCGCGAGCGCCTCGGCCTCGTCCAGGTAATGAGTGGTGAGCAGAATCGTGGTGCCCTCGGCGGCCAGCGCCCGGACCAGATCCCAGAACTGTCGCCGCGCCTCCGGGTCGAAGCCGGTGGTCGGCTCGTCGAGGAAGACCACCTCCGGGCGTCCCACGATGCCGAGCGCAACGTCGAGGCGGCGGCGCTGACCGCCGGAGAGCGACCGCACCCTGGCCCGGCTCTTGTCCGTCAGCCCGACCAGGGAGACGACCTCGGCCGGCGGCCGGGAGCGAGGGTAGAAACCGGCCACGTGCCGGACTATCTCGGTGACGGTCAGGTCGGCGGCGTCGGTGGCCGACTGCAGAACAATGCCGATCTTGGCGCGCCAGGCTCGTCCTGCATTGCCCGGGTCAGCGTCGAGCACGCGCACCGCCCCGGCGTCACGCCGCCGGTGGCCCTCCAGGATTTCCACGGTGGTGGTCTTGCCGGCGCCGTTCGGGCCGAGCAGGGCAAAAACCTCGCCGTGCTCGATGGAAAGACTGATGCCGTCGACGGCCGGTCTGCCGCCGTAGGCCTTGCGGAGTCCGCTTACCTCGATCGCTGTCATGCCTCACAGCGTCACGGTTGGCGGTGCCCTCCCGGGACGACCGCGTGGCTGTCACGCCGTGTCCACCGATCGATGGACGCGGGGTCTCACACCCAGCGGAAGCTGGGCCTCACACCCAGCGGAAGCTGGGCCTCACACCCAGCGGAAGCTGGGCCTCACACCCAGCGGAAGCTGGGCCTCACACCCAGCGGAGGCGGGGTCTCACTCCCAGCGGAATTTGCGGGCGGCGACGGTCAGCGACACCGCGGCCCACAGGGTGAGGCTGAGCCAGATGCTTCCGGGCACGGTCGTGCCGTCGGTCAGGGTGGCCCGGAGAGCTTCGGCGTGCGCGGCGAGCGGGAGCAGGAAGTGACCGGCGGGACCGAGATCCGGCGCCGCGAACATGATGCCGCCCGCGGCCAGCATCAGCACGTAGATCAGCGTGGCCGCCGCGGTGGTCGTCTCGGGGCGCAGGACGCTGGCGAGCAGCAGGGCCAGGCCGCAGTAGGCCGCGGTGGCCAGGACTGTCACCCCGGCCGCGGACAGCAGCTGGGAGAACTCGGGGCGCCAGCCGACCACCACACCGACGATGCCCAGGGCCAGGATCTGCAGGCCGACCAGGCACAGGATCGCGGCTGTCTTGGAGAAGAGCAGGCCGGAGCGGGTGAGGGGTGAGGCGCCGAGGCGTTTGAGGACGCCGTAGCTGCGCTCGTATCCAGTGGTGATGGCCTGGCCGGTGAAGGCCGTCGACATCACGGTCAGCGCGAGGACACCGGGGACGACGTAGCCCAGGCGGTCGTCGGTCGGCAGGTTGGTCGCGCGGGTCAGCCCGGCACCGAGCAGGACCAGCAGGGGAACGCCCATCGCCAGCACGACGGCCTCGCCGCGGCGGGCGGTGAGGATCAGCTCCATGCGGATCTGCCGGCGGAGGATCGCTCGTTTGGGCGCCCGGCCCGGAGCGGGGGTGAACGTGCCGGTTGTCGCAGTCATCGTGCCGCTCCCGCGGTCAGGGCCAGGTAGACGTCTTCGAGGGTGCGGCGGCGGGTGTTGACCGCGGTGACCTGGGCACCCGCGGTGGCGAACCAGGCGAGCACGGCGGCGATCGCCTCGGTGTCGAGCGCACCGGCGACGGCGTACTCACCGGGGTTGTCCTCGGTGACCTTCGCATCGAGGCGGGCGGCGAGATCGGTCAGCGGAAGGGCCGGGTCGGCACGGATCTGGAGCAGGTCGATGCCGGCCGCGGCGGTGAGCTCGGCCGGGGTGCCGGTCGCGGCGACCACGCCGTTGTCCATGATGACCACGTGGTCGGCGAGACTCTCGGCCTCGTCGAGCAGGTGCGTCGTGAGCAGCACGGACACGCCGTCGGCGCGGAGCGTCTCGACCAGCTCCCAGGTGGTCTGCCGGGCGCCGACGTCCATGCCCGCGGTGGGCTCGTCGAGGAAGACGAGCTCGGGCCGGCCAACCAGGGCGAGGGCCAGGGACAGCCGCTGCTGCTCACCGCCGGAGAGCCGGCGGAAGGTCGTCTTGGCGAACTTTCGCAGACCGAGCCGGTCGAGCAACATGTCGGTGTCGAGCGGGTTTGCGGCGAAAGACGCGAAGAGGCGCAGGATCTCGCCCGCCGTGGCCCAGGGATAGACGCCCCCGGACTGCAGCATGATGCCGAGCCGCGGCATGAGGTCGTCGTGGCCGGCGACCGGGTCGAGGCCGAGCACGCGGACCGAACCGGCGTCGGGACCGCGGAAGCCTTCGCAGACCTGCAGCAGACTCGTCTTTCCCGCGCCGTTGTTGCCGAGCAGGGCCAGGATCGCGCCGCGCGGGACCGTGAGAGAGACACCGTCGACCGCGGTGACGTCGCCATATCTGACGACGACGTCCTGCACCTCGACGGCTGCCTCACGCATGCCGAAACTGTACTGGCTGGGTCGGACAGCCCTCGGAGGCCTCCACTTTGCGCCGGAGCGGAAGTTCGCTACTCTGTGCGTGGGAGCGCTCCCATTCGCTCCTTGCAAGGCGGGGGCAGGCCGCCGGTCCGGTACCGGTTCCCCCCGGAGCTGCCTGCGGCGTCACGCAGGCCCCGGAACGGCGGCCTGACGCCCGTCGGTAGGGTGCTCGCCATGACAGCCCCCGCCACTCCGGTGGAGATCTACACCGACGGCGCCTGCATTCCCAACCCCGGACCCGGCGGCTGGGGAGCGGTTCTGCGCTGGGGCACGACCGAGAAGGACCTCTGCGGTGGCGAGGCCGGCTCGACGACGAACAACCGCATGGAGCTCATGGCGCCGATCCAGGCCCTCGAAAGCCTGACGCGAGCGCCGCTGCTGGTCATGCTCTACACCGACAGCATCTACGTGCGCGACGGCATCACGAAGTGGCTTCCCCGGTGGAAGGCCAACGGCTGGCAGACCTCGGCCAAGCAGCCCGTCAAGAACGTCGACCTCTGGCAGCGTCTCGAGGCGGCGGTCACCCGTCACGACGTGCAGTGGCACTGGGTCAAGGGCCACGCCGGTCACCCCGAGAACGAGCGGGCCGACCGTCTCGCCGCCCGGGGTCTGCAGGAAGCGATCGCCGGAGCCTGAAACACCCGGGTAGCCCCTACGTAGGGATCCGGATCCGGAAAGTCACCACGCCCAGCACGATGAGCGCGTGCCCGAGATCCGTCCTGCCCGGCGATGGCCCATCGCCCTCCTCCGTACGCTCACCACGATCGTCCTGCTCCAGGTCCTGATCCAGGGGGCGCTGGCCGGTGGTTTTGTCACCGGCGACGTCAACCTGCTGGGCCTGCACAGCGCCAACGCGATCCTGCTGATCCTCACCTCCACGGCGCTGCTCCCGGCCACGATCCTGCTGGTCCGCCCGGGCCGGGGTCCGTGGTGGCCGATCGTCTTCGGCGTGGTGCTGTGGTGGGCGATCGTGATGCAGGCCGGGCTGGGCTTCGCCCGGCAGGTGGGCCTGCACATCCCGCTCGGCATGGCGATCATGGGCCTGACCGCGGCACTGTGCTGGTGGGCCTTCGCCTACCGCACCCCCGCTCCCGTTCCCGCCGGCGGGCCGTCCGCTCCCTTCACCGCCGGCGGGCCGTCGTGACCGGCCCGTTGTCGCGGCGCGGGCTCCTCACCCTGGCCGGCGTGGCGGGCCTGGCCGGTCTGGCCGGCTGCGGCCGTCCCGTCGACGGACCCGGCACCGGGTCACTGCTGACCAGTTCGCTCCCCCTGCCGGAGCGTTTCCGTACGCCGTTGCCGATCCCACCCGTGGCCAGGCCGGTGCTCACGAACTCGGCCGGTGACCACATCGTCCTGACCCAACGTGTCGCCGACGCGCACCTGCTCCCCGGTGTGACCACGCAGATCTGGGGCTACGACGGGATCTTCCCCGGGCCGATCATCCGCGCCCGCCGCGGCCGGCCGCTGACCGTCACCATGCGCAACCAGCTTCCCGTGCCGACCTCCACCCACCTGCACGGCGGCATCGTCCCGGCCGACTCCGACGGCTTCCCGCTGGACCTGATCACCCCGGCCGGTTACTCGCCCGCGCCACCCGTTCAGCACGGGACCGGCGCCCGCGTGCACGAGGTCAGCCGCGACTACCGCTATCCGATGGACCAGCGGGCCGGGCTGCTCTGGTACCACGATCACCGCATGGACTTCACCGCGCCGCAGGTGTGGCGGGGCCTGGCCGGAATGATGATCGTCTCGGACGACGAGGAGGACGCCCTGCCGCTGCCGCGCGGCGACCGCGAGCTGCCCCTGCTGATCTGCGACCGGGCGTTCGAGGCCGACGGGTCGTTGCGGTATCCGTTGCGGGACATGGCGATGCACCACCCGGGCGCGGACGGCGACTTCCTCTCCGGCATCTTCGGCGACGTCATCCTGGTCAACGGCGCTGCCTGGCCGCGGCACGAAGTGGCGAACGTCCGTTACCGGCTGCGACTGGTCAACGGGTCGAACGCCCGTCGCTACCGGCTCGGACTCTCCCCCGGAACAGACCTGATCCAGATCGGCACCGATGACGGCCTTCTCGCTGCGCCGGTCATGCACCGCGAGATCGTCCTCTCGCCCGGAGAACGCTGTGACGTGCTGGTCGACTTCTCCGCGTACCCGATCGGGTCCGAAGTGACTTTGACCAACACTCTCGGTACGGGACCAGCGGCGGAGATCATGCGTTTTGCCGTCACCCGATCGGCGACGGACGACACCCGCGTGCCCCCGAAGCTCGCCGACGTGCCGGTGCTGGAGCGGTCGGAGGCCGTCGAGGTGCGGCAGTTCGACTTCCGCTTCGGGGCCGGGCGCTGGCAGATCAACAACCAGCCGTACGACCCGGCGGGGTCGGTCGCTGCACCCCGGCTCGGCACGGTGGAGCTGTGGCGGTTCACGAGCGACTTCCACCATCCGGTTCACGTCCACCTTGGACACTTTCAGGTGCTGTCGCGCAACGGGCGGGACCCCGACCCGTGGGAGGGCGGCTGGAAGGACACCGTCGACGTGCGGCCGTACGAAGCGGTCGAGGTGCTGGTGAAGTTCGCGGGCTATCGCGGGCGGTACATGCTGCACTGCCACAACCTCGAGCACGAGGATATGGCGATGATGGCGAACTTCGACGTCGTCTGATCAGTCGCCCGCGGGGTCGAGCAGCTGCAGCACGCGCAGGAAGGTGCGCCGGTCAGCGGCGGTGAGGACGTCCAGCAACTCCTCCTCCGCGGTCCGGATGTCGGCGCGTACTGCCGCGTACAGGGAACGGCCGGCGGGTGTGAGCCGCAGCAGGCGTACACGACGGTCCCCGGGGTCGGGCTCCCGCTCGATGAGCGAGCGTTCCTGCAGCTCATCCAGGGTTGCGATGATCCGGGTCTTGTCCGCGCCGATGGCACGGGCGAGTGCGGTCTGGGTGCGCATCGGCTCGTCGGCGAGAGCGCTGAGCACGATGTAGCCCCACATCGACACGTCGTGGGCGGCCAGCACCGGCCGTTCGGCGGTGACCAGGGAACGGCCGAGCCGCACCACCATGGCCGCGAGGTCAGGACGATCAGGCACGGGCCGGAACATACACCTTGACATATCGTGTGCGAGCGCACATCGTAAGCGTATGCGTACGATTGAACTGCTGGGCTGTGACGAGCAGGCTGTGCGGGCGAGCATGAGAGTGGTCGCCCGGATCTCGCCGTCGGACCTGGCACTTGCGACTCCGTGCGCGGAGTGGGACCTCGGCGCGTTGCTGGCCCACATGACGGTCCAGCACCGGGGATTCGCCGCCGCGGCCGCGGGGCGCGGCGGCGACCCGGAGGTCTGGCGGGCCGGCACGCCCTCGGTCGACGCCTACCTTCGCTCGGCCGATGAGGTCATTGCCGCCTTCGCCGCTCACGACAACGATTTTCTGCTGCCGGAGATCACGGCGCGGCCGGTTCCCCGGCGGATGGCGATCGGCTTTCACCTGGTCGATTACGTGGTGCACGGCTGGGATGTCGCGACCGCGCTGGGTCTCGGATACGACCTGCCCACCGAGGTTCTGGCGGCGGCACTGCCGATCGCGGAGGCCGTGCCCGAAGGATCCACCGCCTTCGCGGCACCGCTCCCCGATCCTGGCGGCTCCACGTTCGACCGGATTCTCACGCGGCTCGGCAGAAGTGTCGGACCCCGGGGCTAGCGTCCTGGGCATGAAATTCGGGGTGGTTCTGCCGGGTGGCACGGCGCCGGAGCAGGTGGAGCAGGCGGTTCTGGCCGAGCAGTCGGGCTGGGACGGGGTCTTTGTCTGGGAAGCAGCATCCGGGGTCGACGCCTGGAGTCTGCTCGCCGCGATGGCCGTCGTGACGACCCGGGTCCGGCTCGGCACGATGCTCACACCACTGCCGTGGCGCCGCCCCTGGAAGGTCGCGAGTCAGGTCGCCACGGTCGATCAGCTGTCGAACGGCCGGGCGGTGCTGGGCATCGGCGTGGGCGCGGTGACGGACGACCTCCCGCTCACCGGCGAGACCACCGACCTCCGCGAACGCGCCGCCATGATGGATGACGGCATCGACCTCATGCGCACACTATGGGCCGGCGGCACGAGCCATCACGGGCCGCACTACGACTACAAGGTCGAGCGTGACGACCCGGCCGAGGTCGGGCGTCCGGTGCAGGACCGCGTTCCGATCTGGGTGGTCGCCGTCTGGCCCCGGCCCAAATCGCTGCGCCGCGTCCTCAAGTGCGACGGCGTGATCCCCGGCCACGGCGGCGGCCCCGACGAGATGCGGGCCATGCGAGCCTGGCTGGTCGAACGCGGCGCACCGGAGGACCTGGACATCCTCACCGAGGGCGAAACGCCGGGCGACGACCCGGCCGCGGCCCGCGCACAGGTGGCGCCCTGGGCGGACGCCGGGTGCACGTGGTGGATGGAGACCCGCTGGGAGCTGCCGCACCACAGCCCCGAGCGCATGCGGGAGATCCGCGCCCGGATCGCGGCGGGCCCGCCCGCATGATCACGCCGTTCGAGCTGCACCTCGCCGACGACACGATCACCGACCTGCGCGACCGGCTCCGGCGCACCCGCTGGCCCGAGCCCGCCACCGTCCCCGGCTGGACGCAGGGTGTGCCACTGGACTACTTGCGGGACTACTGGGCGGACGGCTACAACTGGCGTGCCTTCGAGGCCCGGATCGGTGCCCTGCCCCAGTTCCGCACGACGATCGACGGCCTCGGGCTGCATTTTGTGCACGCCCGCTCGGCCAACCCTGATGCCGTCCCCCTGATCCTCACTCACGGCTGGCCCGGCTCGATCGTGGAGTTCGCCGAGGTGGTCGGCCCGCTCACCGAGTCCTTCCACGTGGTGTGCCCGTCCCTGCCCGGTTACGGCTTCAGCGACCGCCCCACCGGTCCCGGCTGGACGGTCGAACGCATCGCCCGCGCCTGGGTCGTGCTGATGGACCGCCTCGGCTATCCGACCTTCGCGGCGGCCGGCCACGACTGGGGCACGAGCATCACCACGAGCATGGCCCAGCAGGACCCCGACCGACTCCTCGGCATCCACCTGCTCCCACCCCTGGTGGCGCCCGACCCGGCAACCTTCGACACCCTCACCGACGCCGAACGCTCGGCCCGGAACGACCTGTCAGCCGGCGAGAGCGGCGACGGCTACTCGCACGAGATGTCGACCCGGCCCCAGACCATCGGGTACGCCCTGGTCGACTCCCCGGTGGCCCTCGCCGCCTGGATCCTTGAGAAGTTCGAGGCCTGGACGGATGGCGAGCCCATCTCCCGCGACGCGCTGATCGACAACTTGATGCTCTACTGGCTGCCGGCCACAGGTGCATCGGCCGCCCGCCTCTACTGGGAGAGTTTCGCCGAGGTCCGCGACCGCTTCCGCGTCGGCACCACCGACAAGATCACCGTCCCGACGGGCTGCTCGATCTTCCCCCGCGAAAATCCCCACCCGTCTCGCCGCTGGGCCGAAAAACGCTTCAAGAACATCCGCTACTGGAACGAACCACCCCGAGGCGGCCACTTCGCCGCCTTCGAACAGCCGGCGCTCTTCGTGTCCGAGGTTCAAGCCTGCTTCCGCGCGCTGTTGTCATGACACTATGGACCGGTGCCGCACATCAACCTGCCCAACCTGCCCGGAATCGTCGGTCTGCTGGTGCAGTTCCCCCAGACGGCCGGCCCCCTCAACGGCCTGGCGGACGCCCTGCTGCGCGGCCCGTCCCCGCTGACACCAGCCGAACGCGAAACCATCGCCGCGTACGTCTCC
Organism: Amorphoplanes friuliensis DSM 7358; assembly: GCF_000494755.1. Lineage (NCBI taxonomy): Bacteria > Bacillati > Actinomycetota > Actinomycetes > Micromonosporales > Micromonosporaceae > Actinoplanes > Actinoplanes friuliensis. The sequence continues at coordinate 7,322,397 of NC_022657.1, forward strand.
AGCCGCAACAAATGCACCTTCTGCGCCGAAACCCACGGCGCCGTGGCCCGCCACCTCGGCCAGCCGGAAGAGCACAGCCCGAAAATGCAGGCCCTGCTCGCCCTGGCCGACAAGGTCCGCGTCGACGGCCGCAGCGTCACCCCGGCCGACATCGACCAGGCCCGCGCCGAAGGTGCCGACGACAAGACCATCCACGACACGGTGCTGATCGCGGCCGCCTTCAGCATGTTCAACCGCTACGTGGACGGCCTCGCAACCCTCACCCCCGAAAACCCGGCGGCCTATGCCCAGCACGCCAAGAACTTGGCGCAGGGCGGCTACCTGACCACCCCACAACCCTGACGACCCGCCGCGCTTCGCACATAACCCCGACGAGGGCCCGTTCCGGCGCGGCTCTCCCGCGCGGCATCGTGCCCATGAACCGGTCGAGGCCATGCTCGCCGCCGCCCGGCTCGACGTGCTGGTCGTCGGGCCGGCATGACCTACTGACCAGGCGGGCAGGGCAGTGATCGCGCTGGCCCTCGGGCGATCGCGGGCGGGCCACGCCTTGCTGATCAAGCCGGCAGGGTAGTGATCGCGCCGGCCCAAACGACCGCCGACAGTGATCACCCGGCCCGATCGATCGCGGGCAGCGACTGCGCCGGGCCGGGCCATCGCGAGCACTGACCGCGCCAAGCCGGCGACACCCCAGGCAGCGATCCCCCGACCCGGACCATCGCGGGCACTGATCGCGCCAGGCCGGCGACCGCAGGCAGCGATCCCGCCGGGCCGGGCCATCGCGCGCAGTGATCCCGCCGAGCCGACGACCGCAGGTAGCGAACCCCCGAGCTGGGCGATCCCGCGCAGCGATCGCGCCAAGCCGACGACCGCAGGCAGAAATCCCCTCGACCCGGACCATCGCGGGCACTGACCGCGCCAGGCCGGCGACCGCAGGCAGCGAACCCCCGAGCTGGGCCATCGCGCGCAGTGATCCCGCCAAGCCGACGACCGCAGGCAGAAATCCCCTCGACCCGGACCATCGCGGGCACTGACCGCGCCAGGCCGGCGACCGCAGGCAGCGAACCCCCGAGCTGGGCCATCGCGCGCAGTGATCCCGCCAAGTCGGCAACCGCAGGTAGCGAAACCACGGCCCGGGCCATCGCGCGCGCTGGTCCCGCCAAGCCGGCGACCGTAGGCAGCGCCCTCGACCCGGCCCATCGCGGCCACTGGTCCCGCCGAGCCGGCAAACGCAGGCAGCGAACCCCCGGCCCCGGCCATCTCGTGCACTGATCGCGCCAAGCCCCAGGAGATCGCGAGTGTTCATACCGATTGTTGCCCGGCGGGGCAGCAGTCCCTGGCGCGGGCAACCCGGTGGGATTCGACCTTGACCGGCACCACCTCGACTGTGACCCGGCGTGGATGTCCGCCGCGGCCCGGGTACCGGTGGGCGAGGATGGCCTGATGACCAAGCTGACAGGGCAGCAGATCGCCGAGGCGGATCTGGACGGGTGGGTTCATCTCATCGGCGGGCTGCAGACGCGGATCCCGACCACCGGTTTTGCCGCCGGTCTGGCGATCGTCACCTCCATCGGGGCGGCCGCCGTGGACCTGGGCCACCATCCCGACCTGGATCTCCGCCAGGACCACGTCGGTGTGCGCCTCACGTCCCACGACGTTCGGGGCGTTACCGAGCGGGACGTCGACCTGGCCCGCACGATCTCCACGATTGCTGACGGCGCGAACACCGGGACCACCGCCGCGGGTGTTTCGCGGCTCGAACTGGCCCTGGACTCGCCGGCGTTCGACCGGGTTCTTCCCTTCTGGGGTGCGGTGCTCGGCCTGGAGCACCTTTCCGGCGAGGACTTCGGCGATGAACTGCGCGATCCGGCCGGCACCCTGCCCACCATCTGGTTCCAGGAGTCCGGCACCGACGAGCCGCGCCAGCGCTGGCACCCGGACATCTGGGTGGACCCGGCGGAGGTCCAGCCCCGCATCGACGCTGCGGTTGCGGCGGGTGGCACGCTGGTCAGTGACGCCGAGGCACCGAGCTTCTGGGTGCTGGCCGACTCCGAAGGCAACAAGGTCTGCATCTGCACCTGGCAGGACCGCGGCTGACCCGATGAGTGTCAGGGGTCGGGGAGAGCGGCGACGTGGGCTGCCGACACCCGCTTGGGGACAACCATCCGCCAGGCATCGGTGACCAGCTCGTGCATCTGGCGGTGATCCAGCGTCGCCAGCCAGGCCTGGGCCCAGGCAAAGCGTAGGTCGGTGGCACCCGGCAGGTGGAAAACCGTGGGCTGGGAGGCGACCAGGGCTTCCCTCTCCTCCCTCGGGAAGGCGAAGCCCATGGTCTCCTCGTCGCGGGAGAAAGCCACGTACACGATCTTGCCCACGCGGAATTTGACCCGGTCGTGGATCAGGTGCTCGGTCGTGCGGGGCAGGCGCCGGGCTACCTCGCGGACGTCTTCGACGGTGACCATTCCGGCACGGTAGCGCCGGGGTGTGACATCCGAGCGTTTCAGGAGGAGCGGGGTCGCGGGACCGCCGGCAGGCGGGTGGTGTCCTCGCCTTCCTCGGGCGGGATCGCCTCGCGGACCTTGGCGCGGGCCACCCGGTCCGGCGCCAGGCGGTAGGTCGGGGCCTTGACCAACTCGTCCGGCACCAGATGCCGTCCCGCCCTGGTCTCACCGTCGGTTTCCGCGGGCGCCTCGACCGGCTTCGCAGCGGCCGGGGACCGCGTGTCGATCAGCCTTGGGGAAACCGGTGAACCGGCCGCCTCCGGGGCAGTCGCCCGGTAAGGCGCAGCAGCAGACCCGGCCGAGGTCGAGGTCGAGGTCGACGACGCCGCCTGGGAGAGCGACGACGCCGGGGAAGGCGAGGCCGGGGAGAGCGACGAGGCCGAGGAAGGCGAGGCCGCCGCGGAAGGCGAAGTCGACGAGGCCGAGGAAGGGGAGGTCGCCGCGGAAGGCGAGGAGGCTGACACAGGCAGGGAAAGCGATCCGAAGGCAGGCGTCGGCGGAGAGATCAGCGCCGCCGACTCGAGCGACGAAAGCACGGAAGCCGTACGCGGCGTGGGTGCGAAGCCCGGCCGCTTTGATCGGGACGCCGCCTTGGACCGGAGCGAAGCCGACGGTGCCGGACCAGCAGCCTCCGGAGATGCGGGCGCCGGGGCAGCGGGAACGACCGCGGCCGTCCCCCGGGCCGCCTTGCGGGCACCGATCAGTCGCGCGGCCATGCTGAAGACGCTGCGGGTCGCCGTGTCGTATCCGGCCTGGTAGGCCTCGTCGCGTTCCGGCCCGGTGCGGTACCACTGGTGCCATCGGCCGGCGGCGTACCCGGCGCCGGCCGTGAGGGCGGCCAGCAGGGTGATCAGGACGGCGTTGTCGGTCATGGTGCGATTCTGGTCAGTGCATCGACCGGAGACTATAGACCGTTTGACGTACCCCGTTCGGTCGACAAGGCCGCCCAGGTGGCGATCTGTGCGCGGCGGGAGGCGCCCAGTTTGGTGAGGATGTGTTCGATGTGGGCCGCGGCGGTCTTGGGTGAGATCGTGAGGGCGGCGGCGATTTCCCTGTTGGTGAGGCCTTCGCTGACCAGGCGGGCCACTTCGGCCTCGCGGGAGGTCAGGAGTGTGCCGGTCGGTGACGGCGGCGTGGTGGACAGCGCAGCAGCCCCGGCCGACACCATCCGCGATGCCGCCAGCGTCGAGAATGCGTCGGCCGGCCTTCGTGAGCGGGTGGCGCAGCGGGCCTGGTCCAGGAGGGCCTGGGTACCCTCCCAGAACCGCCGTCGCCCGTCCCAGAACGCGGCCGCTTCCGACAGGGCCACCCGCGCCTTGCCTGTCTGTCCTTCGTGCAGGAGCACCAGGCCGGCACCGTGATCGATCGCGCCGAGGGTGCCCGGGATCGCCCGATCACGGAGGAGGGCCGAGGTGCGTGCCAGCCAGTCGCGGGCGCCGGTGAGGTCCTGTGCGGCGAGGTACGCGCGCACACCCGTCACGACGTACGGGAAAAGGTAGGCGGCGTCCCGGACCTTGGCCGACGCCGCGTAACCGCGCTCGCACCAGGCGATCGCGGCGGTGGAATCACCGCGGAGCTGGGCGACCGACGCCAGGCCCCACCAGGCCGGGGAGACGCGCTGGAGCTCGCCCATCGCGGCGCCGAGCGCCGCCGCCTCGGTCAGGCTCCTCTCGGCGCTGTCCCATTCGCCGCGGCCGAGGGCGACAAAGCCGAGTACGTGCAGCGCCGTGATCCGGGTGGTGATCCCCTGCCCGTCGGCCAGGGCGTGCGCGGCGCCGGCGTGGGCCGCCGGCCAGGAGCCTTCGGCCCAGTCGACGTGAGCCAGATGGGCAGTCATGTAGTGGCGGTCGTTGAAGCGTTCGACCGACTCGGCGTACTCGATGCCGGCGCCCAGCCATTCCCGGGCCAGGTCGTATTCGACCAGCACCGACGCGGACGAGCCGAGCATCCGGTAGCCGCGGGCCGCCTCGGCTTCCAGGCCGGTGCGACGGGCGCGGGTGACGGCGTTCTCGAGCATCTGCCAGCCCTCGTGCATGCGGCCGCCGAAGACCAGGATCGAGCCGAGGGTGCCGCCGAGGTGGCAGCGCAGCTGGTGATCACAGTCCTCGACGGAGAACGCCTCGGCCAGCACGCCGACCTCGGTCGCCTCTTCCAGCCTCCGGTCGAGCATGTAGGCCGCGGCCAGCGCCGCGTGCAGGCCCGCGCGGATCTCCTGCGCCGGCTCGTCGCTGCGCGCCTCGATCAGGGCGAGCCCTTCCCGGAGCAGGCGCAGCCGTTCGTCGAGGCCGGCGCCGAGCAGGTGCCGGGCCGCGACCAGGTCCGGCACGAGCGCGGCCGCGCTCAGATCGTCACCCAGATCCAGACGCATCCTGTACGCCCGCAGCAGCGTCTCCACAGCCTCGGTGTTCTCGTCGACGGCCGCGAGCTCGGCGGCGTACCGGGTCAGCAGGCCGGCGCGGGTGCTCGCCGGTGTGGCCACGGGGACGGTGCGCAGTGACCGCCGGTAGAGCTCGACGGCCTCGCGGTGTGCGGACATCTCGACCGCCTCACCGGCCGCGGCCAGGGCATACGTGTACGCGTCCGCCGGGCGGCCCGCCTGCTCGAACTGGTCGCTGACGAACGCGCCGGGCAGTCCGGCCGCGATGGCCGCCCCGGCCGCCCGTGCGTGCAGGTCGCGGCGGTGGTGCGGGGGCAGGTCGGCGAGCAGCGCGTCACGGATGAGGGCGTGGCGGAAGTCGTACGTGATCTTGTTGGGGTGAGGTGACACGAAGAAGCGTTCGGCGAGCTCCCGCAAGCCGTCGTCGACGAGGTGCGGGCTGTCGCCGGTGATCGCGGTGAGCAGGTCCACATCGAACGAGCGTCCGATCACCGACGCCGCACCGGCAAGATCCCGGGCGGGCGCACTCAGCGCCGCCGCGCGGGACAGGACCGCCTCGGCCAGGGTTTCCGGCAGGCCGGTGGCGTCGCCGACCGTGGCGAGGAACTCCTCGACGTGCAGCGGGATGCCGTCGCTGCGGGCGAAGATCGCCCCGGTGACCGCACCCGGCAGGACCGCGTCGGAGATCGCGGCGGCCAGGACGGCCGTGTCCTCCGGGCCGAGGCGGGACAGGCGTGCCTCCTCGGCGTGCCGCTGGTTGAGCAGGCGGGTCCGCCACTCGCGGATCGGCACCCGCGGGTACAGCTCGTCGCTGCGGTACGTGCCGACGACCAGCATCGGCAGTGCGGGCAGCCGGCGGGCGAGCCGGGCCAGCGCCTCACAGGTCAGGTCGTCGGCCCAGTGCAGGTCCTCGAGGGTGAGCAGCAGCGGCTCCGGACCCGCGCCGATCTCGGCCAGCGCATCGGCGAGGTCGGTCACCAGCAGTCGCCGCTGACGGTGACTGTCGCCGTCGTAGGCGCGCCGGAGGAGCTCTGCTGTGCGCGTACCGAAAAGGGAGAGTGCGTCGGCGATGAGCGCGCCGGCGACGTCGGCGTCCGAGGGGAACGCGCCGGCGCCGGCCACCGTGAAACCGCGGGCCGCGGCCCGTGCGGAGATCGCGGCCAGCAGGCGGGTCTTGCCGATGCCGGCCTCACCGGCGAGGAAGAGCAGCCCACCGCGGCCGGAAGCGGCCGCGTCGAGCCGGCGGTCCGCGAGGGCCAGCAGGTCGTCGCGGCCGACCAGCACCGGGCTCGGGGCGCGCATGAGCGTGACTCTAGGCCGACACCGGGAGCGTTCCTAGGTGTAATGACCGATGTCCGACGCTCCGCGTTCTTGCAGGCTGATGCCGGTAACCACAACGAGGGGGACGGTTCCGATGGCGAAGTTCATGGACGTGCACAGCGGGTTCTTCGGCGTGACGCACGAGGAGCTCGACGCGGCGCACTGCGCCGATCTGAAGATCGAGGCCGAGGAGGGTGTGCACTTCGAGCGCGCCTGGCTCGACCCCGAGCTGGGCAAGGTGTTCTGCCTGTCGACCGGTCCGAGCAAGGAGGCGATTCTGCGCATCCACGAGCGGGCCGGTCATCCCACGACGGAGATCTACGAACTGACTGAAGAGGTCTAGGAAGCCGCCGTTCGCGACGGGGGTGCGCTGCCAGGGGCGCCCCCGTCGATCGCGATCGTGAGGGTGGCGAGGTAACCGTCGGTGACGCTGCCGGTGACCGTGGCGAGTTCCGTGGCGGCGGAGTCGTCACCGAAGACGGTGTCGGTGGCGAGCGAGACCTGGCTCAGGTTGCTGACGCTCCGGCTGTAGCCGTCGGTCGCATACACCGCGTCGGCGGCGGTCGAGGGGAGGGCGATCTGCGAGGTCTTCACGATCGGGCCGTCGCCGCTGGTGGCGTTGACGAGCGACGAGTAGACCTCGAAGTGGATGTGCGGCCAGCGGCCCGAGTAGCAGGCCGGGAAGATGCTGGTGAAGCTGACCTTGCCGGTGCTGTCGGTCTCCTGGATGCCGCGCAGATAGTTCTGGTCGGTGACCCCCGAGGAGTACAGCGAGTAGTTGCCTTCGCGGTCACAGTGCCAGGCGTAGACGGCGGCGCCGGTCACGGCAGCACCGTCGAGGTCGGTGACGACCAGGGAGAACTCCAGCGGCACACCCTCGGCGGTGCCGGACGCGTCGCCGTACGAGGGACGGATGTCCTTGCGCACGATGCCCTGCTCGGTCCGCACGTCGGGGCCGTTCGAGCCGTCCGCGGGGAACGGGCCGGCCGTCTCCGACTCGACCTCGGTGAGATCACCGGTGGTGCCCGTCGCCTCTTCCGCGGTGCTGTCGCACGCCGCGACACCGCCGACCAGGGCCAGAGCGCCGGCACCGCCGAAGGCCGCGAGCAACCGGCGCCGCGACATCGTCCGCAGGTCGAACTGCAGGCCCTTGTCGTGCACCCGGCGCACGTACGCGGCGTTGTCCTGATCCTTCTGCTCCTGCACGACCGGCACCTTCCCTCGTGAACGCTGTGCGGTAAGCAAAGCCTTTCCACCTGTGGGCGCTCTGTGCGTTCGCTGTGGCAGGGTTTTTAATGACCGGCATGGTGACGGTGGCGATCGTGAGTCCGGGACATATGGGTGCAGGCCTGGGTAAGAGCCTGCGGGAGGGCGGCGCACGGGTGGTCGCCACGGTGGCCGGACGCTCGGAGCGCACCCGCCGGCTGGCCGAAGGGCTGGAGTTGCTCCCGTCGCTGGCCGAGGTCGTGTCGGCGGCCGACGTTGTGCTCTCGGTGACACCGCCGGGCTCCGCGCTCGCCGCGGCCCGCTCCATCGCGGACGCGGCCCGGTCCACCGGTTCGTCACCGGTCGTGGCGGATTTGAACGCGATCTCTCCGGCGACCATGGCCGCTGTCGCGGAGGCCTGTGCCGGCCTGCCGGTGGTGGACGGCTCGATCTCCGGCCCGCCGCCGTCCACCCGGCCGGGTGCCAGGATCTACCTTTCCGGCGTACGCGCGACCGACGTGGCCGGGCTCCCGTGGAACAGCCAGGTGGAGCCGATCGTGCTGGGTACGGAGCTGGGCTCCGCGAGCGCCCTGAAGATGTGCACCGCCGGCGTCTACAAGGGCCTGAACGCGCTGGTCACGCAGGCGATGCGAACAGCCGGCCGGTACGGCGTACTCGATCAGGTGTTGGCGGATCTGGCCCGCAACGACCTGGACGGGTCGGCGGGGGTGGCGGTGTCGGCGACCAAGGCGCACCGCTTCGTGGACGAGATGCGCGAGATCGCGGCGACGCAGGCCGGTGCGGGACTGACACCGGCGCTGTTCGAGGCCCTGGCCGCGGTGTATGCGGAGGTGGCCACGACGGTGCTGGCCGCGGGTGATCCGGAGTCGGCGGACCGGTCGCTGAGCCCGGCCGAGATCGTCCGCCGCCTGTCCCCGGAGGTTTAGTAAAGAAGTCTTGCGCAACGCTTCTTTAGTATGCGACGGTGGGGTCATGCCCCAGATCAAGGACGCAGCCGTGTTGAAGGCGGTCGCCCACCCCGTCCGCCGCCGCCTGCTCGATGTCCTGCGGGTCGACGGCCCCTCGATGCCGAGCGTGCTCGCCCGCACCACGAGCCAGGCGGTCGCCAACGTCAGCCACCACCTGCGCGTGCTGGCCGAGGCCGGCCTCATCGAGGAGGCCCCCGAGCTCGCCAGGAACCGCAAGGAGCACTGGTGGCGCATGCCGGACAGGAGCATCAGCTGGCAGCTGGCGGACTTCGACGGTGACCCGGCCGACCTGGCCGCGGCCGACGCCGCCATGGCCATCGGCCTGCAGCGCCAGGTCGAGCTGATCTCGACCTGGCTGGGCAGCCCGGCCTCCCGCGAGGAGCCGTGGACGGGCGCGGCGTTCTCGACGGACGGCTTCCTGCGCCTGAGCCCGGCCGAGCTCGCCGCCATGGGCGAGGAGATCCAGCAGATCGTCGACAAGTACGCCGGACGTCCCGAGGCGCCGGACCGGGAGCCGGTCTTCGTGATCGGCCGGGGCTTCCCGGCGCGACCGTGACCAGCCCTGCGCACACACGCCGCGGCGTGCTGCGCGACACCGACTTCCGCAAGCTGTGGGCCGGGATGACCGTCAGCAAGCTCGGCACGTCGGTCGCCAGTGTCACCACTCCCCTGATCGCCGTGCAGGTGCTCGACGCCGACGCGTTCAGCGTCAGCCTGCTGACGGCGGCCGCCTGGCTTCCCTGGCTGCTGATCGGTCTGCCCGCGGGCGCCTGGATCGACCGTGTCACCCGCAAACCGGTGATGATTCTCAGCGACCTGGCCGCGGCGGCGCTGGTGATCAGCGTTCCGGTCGCCGCCGGGCTCGGCCACCTCACCATGGCCCATCTGCTCGCGGTGGCGCTGCTGCTCGGCGTGGCCACGGTGTTCTTCACCGTGGCCTGGACGGCCTATCTGCCCGCGATGTTCGACAAGGACGATCTGGTCGGCGCGAACTCCGCCCTGCAGAGCACCGAATCAGCCTCCCAGGTCGCCGGCCCGGCGGTCGGCGGACTGCTGATCACGGCCGTCAGCGCGGTGGCGGGTCTGGTCGTCGACGCCTTCACCTTCCTGATCTCCGCCTTCAGCCTGTGGCGCATCCGCCGCCCCGAACGCCGCCCGGCCGCCACCGAACGCCAGAGCCTGCGCAGCGACATCGCGCAGGGCGCCCGCTGGCTGATCAACGACCGGTTCCTGCGCAACCTGACCCTCTACGGCGCGTCGTCGAACCTGTGGCTGACCGGCATCAACGCCCTCACGGTGGTCTTCCTGGTCCGCGAGGTCGGCGTGAGCACCACCGGCGTCGGCCTGCTGATGGCGGCGATCGCCCTCGGCGGTGTCGCGGCGGCCACCGTCACCCCTCGGCTGGTGAGTGGTCTCGGCGGGGCGCGCTCCCTGGTGGCCTGCAAAGTCTTCGGCGGAGTGGCCTCACTGCTGGTGCCCCTGACGCAGCCCGGCCCGGGCCTGACGATGTTCGTCCTGGGCATGCTGGGCATCGCCGCCGGCGCCATCGCGGGCAACGTGGTCAGTGCCAGCTTCCGTCAGGCGTACGTGCCACCGGGCCTGCTCGGCCGAGTGCTGACCAGCATGCAGTTCGTCAACTTCGGCGCCATCCCGATCGGCGCGGTCCTCGGTGGCGCCGCCGCCGGCCTCGCCGGCACCCGCGGAGCAATGTGGATCATGGCAATCGGGTACGCCCTGAGCGGCCTGATCCTCGTCCTGGGCCCGTTCCGCGGCCGCCGCGACCTGCCGGTGTCCGAGGTTGTCCTGGCCGGCTGACCTCACCGGGCGCGCTGGGCCAGGTCTCCCGCCATCCGCTGGTGGACGTGCCGGATCAGGGCGGCCAGATCGGCGCAGAACACCGACGGGTTCCGGAATCCGTCCTGAGCGCGGTAGCGGTGGGCGTAGTGCCCGCCGCCGCAGACCCGGTGCAGCGGGCACGCCTGGCAGGTCTCGGACAAAGCCGCCGCACCGATCTGGCGGGCGACGACACCCGGGTGGTCCAGGGCGGCATCGAACGTGTCGGCGAAGACGGTCAGACCGGTGGCGCAGGCGCCCGGGTACGCGGATTTCAGCGAGTCGACCAGCTCGATCGCGCCGTTCGTCTCGACGACCACCACCGCGACCGGGCTCAGCCCGACCTGCTCCGACCGGCCGGCCCCGCCGAGGAGGAGCGCCATCACGTCCTCGAAGAGCCGGATCGACACCTCCCGGCTCGGCGCGTCGTACCAGCGGTCGAAGATCGTGATGAGCCAGTCCGCGTACGGCGTGACGCTGCCGGTGGCGGGGCGGTGCGGCGGGTCGGACCAGTTGGCGTGCGGCAGGAGCAGGTCGATGGCCGGTGGCCGGTACGTCAGCAGCGCCTCGTAGCAGGCCAGCGGATCCGTCGACGGATCAACGGTGCAGAGCAGACCGTCAAAAACGTGGGAGTAGCGCGGACCGGTCAGCAGGCGCAGGCCACGGTCCACAACACCGGCACTGCCCCTGCCGTCGGGATAACGCCGGCGGCTGTCGTTGTCCGCGGCGACACCGTCGAGACTGACGCCGACCCCCACGCCGTGCTCCGCGAACAGGTCCAGGATCGGCTCGTCGAGAAGCGTGCCGTTCGTCTGGATCTGCAGGTCCAGCCGGCAGCCGCCGGTGAACGCGGCGCGGAAGTCGGTGATCAGCTCGCGCAGCCGGTCGCGCCCGGCCAGCAGGGGCTCCCCACCGTGCAGCACCAGGCGCATGGTGGGGAGGTCGTGGGTCGCAGCGTGCCCGGCCATCCGCCCGGCGGTGGCCCTCCAGGTCTCCCGGGTCATGACCAGCGGCTGATCACGCCACGACTGATCGGCCATCGTGTAGACGTAGCAGTAGTCGCAGGCGAGATTGCAGCGCTGGTGAACCTTGAGCACCACGTCGCGGAACGGCGTGGGCCGCCGGCCGGACCGGCGGACCGCGTCGACGTCGAGCTCCCGGTCCGGCCATCGAGGCGCGACGGCGACCTGATGGACGGTCATGGAGTTCCCTTCGGACCGAGGACGTCCGATCACATGCTAGAAGGAGCCGGGTCAGGCCCTACACCGGGACGACGTCGGCGACGACGCAGGCGATGTTGTCGGGGGCGCCGGCGTCGAGGGCCAGGTCGACCAGCTGGTTGACCGTGGCCGACGGGTCGAGGCCGGCCGACAGCACCGGTGCCGGGTCCACCACCGCCCACAGGCCGTCGGAGCACAACAGATAACGATCTCCCTGTACGGCGGTGCGCAGCGAGATGTCCGCCTCGCCGTTCGCGCCGAGGGCTCTGACCAGCACCGGGCGCTGCGGGTGGGTCAGCAGGTCGGCGGCGTCCAGCCGGCCTTCGTCGACCAGGGTCTGTACGTAGGAGTGGTCGTCGGTGAAGCGGGACACCACGCCACCACGCAGCAGGTACGCCCGGGTGTCGCCGATGTGCACGACGCCGACGCGGCTGCCGGACCACAGCAGGGCCGTCAGCGTGGAGATGGACTGGTCGCCGTACTGCTCGACGGCGGCCGAGGCGTTACGCAGGCCGGCAGCGAGCGAGTCCAGCGTCAGTTCCGGCAGGGCCCGGAACGCGTCCACTGCGGCGGTGGCCGCGAGGGTGCCACTCGGCCCCGAACCGTCCGCGACGGCCAGGAGGGTGCTCCCCGCGTACGCGATGTCGTGGTTGGTCTCGCGGACCTTGCCGGTCTCGGAGCGGGCGGCGAAGCGGAGGCCCAGGGTGGGCCGGTTCTCGGACATGGGGGTTCCCTTCCCGGTGAGGTGATCGACGAGGAAGCCCGCGAGCCGTTTCCGATCCGCCAGTTCGGCCTCGGCCTCCGCCAGGTGGGCGGTGATCGCGGCGGCCGCGGCGGGACCCGGCAGGTCGCAGACTTCCTGGATGCGGGCGAGCGGCATGCCGATCCGTCGCAGCCACGCCACCAGACGCGCCCGGCCGAGCTGCGCCGGGGCGTAATAGCGGTAGCCGGAGTCGACATCGACCGCGGCCGGCCGGAGCAGGCCGAGGTTGTCGTAGAGACGCAGAGCCTTGGGGGACAGTCGCGCTGCCCGCGCGAAGGCCCCGATCGTCAGCAGCTCGCCACCCATGTCCATCACCGTCGACCTTGCCCCACGGTCAAGGTCAAGGAAGATGCGGGCCCCCGCCGATCAACGGGGGCCCGCGGTCCTCAGCACCTCAGACGGCCACCGGCGCGGGGGCGTGCGACGGGGCTGCCGGCTGCTGAAGTTCGGGCCGTTTCACGAACGGCGAGAGGCGGGGCCGGCGCCGGGCGGCCAGGTCCTCGACCCAGCCGAGGGCGAGCACGGCCACCGCGAGGGCGGTGATCGCGATCGAGAAGTCGACCACGTCCTCGAGCCCCTGGGTGGGGATCCGCCAGAGTTCGAGCGGGTCGAACAGCATCACCGCGATCGTGATGGCCACGTTGTGCCACAGGTAGATCGTCACGGCCCGGTTGTTGACCATCGACACCAAACCGTCGATCGGGCGGACCCGGGCCAGCCACTCCATGCGCGGTGACCAGCGCAGCAGGGCAAGGACAAAACCGATGCTGAAGACCGTGTACGCGACCGGGATGCCGGTCAGGTCGATGCCGTTCTCCCCCGGGTGCAGGTAGGCCCACCCGAGCGCACCGGCCACACACGCGGCGGCCAGGCTCAGGACGGTCGACGGCCTGAGTTTGGCCAGGTCACCCTCGCGGTGGGCAAAACCCAGGACCCAGCAGCTTCCGAACGCGAGGACGTTCTGCACGACCCAGCCGGCGGTTTCCCCGAAGGTGTTCGGGTACGCCGTGAGCAGCATCAACCCGAACAGCGGCAGCAGCACCGTCGGCAGGTTCCACCGGCGGTAGAGGCGCAGCAGCAGCGGCGACAACAGGACGAGCCACAGGTAGGTGACGAGGTACCAGAGCACACCCGCGGCCGGGTAGCCGAACTCGCTCGACGGCGGGTCAGCGATCGGGAACGCCCAGAGCAGCAGGTGCGGCCAGGAGGGCCGGTCGGGCCACCCCTGCTGGAGCATGAGCGGCACCGCGATGAGGCCCATCACCCACAGTGCGGGCAGCAGCCGGCGGACGCGGTTCTTGACGGCGCGTGACGCCGACCGGTCGAGCGACTTGACCATCAGCGAGCCGCCGAGCGCGAACATGACCCCCATAGAGGGAAAAACGAGTTCGAGGGCGGCGATGGGGAAGGCGTGGAACAGCACGACCCGGATGATGGCCACCGCACGCAGCGTATCGAAGTAGCGGTCCCGTCCGACCACGGTGCCCTCAGCCATAACGCCTCCAACTGCCATTACTCGCCCCAACCGCAAGCAGCGGCGACTACAGACAGTAGTGTCTTTCGTGATCACCGCAGCGGTCCGAACGGACGGTCCCCGTGGCCGTTCCGGTGACCCGGGCGGCGGCCCGGCCGGGGAAGCGCCGAGCGGTTCCGGCCTCCGACATCGATGTCATAATGACCCTCTGCGCCGGATTCGCCCCGCCGCACCATCGCCGAAGAGTTCGGAGCAGCATGTCCGCAGCCCGGTCAGCCGAAGCCGCACGCCGGCCGACACTCACCCAGGTGGCCGCCCTGGCCGGGGTGAGCCTCAAGACGGCGTCCCGGGCGCTGAACAGCGAGCCGAACGTCGCCGAGGAGACCGGCCGCCGGGTCCGCGACGCGGCCGACCAGCTGGGTTACCGGCTCAACGGCATCGCCCGGGAGCTGCGCCGCGGCGCCACGTCCGCGCTGGTCGGGCTGATCAGCGGCGACCTGACCAACCCGTTCTACTCGGCGGTCGCGAGCGGCATCGAGCGGGAGCTGCGGCAGCACGGCCTCCAGCTGGTGACGGCGAACAACGACGAGGACGCCGAGCTCGAGCACGAGCTGATCGACGCGTTCCTCGAGCGGCGGGTGCGGGCGCTGCTGGTCGTGCCGAGTGCCGACCGTCATGCGTACCTCGCGATCGAGGGCAGCCGGGGTGTGCCGTTCGTCTTCCTGGACCGCCCGCCGGACGGTGTCGCCGCCGACGTGGTGGTCATCGACAACGCCGGTGGCGCCCGTGCCGCGGCCGAGCACCTGCTGACCCGGGGACACCGCCGGATCGCCATGGTCGCCGACCTGGCCCGCATGGTGCCGCAGCGCGGCCGGATCGAGGGTTTCCAGCAGGCGATGCGCGCCGCCGGCAACAGCGAGTGGGAGCCCTACCTGCGGACGGACGTGCACGACGTCCGCCGGGCCGAGCAGACCGTCCGCGAGCTGCTGGAGCTCGACCCGGCGCCGACCGCGGTCTTCACCACCAACAACCGCCTGACCACCGGAGCCCTGCGGGCGCTCAAGGAACACCCGGACCCACCGGCGCTGATCGGCTTCGACGACTTCGACCTGGCCGACGTCATCGGCACGACGGTGGTGGCCCACGACGCCGTCGTGATGGGTCGCGAGGCGGCCCGGCTCGCGGTCGAACGGATCGGCGGCCACGCCGGCCCGGCCCGCTCGATCGTCATCTCCACCTCCGTCATCGCCCGTGGAAGCGGTGAACGCCCGCCCCGCTGAACGGCTCCCGCCGATCGGCGTCTCTTTGTGACCCACCTCCACCGGGCAAGCGGCCTGCGGCTCCCCTAGAGTTCCAGGGGTGACGCTGGAGATCGAACGTGCGCCGCTGTCGCGCATCGACGTCGCCATCAAGTCGCCGCAGGAGCTGCGCGACGAAAGACGGGCCGCCGCACTGCGGACCGAGGTCATTCTGAAGATCACGCTGGTGACACTGGCCTGGCTGGTCTCGGTCTCGCTGCTGCTGGGGTGGGGTCTGACCGGCCCGGAGAAGCAGCCGGTGACCGTCCTGCTGGCCGCGCTGCTCGCGGTGGTGGGCCCGTTCGTCGGTGCGGTCATCGCCACCCGGCACGGCCAGTTCTTCCTCGGCGGGGTGTACGTCGTGCTGACACTGGCGATGGTTCTTCCCGCGCTGAGCATGGTCCGGGCAGGATGAGGGCATGGCCGAGAAGGAAGAGCGCGACGGCGTACCGCTGACGAACCTGGACCAGGAGCTCTTCCCCGGCGCCGGGGCGACCAAGCGGGAGCTGGTCGACTATCTCGACGCGGTCCGCGAGCGGATGATCCCGGTGCTGCGTGACCGGCCGCTGTCGGTGGTCCGGGTGCTGCGCGGCCAGGACAAGTTCATGCAGAAAAATCTCCCGAAGTACACGCCCGAGTGGGTCCCGCGGACCGCGGTGTGGGCCGAGGCGTCCCACCGCGAGGTGCAGTACGCCCTCTGCAACGACCGCCGCACGCTGCTGTGGTTCGCCAACCAGCGCGCGGTCGAATATCACCCGACGCTGATGACCGTCGGCGACCGCGACCACCCGACGCACCTGATCATGGACCTGGACCCGCCCGAGGGCGCCGGGTTCGACGTGGTGGTCAAGGCGGCCGGGCTGGTCCGGCAGGCCCTCGCCGACGCGGGCATGGCCGGTGCGGTGAAGACCAGCGGGTCCAAGGGCGTGCACATCTTCGTGCCGCTCGACGGGAGCGCGGCCACCATCGACGTGGCGGCGGCGACCCGGGCGGTCGCGGTCCGGGCCGAACGCCTCGATCCGGCCCTCGCCACCACCGCGTTCATCCGCGAGGACCGGCACGGGAAGGTTTTCCTCGACGCGACCCGCGCGGGTGGCGCAACGGTCGTGGCTGCCTACAGTCCGCGCGTCCGGCCCGGTGTGCCGGTGTCCTTCCCCGTCGCCTGGGACGACCTCGGCGACGTGACGCCGGGCGACTTCACCGTGCGGACCGCGCCCGGCCTGCTGAAGGACGGCGACCCGTGGGCGCAGGCCATGCCGGATCCCCAACCGCTGGACCCCGGGCTGGTCGAGGAGGGCCACACGATCCCCGTGGCCCGGGTCGCGGCGATGCACGAGGGCAAGCGCCGCGCCCGCGCCAAACGCGCCGAGAGCTAGGGGGTGTCTGGTGGATCACGGCGAGTCTGCGGCGAGGTCCAGGTTTCGCGTCGCCAGTGGGCCGGAAGGTCGCATACCGGTGTTGTATGTGGCCTTTCGGACCGCGCAGCGAGGCGGAAGCTGGGCCCGGCGCAGGCCGTCGTGATCCACCAGACACCCCCTAGGACACGAGGTCGCGCCAGAAGGTGACCGTGGGGCGGCCGGGCTCGATCGGCTTGCCGCCGAACTCCGCCTGGAAGTAGGTCGCCAGGTTCGCGCCGTAACTGATGATGTCGGTCTGCATCACCGACAGCACCGGATGCCCGGACGTGCCGTGGCCCGCGGGCAGGTAGCGGTGCGAGTACACCGGGACCAGGCGTGGCGCGATCAGCAGCAGCGGGCGGGCCATGGTGAGCGCGTCCGCCGTCGACTGCGGTTGCGGGCCCCAGCCTTCGTACCAGAAGCCGTTCTCGGCGACGTCGAAGAGCACGCCCTCGACCGGCTCGGCGAGTTTGTCGCGGAGCTGGTCGCGGTCGCCGTCGCGCCAGTCCGGCCAGCCGCGGCCGACCGGCAGACCGGCGGCGAGGAAGGCCCGGTGGTCGTCGGCGAACGAGAAGCCGAACTCCTTCTCGACCGCGTCGGCCTCCTCGTCGGTCAGCCCGGGCCGGCGGGTGAAACGGCCGTAGGAAGCAAGCACATCAGCGGCGGCGGTACCTTCATCGACCACCGGCACAGACTAGAGCGACATACGGCGATCGGTGTAGGCCTGTACTCGAACGGAGTCGCTGCGGGAGACAGCGCGGGGACGACGCGCCGGGAGCCTGCACGACCCTAACTTCCAGGGCATGACAATCACGGGAACACCAAGGAAGGGAAGGGTGGAGGCCGTGCCGCAATCGTTGCCGTGGGTCGCCGCCACTCTCACGCTCGTCGGCGTACCGGCCGGTCTGGCGATCACCGGCGGCAACGTGCAGGGTGTGATGACCGCCTGTCTGGCGATCGCGTTGGCCCTGCTGATGTTCGCGGTCCGCCGATGGCCACTCACCGTGCTCGTCGTCTCGGTCCTGAGCGTGATCGCGTTCCGGACCTCGGTGCTGATCGGGACCGGCTGGGCCTGGCCCGCGACGGCCGCGTTTGTCGCGCTCGCTCTGGCCGGGAGGATCCGGACCGCTGTTGTCGCCGGGGCGATCACCATCGCGTACGGCTTCGTCTGGGACTGGGTTGTCGAGCAGAAGTCCACCGACTGGGTGCTGGGCCACGTCGGCGGCGAGACGCTGTTCCTGGCCGCGGTGATCGCCGCTGCGGTGGCGTACCGGAACACGCGGCGGTGGCAGGACGAGGTAGCGGCGCGGCTTCAGCAGTCGTTGCACGAGCAGGAGCTCGAGGCGCTGCGCCGCCGGGCCGAGGAGCGGGTCGGCATCGCGCGCGATCTGCACGACGTCGTGTCGCACACCCTCGCCGTCGTCGGGGTGCATCTCAACGTCGCCCTGGACGCGTTCGACGACGAACCCGGCGAGGCCCGCGACGCGCTGCGTCTGGCCCAGGACGTCCGCGGCCGGGCCATGACCGACCTGAAGTCCCTGGTGGACGTGCTGCGCGAGGGCGACCGGATCGCCACCCCGGCGGCCGGCCTGGAAGGATTGGCCGGCCTGGCCGACCAGGTACGCGCAGCCGGCGTCGACGTCACGGTCACCGAGCTCGGCGACCGCTCCGAGGTGCCGGCACCCGTCGCCACGGCGGTCTACCGCGTGGTGCAGGAGTCGCTGACCAACACCGTCCGGCACGCCGGCGCCACCCGGGTTGCCGTGTCGCTGCACTACACCGCCGTGAACGTGACCGTGGAGGTCACCGACGACGGCGGCGGGAAGACCACGACCACGGAGGGCCACGGGATCATGGGTATGCGGGAACGTGTCGCCGCGCTGGGTGGAGCACTGACCGCCGGGCCGGGTCCGGGTGGCGGTTTCACGGTCCGCGCGCTGATCCCGATCGCGGCCTGACATGCCGGTCACCGTTCTGCTCGCCGATGACCAGCACCTGGTCCGGGCCGGGTTCCGCAGCCTGCTCAAGCGCGACCGCGAGATCGTGGTGGCGGGCGAGGCGTCCACGGGGGACGAGGCCGTGCGGACGGCCCGTGCGCTGCGGCCGGACATCGTGCTCATGGACATCCGGATGCCCGGGCTGGACGGGATCGAGGCGACCCGGCAGATCATGGCGGACCCGGAGCTGCGGGACTGCCGGGTGATCATCCTGACCACCTTCGAGACCGACGAGTACGTGTTCGCGGCGCTCGAGGCCGGTGCAAGTGGCTTCCTGACGAAGGAGGTCGAGCCGGAGGGTCTGCGGCACGCCGTGCGGGTGGTGGCGGCCGGTGAGGCGCTGCTCTCCCCCAGCGTCACCCGCCGGGTGGTCAAGCAGTTCGCGCACCGCCCGGCCGCCGTCCCGGGCGGTGGTGGCGAGCGTCTGGCCGCGCTGACCGCCCGTGAACGCGAGGTGGTCCAGCTGGTCGCGACCGGCCTGTCCAACGAGGACATCGCCCGCGAGCTGGTGATCAGCCCGCTCACCGCCAAGACCCACATCACCCGGGCGATCACCAAGCTCGGCGTCCGCGACCGGGTGCAGCTGGTCATCCTCGCGTACGAGGAAGGTCTGGTCGGTGGCTCGTCAGGCGCCGGCCCGGGCTAGACGCTCGGCACCCTGCTCACGGACCGCCGTGATCGCCACCGGCGGGTTGTCCCAGAGCGCCTCACCGCGGGCGTTGTGCAGAGCCAGCCACAGGCTCGCCGCCCAGGCCACCTCCAGCTCCTCGGCGGTGAAGGGCCGGCGAGCCCTCTGGTACGCGTCGAGAAACGCCTCGGAGCTCGCGATCGGCGCCAGCGTCGGCTGCGCGTGACTGGCGAAGGCGCCGCAGGCCGCACCGGCGATCGCGGCCTCGGGCAGCCAGGCCAGGCTGTCCCAGTCGTGCACGGCCCAGGGCCGGTCGCCGTGCCAGCGCAGGTTCTGGCTCTCCCAGTCGGCGTGGCCGAGGATCCGGGGCAACCGGGCCGCGACCATCCTTTCCCGTACGCGACGAGCGGCGTCCTCGATCCCGTCCGGCAGCGATCGCCCGGACCGCCTGTCTTGGTACGGGTTCGGTGGCCACAGCCCGGGCCGGTCGTGGTCCCAGCGCACCCACTCGGGGTTGGGCAGCGGCGGTTCGACGGCTCCGGGCGCGGTCCCGCCGACCTCGATGTCCTCGGCCAGCGTCACCTGCTCGGCGAGCAGCACGGCGAAGGCGGCCGCCGTGCCGGTGTTGTCATCGCGCCGCATCTCGCCACCCGGCCGCCATTCCTCGGCGTGCACGGCGAGCCCTTCGTGCACGGTGACCCCGGTCAGCGGGGCGGCGCAGGGGAAGCCCTGAAGGGCGAGGGAACGCTGGACCTCGACACAGGTGGCCTCGCGGCCGTTCTGGCCGGGGCGGGCCTTGACGGCGATCTCGCGGCCGTCGGCCAGGCGCAGACCCAGCACCTCGGACATGTGCTCGGAGCGGTGCAGCAGGGCGACGGGCTCCGCGCCGAGGTGTTCGCGGCACCAGCGCGAGGTCCAGGAGGGAAGGTCCATCGTGTCAGCTTAACCGCACACGTTCGAACATGGATCGAGGCGCAATCGATCATGGCGGGGCACCCCGCAGGTCGACCTTATGGCAGGTTCGCGCCCGTTTGCAAGGGGTTCCGCGGCCCGAGCTGACATCGATGTCAATCATGGGCGATCGTGTTCGGTAGAACCCTTGCATATCGAGAGACTTAGACGTGACGATGTGTCGCGGAGGTTTCCTGCGTACCGCCACACAGCCCCGAGAAGGAGACGGCATGCACCGGCCACGATGGGGTGTCGCCCTGTTATCCGTCACATTGATCGCGACGGCCGCGTCCGTCGCCACGGGCGGCAGCGCCCTGGCGGCCGCGGCGGAGTCGTTCACCTCGTCGTTCGAGACCGGCGAACCACAGCCGACGTGGACCGACACGGTCGACGCGGACGCCGGAAGCGAGGGTGTGGACGGCACCGTCGTCGTCGGCATGCCGGGCAGCCTGCGCAGCCACGTCACGGCCATCGCCGTCAACGCGCAGCCGAACAGCAGCGAGGGCGCCAACAACCTCAACGACGGCGACTCGGCCACCAAGTGGCTGGTCGACACCCCGACGAGCTGGGCGCAGTACACACTCGACGCCCCCGCCGAGGTCATCAAGTACGCCCTGACGTCCGCCAACGACTCCCCCGAGCGGGACCCGCGGGACTGGACCCTGCAGGGTTCCACCGACGGTGAGACCTGGACGACGGTCGACACGCAGACCGGGCAGACGTTCACCGAGCGGTTCCAGACCAAGACCTACACGGTCGCCGACCCGGCCTCGTTCCCGATCTACCGGCTGAACATCACCGGGCATCCGTCGGGCAACCTCACACAGCTGGCCGAGCTCGAGCTCGCCGACGCCAACGTCACCGCGCCGCCGACCGGCCCGATGCAGAGCCGGCTCGGCAACGGGCCCGCCAGCTCCCCCACCGCCAAGGCGGGCGTGGGTTACACCGGGCTCAAGGCGTTCCAGATCGCCGGCCGGCACACCGCCGAGGGCCGCGGTTACTCGAACAACAAGGTCTTCGACGTCGATGTGGCCGTGACCGACCGGACCGAGCTCTCCTACCTGGTCTTCCCCGAGTTCAACCGCGAGGACCTGTCGAACCCCGCCACGTACACCGCGGTCGACCTCGCGTTCACCGACGGCACCTACCTGTCGGACCTGAAGGCGCTCGACCAGAACGGCATCGTGGTCAGTGCGCCCGCGCAGGGCGCGTCCAAGACGCTCTACACCGCGCAGTGGAACAAGCGCACCTCGCTGATCGGCTCGGTCGCCGCCGGCAAGACCATCGACCGCATCCTGGTCAGCTACGACAAGCCGTCCGGCCCCACGACCTTCCGGTCCTGGTTCGACGACATCTCCATCGCCGAGGTCGCACCGGTCAAGCCCAAGGCACACCTCTCCGAGTACGCGGAGACGCGCCGCGGCACCCAGTCCTCGGGCGACTTCTCCCGCGGCAACAACTTCCCCGCCACGGCAGTGCCGCACGGCTTCAACTTCTGGACCCCGGTGACCAACGCCGGCACCACCAGCTGGCTGTACGAGTACCACCGGGCGAACAACGCGGCGAACCGGCCGACCCTGCAGGCGTTCTCCACCAGCCACGAGCCCAGCCCGTGGATGGGTGACCGGCAGACGTTCCAGGTCATGCCGAGCGCGGCTGCGGGCGTACCGGATGCGAACCGGGCGAATCGCGCGCTGGCCTTCGGTCACGAGAACGAGGTGGCGAAGCCCTATTACTACGGGGTGACGTTCGACAACGGGCTCAAGACCGAGTTCGCGCCGACCGACCACGCGGCGCTGTTCCAGTTCACGTTCACCGGTGACAGCTCGAACCTCATCCTGGACAACGTCAACAACAACGCGGGCCTGACCATCGACGCGGCGAACAACGCCGTCTCGGGCTGGTCGGACGTCAACAGCGGCGGCCTCTCCGCCGGCTTCACCCGCATGTTCATGTACGCCACGGTCGACGCCCCGATCGCGTCGAGCGGCTCGCTGGCCAGCGGCAACCGGCCGTCGACGGGCTACCTGAAGTTCGACACGACCACGAACAAGACCGTGCAGATGCGGATCGCGACCTCGCTGATCAGCGTGGCTCAGGCGAAGAAGAACCTGGACCTGGAGATCGCGGCCGACGCCACCCTCGCCTCGGTGCGGGACAAGGCGCAGTCGCTGTGGGACGCCAAGATGCACACCGTCGAGGTCGAGGGTGCGTCCGAGGACCAACTGACCACGCTCTACTCGAACCTCTACCGGCTGTTCCTCTACCCGAACTCCGCCTACGAGAACACCGGCACCAACGAGGCACCGGTCTACCGGCACACCGTGCAGTCCGCGGTGACCAGCCCGGGCAGCACACCGACCGAGACCGGCGCACCGATCAAGGACGGCAAGGTCTACGTCAACAACGGCTTCTGGGACACCTACCGGACGACGTGGCCGGCGTACTCGCTGCTCACGCCCAAGGAAGCCGGCGAGATGGTGGACGGCTTCGTCCAGCAGTACCGGGACGGCGGCTGGATCTCCCGCTGGTCGTCACCGGGCTACGCGAACCTGATGGTCGGCACCAGCTCCGACGTTGCTTTTGCGGACGCGTACCTGAAGGGTGTCCCGGGCATCGACGCCGAGACGGCCTATCTGGCTGCGCTCAAGAACGCGACGGTCACACCGCCGAACCAGAACGTCGGCCGGAAGGGCCTGTCCAGCTCGATCTTCAAGGGCTACACGCCGAGCGACGCGACCGGCGAGGCCATGTCGTGGGCCATGGACGGGTACATCAACGACTTCGGCATCGCGAACATGGCCGAGGCGCTGGCGAAGAAGGGCGGCCCGAAGGCGAAGGACTACGCCGAGCAGGCCGAGTACTTCCGCAACCGGGCGCTCAACTACGTCAACATGTTCGACCCGTCGGTGGACTTCTTCCAGGGCAAGAGCACGGCCGGCGTCTGGCGCAACCCGCCGGACACGTACGACCCGCGCGTCTGGGGTTACGACTACACCGAGACCAACGGCTGGAACATGGCGTTCCACGTCCCGCAGGACGGTCAGGGCCTGGCCAACCTGTACGGCGGCAAGGACGGCCTGGCGAAGAAGCTCGACAAGTTCTTCGACACCCCGGAGACGGCCACCTTCTACGGCTCCTACGGCGGCCCGATCCACGAGATGTACGAGGCCCGCGACGTCCGCATGGGCCAG
Source organism: Amorphoplanes friuliensis DSM 7358 (assembly GCF_000494755.1). Lineage (NCBI taxonomy): Bacteria > Bacillati > Actinomycetota > Actinomycetes > Micromonosporales > Micromonosporaceae > Actinoplanes > Actinoplanes friuliensis. The sequence goes on from NC_022657.1 coordinate 7,345,542, forward strand.
TGGGGCTTCAGCAACCAGCCGTCGCACCACATCCCGTACATGTACGACTACGCGGGTCAGCCGTACAAGACGCAGAAGCTGGTTCGTGAGGCGATGTCCCGGCTCTACCTGGGCAGCGAGATCGGCCAGGGCTACCCGGGCGACGAGGACAACGGCGAGATGAGCGCGTGGCAGATCTTCAGCGCGCTCGGCTTCTACCCGCTCCAGATGGGCAGCCCGGAGTACGCCATCGGGTCGCCGCTGTTCACCAAGGCCACGGTCAACCTGGACAACGGCAAGAAGATCGTCGTCAACGCGAAGAACAACAGCCGTTCGAACGTCTACGTGCAGTCGCTGAAGGTCGACGGCAAGGCGTACAACTCGACGGCGCTGCCGCACTCGGTGATCGCGAACGGCGCGACGCTCGACTTCTCCATGGGCTCCGAGCCGTCGAGCTGGGGCACCGGGGACGACGCCGCACCGCCGTCGATCACCAAGGGCAGCGCGGTTCCCACCCCGCTGAAGGACCTGACCGGTCCGGGCCGCGGGACGTCGTCGGAGCCGGCCCTGGTCGACGACACCTCCACGACGGCGGCGACGTTCGCCACGGCCACGCCGAGCTGGCAGTACCAGTTCACCTCCGCGGGCGAGCAGGCCGACTACTACACCCTCACCTCGGGTGCGGTCGCCGGTGACGCCAAGGCATGGAAGCTGAAGGGCTCCTACGACGGCACGACCTGGACGACGATCGACGAGCGCAGCGACCAGACGTTCGACTGGCGGCTGCAGACCCGCCCGTTCAAGATCACGAGCCCGGGCCGGTACGCGTACTACCGCCTCGACGTCAGCGCCAACACCGGCGAGGCGAGCACGACACTCGCCGAGGTCGAGCTGCTCGGCATTCCGGCACCCGCCTGCACCACGACGATCTCCGACAAGGTTGCCGGCGCGGTGTCGGTGCGGTCCGGAGTCACCTGCATCAAGGCGGGCGCTCAGGTCACCGGCCTGATCTCGGTGTCGAAGGGCGCGTCGCTCTACGCCACCGGCGCCAACCTGCGGGCAGCGGTCACCGCGACCGGCGCCGGCACGGTCTCACTGCTGAACACCACGGTCGCGGGCCCGGTCACGGTGACCGGCTCCGGCCCGGTGAGCCTGGAGAACTCCACCCTCAAGAGTGCGGTCACCCTGCTCACCAACAAGAAGTCGACGGTGGTCGCGGACAACACGATCACCGGACCGCTCACCTGCTCCGGTAACAAGCCGGCGCCGGTGAACAACGGCCTCACGAACGCCGGCTCCGGCGTCCGGCTCGGCCAATGCGGCAAGCTCTGACCTGAGCTGCTCGCCTCAGCCGCCCCTTCCCGTCACTCGGGGAGGGGCGGCTGTGTCGTTCCCGGACGGCTAGCGTGGACCTCATGTCCGACGACACCAAGCTGTGGTCCGCGATCGCCGCGACCGACCTCTGCACCCTCGCCACCATCAAACGCGACGGCCGGCCCCAGCTGTCCGACGTGAACTACACGGCCGACACCCCCACCCGCGTCCTGCGCATCTCCACCCGCGAAACCCTCGCCAAGGTCCACAACCTGCGCCGCGACCCGCGCGGCAGCATCCGCGTCATCGGCCCGGGCGGCGGCGGATATGTCGCCGCCGAGGTCCGCGCGAGTTTCTCACCGCCGTCGGCCGACGAACACGACGCGACGGTCGAGGAACTGGTCGACATCTACCGCTCGATCCGCGGCGAGGACCACCCCGACTGGGACGACTACCGTCGCGCGATGGTCGCCGACGGCCGCATCGTCCTCACCCTCCACGTCGAACGCCTCTACGGCTGGGTGATGTGACCCATGGCCAGGATCAGGGACATCGTCGTCGACTGCGCATACGCCCCGGCCCTGGCCCGCTGGTGGGTGCAGGTCCTGGACGACTACGAGATCGCACCCTACGGCGAGAACGACCCGGACCCGGACGACGACCCGACGGTGCTGGTGCTGCCCGGCCCGGGCGGCGGCCCACGCCTCTGGTTCACCCAGGTGCCCGAACCCAAGACCGTCAAGGACCGCATCCACCTCGACCTGACGGCCGACGACCCGGTCGCCGAGCTGAAGCGCCTGACCGGACTGGGCGCCCGCTTCCTCTGGGAGACGGACGGGCTCACCGTGCTGGCGGACCCCGAGGACAACGAGTTCTGCCTGCTGAAAACCGACGACTAGTAGACCTCGATGCCGAGCTTTCCGTAAAGCTGCGCCATACGTTCCTCCAGCGGATCCTCGTCCGCATTCAGCAGCAGGGTGGCCGCCACGGCGAGACCGTCGTCGCGCTCCAGGACGGCGCTGAGCAGGTTCTCGAAGGTCTCGTAGTTCCGGTGGATGTCGGGGGTCCCGAGGGTGTGGAAGATCTGGCCCAAGCCCTCGTCGGTCAAGCCCGGCCCGTCCTCCAGAAGCTGTCGGATCAGGAGATCACGCTGGCGCGGGAGCTGGATGAGCTTGAAGGCCCAGGCGTACCGGCGAGCGCGTTCGTCCGGTGAGTGCGCATCGGCCGGCGCCAGGAGCAGCTCGAAGAACAGCGCGGCCTCGGAGACCAGGACCGGCTCATCGTCGAGCCGATGCAGGCGCGGTGTGCCCACGTGCTCCCAGTACGGCATCAGGTCGTAGAGGATCTCCCGCACGTCGTGGGCCGTCTGCACGAATGCCGACCGCCGCAGCGAACGCCCCATGCGGCTGTCGGCACGGACCGAGACGTCGGGCGCCAGGAGATGCGGGTGGTCGTCCGGTCTCACGGTCCATGGATGCGTATCGGGCGGCCACGGAACGGACTCGTAGACACCGACCGCGGCGCCGTCCTCGATGCGGACCGTCAGACGGGTCGGGTCCGCTGTCAGATCCCAGGCCACGCGGAGCGTCTGCCACATCCGCTTGCGGTCCTCCGGTTCGAGCTGGCTCTGCCAGAGCAACGCCTGCCGCCGCCAGTTGGTGACGACCGGCTCCCCGACCAGGTCGATCGCGTCGACCGGCCCGTCGCTCAGCAGCAGCACGAAGCAGACCAGGTTCGCCGAGAACGCCGCGTGGCGTACCGCCAGGGGTGTGCGCCGGGGCTCGTAGTCCTGGCCGGTCCAGGTCGGATGCGCGTACCCGGCGTCGGCCAGGAGCTCGAGGGCAAGTGCCCGGCAATCCTGTCGCTGCTGCGGATCCAGGTGGGCGAGCATCTCCCGGCACATCTCCCACAGCGGCGCACGGCGAGCGATGGTGACGAAGGAGGTGGCGGCGTACAGCGGGCCGGGATCGATGACACCCCGGCGGCGCCGCTGGTGGAGGCGTTCCTCCGCGAGGTCGACGAGGAGGGAGACGATGCGCCGGGCGGCGAGGAACTCACCGAAGGTGGCGTGCAGGAACTCGAAGCTGCGCTCCGGACCCGCGGTGTCACGGGTGGCCCGGGACTCGTGGATGAAGAAGAACCGGCCGACCATCAGCTGGCCCGCACCGAGGGCACGATGGGCCGAGGTGTCGTGGGCCCGGCGCAGGTCGGACTCCAGTAGCAGACGCGGGATGTCGTCGTTCAGCTCCGGCTCGAGGATCACGTCACTGCCCCGGTTCAGGATCGCGATCGCGATCGCGCCGAGCCGTCGCCATTCCACCTCGATCTCGTCCGCGTGCTGGTCCGCGGTGAGATCTCGGCTGTGCTTGCCGACCTCCCTGACGACGAAGTCGGTGAACAACCGCTCGTAGAGGTCGACCCGGCGCAGGTCGTCACCCGCGGTCTGGAGCGCGTTGGCACCGGCGTCGTAGAGCGCGAGCAGCAGCAGGAGCAGTGGTTGGACCGCGAGTTCACCGTGGGCCAGGGCGGCGGCCGGCGGTAAGGGCCGCAGGTCACGAGCCGCGAGCCCGGCAGCGTTGTGGGCGTTCCAGACCGCGAGCCAGGCGTTGATCTGCGTCTCGTCGAACGGTTCGAGACGCAGCACCACGGTGCTGTCCGGAATCCGCGCGCGGTCGGCGACGACGGTCCGGCTGGTGACGAGGACGGCCACCGGACGGTCCAGCTCCTGTTCACGACTCTGGAACCGGCGGATCTCCTCCAGATAATCGGCCCTGTTCATGCCGGTCGCCTGCAGCAGCTCGTCGAAGCCGTCGAGGATCACCACGGGCAGTGCCGGACCGGCCCGCCGGGTCAGGTCCGCCCAGGAGACGTGCTCGCCGAGCATCTGCAACAGCGCCTGCTCGATCTGCGACTGGATCGACGACTCGGCCGGCACGGTACGCAGCTCGACCCGGACGACCAGGAAGTCGGCCGGGGGCAGGCGGGCGGCCAGGATGCGGGTCATCGCGGACTTGCCGGAGCCGGGCTGGCCGAGCACCACGAGCGGACCCGTCACCGCGTCCGGCCCGGTCAGGTGGGCCAGCAGAAAACCATGGACGTCCTCCACCGTGACCGCCTGCTCCCACCAGCTCTCGGTGGCGGGGAGATCCTGCGGACCGGCCACCGCAACACGGCCGTGCGGATCGAGGTAACCCTCGCTCAGGGTCGGCAGCACGACGTGGGCCGGGGCGTACGCGGAGGTGATGATGGCGCGATCCAGCCCGGCCCGGTAGCGCTTACCTAGTCCGGCCAGAACGGCGTCGACAGTCGCACCGCCCGACACCGAACGCAGGTCGTCCAGCGCGTTCCGCAGCAGCGTGCGGGTCGCCTGGGCCTCGATCATCGCGGCCCAGACGGCAAACTCGGGCGCCTCGGTGGTCAGCCGCCGGTACGCCTCGATGTACCGGCGGACGGCGATCTTGCAGACCTCGTCCTCCAGACGCGCCGGCACCCTGTCCTCGAAAGCGCTCAGCCCGCTCAGGAACCCTCGCACCGCGACCGCTGCCGACCGGAAGTAGACCCGGAGGTCGGCGACCGTCGTCTCGAAAGGACGGTGCGGTGCGGGCATCGGGGGCGGCGTCTCGATCAGGATCTGCAGCAGATCCGCGTACCGCGCCCTGAGCGCGGTCGAAGTGATGACGGCGACCTGTTCCCCCGCGGTCAGATCCGCATCGGGCAGGACAGCGTCCACAGCTTCGTAGAACGCGGTCACCACGACGACGGCGTGCGCCGCCTCGAGTCTCAGAGTGCGGTCGAAGCGGCGAACGCCGGTGACCCGCTCCCGCAGACCGGTGACGGCCTCGTTGCCCCACCTGATGACCTCACCGCGCAGGGCGAAAAAGTCGACGTCAGCCAAGGAACCCGCAGTGAGGGCGGCGGTTGCGCCACCGCTCACCCCACTGAGGACCTTGATGACGGCGTTGTTGTGGACGCCCAGGAGACGGGCGGCGTCGGCGTAGCTGAGAGGCCGGGAACCCATCTCACGGACCGTAGCGCAACGGTCAGGACAGAGTCACGGCGTACAGGTAGAGGCGAGGGTCGTTCGGGAGGGTGATCGAGCGGATCTGTTTGCCCTGGGTGACCGGGAGGTCGAGGCCGAAGAGGCTGACCGGCGGGCCGTCGACACCCTGGCCGGCCTTGATCCGGTGGGACATCGACAGGACGGCCGTGGTGCCGGCCGAGGCTGTGCCGCACCAGTCCGCGACGGTCACGGTGGCGGCGGCGGAGGTGCCGTCGGTGTAGCCGATGGTCAGGGCGGCGGTGACCGGGCCGTTGTGGGTGGTGGCGACCAGGTTGACCGCCGGGTGGTTGCCGGGTGGGAGGAGCAGGGACTGGCCGCGGGACTGGACGAAGTTCTTGGCCGTGCCCGTGGGGTCCGGGGCCTGGTAGGGGACGTCGCCCCAGGTGACCGGGCCGGCTGCGGGGAGCAGGTCGGCGTCGTAGCTCCAGCCGCCGCCGTCGAAGTTGCCCTCGGTGGTGGCGGCGACCGTGGCGGTGCCGTCGGTGGTGCGTTCGGTGCCGAGGTCGACGAGGCAGGCGGTGCCGGCGGTGGAGGCGCACGTGACCGGTTCGCGGACGGTGATGGTGACGGTGCGTTTCACCGTTTCGGTGCCGGTCGCCGAGACCGACACGTCGACCTGGTACGTGCCTGCGGGCGTACCGGCGGGGGCCTCGACGGTGACCTTGGCGGTCGTGCCGACCGGGAGGTGCCGGGTGAGCAGGAGGGTCGGGACGCGGGGGGCGACCGTGACCTTCCAGCCGGCCGGGGCCTGGGCGGTCACGCGGGGTGCGATCGCGAGGGGCGCCTGGCCGACGACGTCGACCTCGAAGGCCGCCTTCTGTGCGGTGGCCGACCCGGCGGCCAGAGCCGCGCTGGCCGGGCGGACCGAGGCGTCGACGTGGGTGCGGTTGTCCGCCGGGGCCTTGTTGTTGACCGACGGCGGCTGGGCCAGGAGTGACGTGCCCCAGCCGGACGGGCTGGTGCCGAGCGTGTGGGAGAGCGTGCCGCCGCGGGCGACCGCCGACCAGTCGAGCCAGCTCTTGGCGACCGGTACGCCGTTGAGCCGGACGCGCTGGATGTAGCGGTTGGCGTCCGAGGCGCCCGGTGCGTCGATCACGAGCCGCTTGGTGCCGACCTTGACCGTGGCCCGGGGGAACTGCGGGCTGGACACCGCCAGGAAGTTGGCGCCGCTCATCGTCGGGTAGAGGCCCAGGGACGAGAAGACGTACCAGGCGCTCATCGTGCCGAGGTCGTCGTTGCCGGTCATGCCGTCGGGGCCGGTGGTGAAGAGCGTCATCGCGGCCCGGACGACCGTTGCGGTCTTCGCCGGGTCACCCGCCCAGTGATACATGTACGGCGCCAGCAGGTCAGGCTCGTTGTTGGGGTTGTACGTGGACTTGGCGTAGTAGTCGTAGGGGCTGGCGATCCAGTCGGTGCGCGCGGTGCCGGCGGGGTCGGTGAGCAGCTTGTCGTAGACGAAGAAGTCGTCGAGGCGCTTCTCGGTGGCCTTGCGCCCACCCATCAGCTGGACCAGTCCGGCCGGGTCCTGCGGCACCAGCCACTGGTACTGGTGGGCGCCGCCCTCGTGGAACTGCTCCCCCGCCGCGATCGGGTCGTACGGCGTGAGCCAGGTCCCGTCGACGGTCCGCGGCCGGAACTGCTGGATCGAGGAGTCCCACAGGTTGCGGTACCACTGGCCGCGGCCCGCGAAGAGTTTCGCGTCGGCCTCCTTGCCGAGCCCCTCGGCCATCAGCGCCAGGGAGGCGTCGGCGGCGGCGTACTCGAGGGTCGCGGACGCCGGGTGGTCGCAGTCGTTGTCGCCGCCCTTGTCGACACAGTCCTTGCCCAGCTCGAGCCCGGACGGGATGTAACCGCGGTCGGCGTAGTAGTCCTGACCGGTACGGCCGTTGTAGGGCGAGTCCGCCGGTGGCTGCGCGGTGGCGTTCTTGCGCAGCAGTGCGTACGCCTCTTCCTCGTACCCGGAGAGCAGGCCCTTGGACCAGGCCTCGACGAGGAAGGGGGTGACCGGGTCGCCGGTCATGATGTTGGTCTCGCTGTTGGCGAGCGCCCAGCGCGGCAGCCAGCCGCCGTCCCGCCCGATCGCGACCACGGAGAGCGCCACGTTGCGGGCGACGTCGGGTGCGAGCATCTCCAGCAGCTGGTTCTGCGGGCGGTAGGTGTCCCAGAGCGAGAAGTTCTGGTACGGCGTGTAGCCCTGCGCGGTGTGCACCTCGCGGTCGAAGCCGACGTAGCGGCCGTCGACGTCACCGGCGAGGTTCGGGTGCAGCAGCGAGTGGTAGAGCGCGGTGTAGAAGGCGCTGCGCCGGTCGGCGGCTCCCCCGTCGATCTTGATGCGGTCGAGCTCGCCCGCCCAGGTGGCCCGCAGCTTCGCGCGGGTGGCGTCGAAGTCGTAGGAGTCGGCCGTCTCGGCGGTGAGGTTCTTCCGCGCGCCCTCGGGGCCGGTGTAGGACAGGGCGACCTTGACGACGACGTCGCGGTCCTGGGTGGCGTCGAAGGTGACCCAGGCGCCGTTCCCGCCGGTGCCGGACGCGTCCTTGCCGCCGGGGGTCAGTGTCGAGCCGCGCCAGGTGCCGGTCGTGCTGAACGGCCGGTCGAAGCTCGCCGTGAAGTAGACGGTGTGGTCGTCCTTGCCGGCGCAGAAGTTGCCGGCGTGGACCCGGCCCTCGACCGTCCGGTCATCCACGACGTGGATCTCGGAGTCGAAGACGGACTGGTTGGCCTTGCCGGTGTTGAACAGGACGTTCGCTGCGCCCGTCTCCGGGAACGTGTAACGCTGCCAGCCGGTGCGCGGCGTCGCCGTCAGCTCGGCCTTCGTCTGATATTTCGACAGGCCGACGCGGTAGTAGCCCGGCTCGGCGTCCTCTTCGTCGTGCGAATAGGGAGACCTGTACGCGTTCGGGTCCGAGGTGGTGACGGCGCCCGTGGTCGGCAGCATCGGCAGCTCACCCGCGACGCCGCAGCCGACACCCGAGAGGTGCGTCTGGCTGAAGCCGTAGATGCTGGACTGCTGGTAGTCGTAGCCGCCCTGGCCGCCGGTGTCCGGACTGACCTGGACCATCCCGAACGGCGCACTCGCACCCGGGAAGGTGTTGCCGAAGTTCTGGGTCCCGACGAACGGGTGCACCAGATCCACGGGGTCGTCCTCGGCGGCTCTCGCCTGCGCGGGGCTCGCATACAGCGCGGAGGCGGCCAGCAGAACCGCGACCAGGAACCGACGGGTCATCGACAAACCTCCGGTTAACGACGTCATCGTCCGGTGACAACGTTGTCACGTGTCAGTGACCCGTGTCAATGAAATCCCAGCTCCGGGCACCCGAGTTGCACCCGCGTCCGCCTCATGTCAGGCCGTCCGGACCCGATCTCTGCTGGTACGACCACCCTGCCCAGGGCGGATCACCGACCGGAGATGAGCTGATGGCAGCCAGCAAGCAATCGCCGGCGCCGCCCGGAGCCACGGAGCGGCGCACGTCCAGCGCCGTACGACGCTGGGCCCGGATCTGCATCGCCGTGGCCGTCGTGGTCGCCACCTTCGGCGTGGTGCTCAGCACCGGTGCCGGCGGGGCCGTGGTCTCGAAGACGATCTCCAACCTCGGCCTCTGCCTCGCCGCTGTCTCCGCCGCTGTCGCCTGCCTCTTCCGGGCCGCGCTGTTCCGCGGGCGGATGCGGGCCGGCTGGGCCCTCGTCGGTCTCGGCGTCCTGTCCTGGGGTGTCGGCCAGATGGCGGCCGTCTGGCTGGACACCTTCACCGGCTCGGTCCCGCTGCCGTCGCAGGCCGACATCGGCTACCTGGGCATGATCCTGCTGGCCTCGGCCGGGCTGCTCGTGCTGCCGGTCGCCGCGCAGGCCCTCGCCAACCGCGCCCGCAGTGTGCTCGACGGCCTGATGGTCGCCGCGTCGCTGGTCCTGATGGCCTGGATCTTCGTCATCGAGCCGCTGATCGAGGCGGGTGGCGACAGCGCCCTCGCGCTCTACGTCAGCCTCGCGTACCCGCTCGGCGACGTCGTCATGGTCACCATCGTGGTCTACATGCTCGCCCTGCAGCGGCGGCGTGGGCGCAACTTCGCCCACCTCGCCCTGGTCGGCGCCGGCATCGCTGCCTTCTCCATCTCCGACATCGGGTACGCGTACCTGAGCCTGATCGGGGCGTACCACTCCGGTGGGGTCACCGACATCGGCTGGTTCGCGGGCTTCTCGCTGATCCTGCTGGCCGCCACGAAGCCGGTCGACACGGGCGCCACCGCCCCCTCCGCGGAGGTCGCCGACACCGAGGGCGGACAGCCGTTCGGTGTGCTGCTGCCGTACGTGGCCGTGCTCGCCGCCCTGCTGACCAGCGTCGTGTGGTTCGCCCGGACCGGGCAGAGCAGCGCGTTCGTCGCGTACACGCGGTCGGCCCTGATCCTGCTGATCGTCGGCCGGCAGCTGCTCACCCTGCTGGAGAACCGCAACCTCACCCGTAACCTGGAGACCCGCGTCGCCGACCGCACCGCCGAGCTCTACGCCAGCGAGCAGCGCTTCCACGCCCTCGTGCAGCACAGCTCCGACGTGGTGACCGTCGTCGGCACCGACGCCGAGGTCCTCTACCAGAGCGAGTCCGTCCAGCGGGTCTTCGGGTATTCGCCGAAGCTGCTCACCGGCCGCCGCCTCACCAGCGTCATCGAGCCCGAGGCGGCCACCCGCCTCGCCGACGCCCTGCGCTCGGTCAGCGGCCGCCCGTACGCGACCACGGTGCTCGAGCTGACCGTGCGGCACCGCGACGGCCGGCTGCGCCAGGCCGAGATCACCATCACGAACCTGCTCGGCGACCCGAACGTCGGTGGCCTGGTCCTCAACACGCGGGACATCAGCGAGCGCAAGGAGCTCCAGGAGCAGCTGGTGCACGAGGCGTACCACGACGCCCTCACCCAGCTCGCCAACCGTGCGCTCTTCCGCGAGCGGGTCTCCGACGCCCTCGACACCCGCGGCGACGCCGACGACGTGACCGTGCTCTTCCTCGACCTCGACGGCTTCAAGGAGGTCAACGACAGCCTCGGCCACCTGGCCGGCGACCAGCTCCTGGTGCAGGTCGCGGACCGGCTGCGCGCCTGCGTCCGCGAGGGTGACGTCGTGGCCCGCTTCGGCGGCGACGAGTTCGCCGTGCTGATCTCCTCGCCGCGGGACGCCGGTGAGGCCGAACTGGTCGCACAGCGCATCGTCGACGGGCTGCACGAGCCGTTCCGCATCGACACCCGCGACCTGCACGTGCGGGGCAGCATCGGCCTCGCCTCGTTCGCCGCTCTGGCCGAGGGTGACGACGCCGACGACGCCGAGCAGCTCATGCGCAACGCCGACCTGGCCATGTACAAGGCCAAGGCAGCCGGTGGCAGCAGCTTCGCCAGTTACGACCCGCAGATGCTGGCCGGCCTGGTCGAGCGGCTCGAGCTCGAGGCCGACCTGCGCCTGGCCCTGGACCGCGGCGAGCTGAAGCTGCACTACCAGCCGACCATCGACATGAACGACAGCCGCGTCATCGGCTTCGAGGCGCTGGTCCGCTGGCAGCACCCGACCCGCGGCCTGATCAACCCGCTCGACTTCATCCCGATCGCCGAGGCCACCGGCCTGATCGTCCCGCTGGGCCGCTGGGTCCTCACCGAGGCGTGCCGTCAGGCCGTCGAGTGGGCCGAACGCGACAACAGCCGCCCGATCAAGATGGCCGTCAACGTGTCGGTGCGACAGTTCGACCGGAGCGACCTGCCGACCGTCGTCCGCGAGGTGCTGACCGAGACCGGCATGCCGGCCGACCAGCTCTGCCTCGAGATGACCGAGAGCGTCCTGATGACCGACACCGAGGAGAACCTCGCCCAGCTGGTCCGCCTCAAGGCGCTCGGGGTCACCCTCGCGATCGACGACTTCGGTACGGGCTACTCGTCGCTGGCGTACCTGCGCCGCTTCCCCGTCGACACGCTCAAGATCGACCGCTCCTTCGTGGAGCGTCTCGGCGAGCAGAGCGACGACGCCGCGCTGGCCAGCACGATCGTCCAGCTGGGGCAGAGCCTCGGCATGTCGACCGTCGCCGAGGGCATCGAGGAGTACGGCCAGCTCGCCGCGCTGCGCGACATGGGCTGCACCTTCGCCCAGGGCTTCTACTTCTCCCGCCCCGTACCCGCCGGCGAGGCCGGCCGGCTGCTGCTGCAGGGCGCCGAAGCGTCCTCGGCCGCCTGATCCCCCCGTCCACCCCCTCAGCACAGTGCAGGAGTTCTGCATGACCGCCGCCCTCACCGGCACCCGTTCACAGCTTCCGGACCAGTGGCCCGCAGCGCTGTCCCCGGACTGCCTCGAGGTCATCGACATGCCGACGCCGTACCTGGTCACCGATCTGGACACGGTGGTACGCCGGCTCGAGGCGTTCACCGCCGCCCTGCCCGGGGTGCTGCCGTTCTACGCGATGAAGTGCAACCCGGCGCCCGAGATCCTGGCGACGATGCGCGATCACGGTGCCGGCTTCGAGATCGCCTCGCTCGGTGAGCTGCAGATGCTGCAGCGCCAAGGCGTCGACCCGGCCGGTGTGCTCTACAGCAACCCGGTCAAGCCGCCGGCGCACATCGCGGCCGCGCACGCCGCCGGTCTGTGGCGGTTCAGCTTCGACTCGCCCAACGAGCTGCGCAAGCTGGCCGAGCACGCGCCCGGCAGCGCGGTCTACCTGCGGCTGCGGGTCGACGACAGCGCCAGCTCGTTCCCGCTCTCGCGCAAGTTCGGCGCCGAGGTGCACGAGGCCCGCGACCTGCTCGTCCTGGCGCGCCGGCTGGGCCTGCGCCCGTACGGTGTGACGTTCCACGTGGGCTCGCAGTGCGGCAACGCGGCGGCCTGGCGGGAGGCCATCGGCGCGGTCGGTCAGATCATGGCGGACCTCCTCGACGAGGGCATCCGGCTGGACCTGCTCGACCTGGGCGGCGGCTTCCCCGCCCGCTACACCGAGGACGTGCCGACCATCGGCGAGATCGGCGAGATGGTGCTGCCCGCACTGGACGAGCTGCTGCCGTACCGTCCGGGTCTGCTCGTCGCCGAGCCCGGCCGTCACCTGGTCGCCGAGGCCTCGGTCATGGCGGTGAGCGTGATCGGCCGCGAGGTCCGCGGGACCGAGAACTGGCTCTTCGTCGACGTCGGCGCCTACAACGGCATGATGGAGACCATCCAGCTGCCGACCGGCTGGGACTTCCCGATGTGGACGTCGGTGGCCGGTCACGGCGAGATCGCGGAGCTCCCGTTCACGATCACCGGACCGAGCTGCGACAGCTCCGACACCATGTTCTACGGCGCGCTGCTGCCCGCGGGCATCGACGTCGGCGACATCATCTACATCGGCTCCACGGGTGCCTACACGCTGAGCTACGCGTCGGCGTTCAACGGCTTCCCGCCCCCGACCCCGCTCTTCGTCGGCGGCCCCGCCACGCTCCCCCGGCAGACGACGGGTGAGCCGGCCCGGGCCGGTATCCCCGGTGAGCGCTGAGCAGACGCGGCGCAGGCAACCCCACGGCGGCGGCGGACACCGCCACGCCGGACCGGTCGGCCTGCGCCGCGCCGGCCGTCTCCGTGAGCTGCTGGTCTCCGGTGTCGCCGACTCGTTCGGCATGGCACTCGGCTGGACGATCCTCGTCCTGCTCGCGGTCTCCCGGGGTGGTCTCGCCGAGGCCGCCCTCTACAACGCCGCGATGCTCATCGGTGTTGTCCTCTCCGCGCCGGTCACCGGCTGGCTGGCCCGGCGCCTGCCCGGCCGCCACCTGCTGCGCGGCGCGGCCGGCATCGAGATCGTGCTGCGTGTCGCCGCCCTCGCCGGCCTGATCGCGGGCCTGCCGTCGTGGCTGATCGCCTTCCTCATCGTCGCCATGCACGTGGCGGCCTGGGTCGGCTTCGCGGCGATGCGCGCCGAGGTCGCAGCGGTCGACGCCCGCCCCCGCGCGATGACCCGTTACGCCCTCGCGATCGCCGCCGTCGAAGCCGCCGGCACCGGCCTCGGCGCCCTCCTCCCGTCCGGGCCCGAGGGCCACCCCACCGGCGGCACCCTCATCGCGATCTTCATCGTCTACGCCGGCTCCCTGATCCCGACGATCGTCGTCGCCCGCCGCGCCCGCATGACCCCCCAGGGCGCGGCCGGGCGGATCGCTCCCGCCCGGATCCTCGGGTACGGCCTCAGCAGCCCCGTCCTGAAACGCCCCTCCGCCGTACACCGCCGCAGCCGCCGCTTCCCCGTGTCACCCCGCCTGCTCGTGGCCGGCGGCGGCATCATGCTGCTCTCCTCCGGCCCCACCCTCCTGGCCGTCCCCCTGACCACCGAACTCCACGGCCGCCACTGGGTCGCCGGCGCGGCGGTCGCCTTCAGCATCGGCTGCCTCCTCGCCACGGTCGCGGTGGAGACGATCGGCAACATGCGCCTCCCCGCAGTCCTCCGCTGGTCCCTGTGGGGCCTGGGCATGCTGGTCGGCTGGATCGGCGCACCCCTGCACGCCGCGAACGTGCTCGCGGCGCAGTTCCTCGCCGGCCTGAGTCAGACCGCCTTCGAGGGCGACATGGACGCGGCCGTCGCCGACGAGGCACCCCCGGACGGCATCACGACGGCTCTGGCGTACAGCGCGGCGACCCGCGCACTGGGCGGCTCGATCGCGGTCAAGACCCTCCCGGTCCTGGTCACGGCCCAGGCCATCGACAAGGCGGTGAGCGCGGCGGTCCTGGTCCTCGGCATCGCGTCGCTCCTGCTGTGGGCACTGACCTCGATGCCCTGGCTCAACCGCCGACCCGCGGCCCTAGCCGACTGACGGCCACCGGGCCCCGTCGAACCGGCGCAGACCCTGGCTGTCGAGCACCTGCTGCTTGTCGACCTTCGTCGCGAGGAAAGCCAGGTTCTCGAAGTAGCTCCAGTAGGAGTTGCCCCGAACCTGCCGCTCCGCGACGGCGAAGGGCTCGAGCACCGACCAGGCCTCCCGCACCCGGTAGTGCACACAGCCGAGGATGCGGGCCTGGTCGTAAGTGGGCAGCGCCGCCAGCATCCCGTAGTCCCCGTAAAAATGGCCGACCCGGCAGACGTGCCGCCGCGCCTCGAACGGAAGATCCGCAACGCCGAGATCGGAACTGCACTCCTCGGCCAGCCGATGCAGAACAAAATCTTCGCTCTCCCGGAACTCGTCACTGCGATATTCGCCGTTCAGACACAGCAACGCCTGCGTGATATTGGCGTCCTGACTGGCCGTCCGGGCTGTCCGCAGCTGCCGCACGGTCAACACCGACGACATCGCCAATGCCGTCAGTGAAACCGACAGAGTGATCGAATTGTAGAGGGCCCCGACATCCATGATCTCTCCCTTTTCCGCGCCACCGCCAGCGTAGGAAAGTGAAGCAATTCGATCTTTAGCGCATTGACACGTAGCTATGGGTGCCGTTAATCTCGGCCCCGGCGCGCGCCTCTACAGTGGACACATTCACAGGGGGACACCAGTGTCATTACTGCGATGGAAGGCCCTTGCCCTGCGCGCAGGCGCGGCGGCGGCCACCGGCATCCTTCTCGGCGGGTTCGCGGTCGCCACCACCGCTGCCGCCGCCCCGGACGCGACCGCACTTCAGGCGGCGTACGACCGGGCCCAGCAGATCTTCGGCGAGCTGCCGTACGGCAAGAATGCGCTCGGGGCGAGGGTCGCGTCGAGCGGTGTCGACCCTGCCGACGGGGCTGTCACGATCACGCTCGCCAACTACAGCGACAAGCTGGCCGGCAAGCTCCGCGACCGCTACGGCGCGGATCTGGTCGTCCGGCCGGGTGAGCTCCCGAGACTGGCCCGGCTGCGCATCAGCAAGAGCCAGGCCCAGCTGAGCAGGGCCGACGCCGTCACGCCGCTTCTCGAAGGGCTGTGCGCGAACGAGACGTACTGCTCACCGACCCGGGGCGGCGTGCTCCTGGAGGGTCAGTCGGGTGGTTCCTACTACCACTGCACCGCGACCGTCCTCGGCACTGTCAGCGGCAGCCCGGCCAATGCGACCTTGACCGCCGGACACTGCTTCGACCAGTCCGCCCCGGTCTACGCGGGCCGCAGCAACCCCGAGATCGGCGGCTATCAGCTCGGCACCGTCAGCAGCCGCCGCTTTTCCGGCAACGTCGACGCCGAGGCGATCCGCTGGTCGACCGGCAACACCGCCTACAACTACCTCAACAACTGCGTCTACATCTATTCGAGCGACTGCCGCCGGATCACCGGGGGCGGTGGCGGCAGCGTCGGCATGGCGGTGCAGAAGAGCGGCATCACGACCGGCATCACGAGCGGCACCCTCACGCGGCTCAACGTCAGTGTCAACGTCGCGGACGAGGACGGCACCGTCACGCAGCTGACCAACCAGTTCGAGACCACGGCCTGCGTGATTCCCGGCGACAGCGGCGGGCCGCTCTTCTCCGGCGGGCTGTTGCTCGGCATCAGCTCGTCGGTGGGTGGGCTAAACTCCAGCGGCAACTGCACGTCGAGCACACGGTCGTACTTCAGCACGATCAACGCCAGCATGCAGGCCGTCGGCTTCAGCGCGCGGTACACGCCTTGATCCCGTCTTGCACCCAGAGGCTCTCACCACGATGACCGGCACACAGCGGCAGCCCGCCCGCCCCTTCCCGGGGCTGGCGGGTCTGCTGTCCGCGTTGCTCCTGCTCACCGCGTGTACGCCGGTCGAGGACGAGCTACCCCGGGTTGTGCCGCCTTCGAGCGGAGCCGCGGGCGCCGCCGGACCGGATCTGGCGACCGCGTCACCGGAGCCCTGCACCACAACACCGCCTGACCTTCCGGCGACAGCACCGGCGGCGGGCAGCCCGCCGGACGACGCGGTGGTGGGCCGGGTCCAGCGCTATCTCGACGGGCACCCGGACGTCGCCGGGAGCCTCATCATCAACGGCAGCGGAATCTCCGCCGGCTTCACCTCCGGCTGGTGCGAGCATCGCGAAGCACTGCGGCGGCTCGCCGGCGGCACCCAGATCGACGTCTTCGCCGTGGTTCAGTCCGAGCGGGCCGGCCGGCAGCTCGCCGACCGGGTGATGGCCTCCACCGAAACGCTGCGCGGCGCCGGGATCCGGATCGCCACGACCGGTGTGGACCCCCGCTCCGGCCTGACGTCGGTCACCGCACCGAACGACCCCGCCGCGGCCCGGGCGGCGATCCTGCGCATCCTCGAACTCCCCGCAAACGCACCGATCACGGTCTCGGCCGGAGATCTTCCGATCCCGGCCTCCTGAACCATGCATTGACGCCGAGCCCCACTCTGATCGCGGGACTCGACAACTGCATGCGTAAAGGGCTCGGTGACGACTGTGTCGGGACAAGATCTGATCAATCTGGCTGCTTTGACGTCGGCGGTGATCGCGGCGCTCACCTCCTCATTCCTCGCCTGGCAGGCGATCCGCGTCAACCAGAACATGAATCACATGCCGGTAGTTCTGGAAGTCCTCAAACCGCACCGGACACCGGACTTCGTCCGCAAGGAGACGCTGCTCTGGAAAGAACTGTCCGACCACCCGGCGGAGTTGGGCTTCTTCGGCCTGCCCGAGCCGATCATGAGTCATGCGATCGAGGTCGGAACCTATTACCAGGTTCTCAGCTACACGTCGCTCTACGGCATCGCGGACGGTGAATTCATCGCCGTCCAGACCCATTACCGGCTCCTCCGCACCTGGGAGGCACTCCGCGAGCACGTGGAAGGCGAACGTGTGCTCCGCGGCGGCCACAACACGTTCCTGAACTCCTACGAGGAGTTCGCCGGCCTGGTCGCCACCATGGACATCGACGCCGCCACCCGCCGCCTGGTCCGCCGCAGCGGCAAACTCCGCCTGCGCTGACCACAACCCGGAATCTAGCGCCGCGCGTCAGGAACGCTGGTGTCGATCTTCCTGGCCAGTTCGACAAAGAGTTCGAACGAGTTGAAAAAGCTGTACTCACCGCCGCGGTTGCGCCGCTCGACCGCAACGAAGGGTTGAACGGCGTCCCAGACGCGGGACGCGCCATGCCCGACCTGTGTCGTGAGGAGAGTGCCGTCGGCAAGTCCGTTGGCCGCCACGTAACCGAGCATGTGGTACTGCTCGGAGACCTCGATCGCATAGGTCCGGATCGGTTCCGGCAGGCCCTCCAGCGTCAGTTCGGGATCATGATCTCCCAGGTGATCGACCAGGTGGCGTTCCTTCCGGATGAAGTCCGGGCGACGGTGCGGCGCTAGAAGACTGACGATGACGGGGAAATGGTTGGCGTTCCGCGCGATCGTGAGCGCGCGCCAGGTCAGTGTCGACGACACGATGACCGCGATGAGGGCTACCAGCAACGAGACGACATTGATCATTAACGCTGCAGTCATGACCCCAATGTGGGGCATGCAGGCGAGTCGCGGTCAGTCGGTGGTGGGTGGGGTCGAACCGTAGGCGTGGAGGTGAGCCGCGACGGAGAGCAGCACGGTCGCGCGCCACCACGGCCGGTCGGGATTCGTATCAGAAGAGTGTGAGGGGTGGGGGCCGGGAGTGGGACGAAGGCGGGGAATTAAGCGCGGACCTCGTTTCAGACGCAGGACGCGCTGTGCCCGGCCTGTGTCGTCAGGAGAGTGCCGTCATGATCGACCAGGTGGCGTTCCTTCCGGATGAAGTCCGGGCGACGGTGCGTCGCTAGAAGACTGACGATGACGGGGAAATGGTTGACGTTCCGCGCCATCGTGGGCGACGGAGGAACGCGGTTGCTCGGCATTGTCCGGGAGGGCGGGCCGGGTGGGCGAGTAGACCCAGGTGCGGAAGAAGGGGGCGAGGTCTCGGCCGGAGGTGCGGGTCGCTGTCTCCATGAAATCGGTCGTCGTGGCCGTGCCGTGGCGGTGGTCCCGCGTCCAGGCGCGTAGCACCCGGAAGAAGGTCGGGTCACCGAGTTCCTGACGGAGCATCTGCAGCACCAGGGCGCCGCCGAAGTAGATTCGTTCGCCGGCTGCGTCGGTGGGGCGGTCCGGGCCGGTGAGCGGGATGGTCCAGAAGGGGTCGTCGGCCGGGTGGGCCTGGTACACCTGGCGGGCCTGGTCGTGGACGGTGGTTCCGCCGCGGAGTTCGTCGAAGTACCAGTTGGCGAAGACGGCGAAGCCCTCGCTCAGCCACACCTCGTTCCAGCGGGTGATGCCGACGCTGTCGCCGAACCACTGGTGGGCCAGTTCGTGGGCGATGATCTCGTCGCTGTCGGCCGCCGAGTAGACCGGCCGGGTCTGGGTCTCCGCGGAGAACGGGACCTGGACGCCGTTGTGCCGGGCCAGCACCACGATCGCCACGGTCGAGTCGAACGGGTACGGGCCGAAGATCTGCGTCCACCGGTCGACCACCTCGGCGGTGCGGTTCCAGAACTGGGGCATCGGGTCGTCGGCCCCCGTGCCGAGAGCCGGGTCCACCGCCACGTACTCGGGGATGCCGCCCGGGGTTCGGCCCTTCCGGACCCGCCAGCGTCCGACGTCGACGGTGGCCAGGTAGGTCGCCATCGGGGCGGTTTCGGACCAGACGTGGGTGGTTCGGCCCCCATGGGTACGCGTCGACACCCGGCGACCGTTGGCGACCACGTCCAGCCCGTCCGGCACCGTGATCGTGAAGCGGAACGTCGCCTTGTCCGACGGGTGGTCGTTGCCGGGGAACCAGGTGGAGGCACCGTCTTGCACGTTCAGGGTGACCATGCCGTCACCGGTGCGGACGAAGCCGTACGGTGTCGGCCCGCCCAGCGGCTGCGGCACACCGCCGTAGGTCACCGCCACCTGGAACCGGGAGCGGGCCGGGATGCCCCGACGGGGAGTGATCACCAGTTCCTGGCCGTCACGCCGGAACGAGGCCGGGCGTCCGTCGACGAGCACCCTGGTCACGTCGAGCTGCTGAAGGTCGAGATCGAAGCGGGACAGGTTCTGGGTCGCGACGGCGTCGACCCGGGCGGTGCCGTCCAGGCGGCCGCTGCCCGGGTCGTAGGAGAGGCTGAGGTCGTAGTGCGCCACGTCGTAACCACCGTTGCCTTCGAGCGGGTACCAGACGTCGCCCAACCCGGCGGAGCCCGGCCGGTAGTCACGGGCCGGTGCGGCACCCGCCGGACCGCCGGGCGTGATCGCCAAGCCGCCGGCCAGCACCGCGCACAGGAGTTTGCGTCGCATCGTGATCCCCCTCAACGGACGAATGTCGTCGAGTTGATGCTGGTCCGTGAGCCGGACGGGCACGACCGAGGTAGCCGCCCCGTCCCGGTGGTGTCACCCGCCCTGCGGTCAGAAGAGCGTCAGAGGGGCGATGGGGGTGGGGTCCGGGAGGGGCGCCAAGGACGGGAATCGGGTGCGGACCTCGGTGTGGAAGCGGCGGGCGAGGTCGGGGGCGTCGGCGTTGTCCGGGGTGTGGAGGAAGACCGTGGGTGAGCGGCCTTCGCGGAGCCAGTCGACCACGGTGGTGATCCAGGGCTGCCAGCCCGCGACCGTTTCGGCCGTGGAGTCGCGGCCGAGGTAGCGGACGATCGGGCGGTCGGTCAGGGCCACCGTGCGGCGGGGCATGCGGGGTTTTTTGGTCCAGGCTTCGCGTTCGGCGTCGCTGGTGGGTGGGGTCTCGAAGAACGCGGTGGTGTCGAAGGGGATCCACTCGGCGCCGGTGGCCGACAGGACTTCTTCGAGGGGGCCGGGGTTCTCGAAGAACGACGCGTGGCGGACCTCCACGGCGTACCGGTGACGGGGTGGGAGGCCCTGGAGGAAACGGTCGAGGGTGGGGAGGTCGGCGGGGCCGAAGGAGCCGGGGAGCTGGATCCAGAGGGTGTGGATCCGGGGGCCGAGCGGTGACATCGCCTCGAGGAAGATGCGGAGGGGCTCGTCGGCTTCGAGGAGGCGGCGTTCGTGGGTGATGTGCTTCGGGAGTTTGAGCACGAAGCGGAAGCCGGGGTCGGTCTGCTCCGCCCACGAGGCGACCGTGTCGGGTGACGGGGTGGCGTAGAAGGTCGTGTTGCCCTCGACGGCGTTGCACCAGCCCGCATACGCCCGCAGGCGTTCCTGGGCAGGGAGCGGGTGTTCGACGAAGCGGCCCTGCCAGGACTTGAGGGTCCACATCGCGCAGCCCACGTGGAGACTCTGGGTCATGCGGACTCCGGGAGGGTGGGGTGTTCGGTCGGGTAGAGGCCGGCGACCAGGCCGTAGACCGTGTCGCCGGAGCGGGGCAGCTGGGTGAAGTCGCGGACGAGTTCTTCGACGCGTTGCCAGAAGGCGGCGGCGTCCTCGCGGGCGATCCGGACGTGGCGCAGTGTGGTGTAGAGGCGATCGTCCTCGTGGGCCGGGACCGACTCGGCGGCGGCGACGGACAGGCCGTTGACGCAGACCGGGGTTTCGGTTTCGCCCGGGCGGCGGACCACACCGACATGGATCGTCCTACCGGTACGCCCGTAGTAGCGCTCGTCGATCGCCCGGACCCGCCGGGTGCGGACGACACGCAGGAGACCGGCCTCGAGCAGGACGTTGACGTGGTGGGCGACCGTGCTCTTGGGCCGGCCGACCGCGGCGGACAGCTCGGCCACCGTGGCGGCGCGTTCGAGCACCAAGTCGAGGACAGTGGTGCGCAGCGGGTCGGCGATGGCCCGGAGCTGGGCGGGGGTCGACACCGAGACCGTGTCCGGCAGGTCGTAATCGGGGAACTCTTGATTGCTCGACATTGTTGGATCAGTCTAAAGTTCTGGTTCATCGGTAAGCAAGAGCCGAGGAGGCGACATGGCTGAGGTGTTGTTGTTCCACCACGCGCTGGGCCTGACCGAGGGTGTTCTCGCCTTCGCCGACGGGATCCGGCAGGCCGGTCACACGGTCCACACCCCGGATCTCTACGACGGCCACACCTTCACCACCGTGGACGAAGGCCTCGCGTACGCCCGGAAGGTCGGCGTGCAGGAGCGCGGGGTTCGCGCCGCCGCAGACTTGCCGACCGGGCTCGTGTACGGCGGTTTTTCGCTCGGTGTCATGGCGGCGCAGCAGCTGGCGCAGACCCGGCCCGGTGCCCGGGGTGCGCTCTTCTTCCACTCCTGCCTGCCGGTCGAGGAGTTCGGTGACGCCTGGCCGGCGGACGTGCCCGTGCAGATCCACGCGAAGGAGGCCGACCCGTTTTTTGTGGACGACGGTGATCTCGAGGCCGCGCAGGCGCTGGTCGCCTCGGCGCCGCGGGCGGAGCTGTTCGTCTATCCGGGGAACGAGCACCTGTTCCTGGACTCCGGCCTGGCGGATTTCGACGCGGAGGCCACCGAGCTGGTCAGCCGCCGGGTGAAGGACTTCCTGGCCGCGCTCTAGCTGAGGCCGGCCGCGCCGAACGAGACCGAGAAGCGCTTGCACCAGATGCTGACGCTGCGGAATTTCTCCACGTCGACGTCCGCGGGGACCGTGTAGACCTGGTCGCCGCGGTTGCCCTTGAGCTTGCCGAGCTCGACGTACTTGCCGTCGTCGAAGACCTGCCAGGCCGACTGCCCGGTGCCGACCTTCTGATCGGTGAGCCAGACCCGCAGGTCCGGGCCGTCCGAGGTGTCCAGACCGGCGAACTCGATCTGGTGGCGGCCGTCCGGCTTGCGGACGAGCCGAGCGGTGCCCTTGGTGGTGTGTTCGTGAGTGACGAAGTCACCCTCGCTGACCACCACAGGACCAGCGGGAGAAGGAGAAGAAGAGGAAGAGGGCGCGGACGAGACAGGTGCGGACGAGACAGGTGCGGCGACCGGCGTGAGCGCCTCGTCGACCGTCGTGCTGGTGACCAGCCTCCAAGGCTGGAACCAGTAGAGACCACCGGCGACGAGCACCAGCACCGCGACAGCCAGGAGACGTTTTTTCACACCGTTGATTCAACACGGGCCGGGCAGGCGGCGGCAGGGGCAGGCGGATTACCGATCGCTTACGGAACGCCGCGGTGGCCACGGGAAGAAGCCGCTCGTCCGGGCGACGTAGTCCGGGTAGCCGGGGCGGGTACGGGCGAGATGGGTCTCCAGCAGCGGTTTTCCGGTCTTGCGGGCCAGGAACCACGTCATCACGAGCGGCGACAGCAGCGTCAGCCAGCCTGTCCAATGCAGACACGCGAGGGCGAAGAGGCCCCACCACACGCACGCGTCGCCGAAGTAGTTCGGGTGCCGGGTGTACCGCCACAGTCCGCTGTCCAGCACCTGGCCCTTCGACGACGGTGAGGAGCGGAAGCGTGCCAGCTGGGCGTCACCGATCGTCTCGAAGGCGAAGCCGACCAGCCACAGCACCACCCCGATGATCAGCCACCACGACGGTGAGGCGTACTTCTGGGCGAGCTGGACGGGCAGGGACACGAACCAGACCAGTGCACCCTGCAGCAGGTAGATCATCCGGAACGCGTACCAGGTGGGGTTGCCGGGGGCTTGAGACAGCAGCTCGGCGTAACGGGGGTCCTCCGGGGCGCCGCGGCCGCGAAGGCCGATGTGTGTGGCGAGGCGGACGCCCCAGATCACCGTCAGGGCCGTCACCAGCCAGCCGACCGGGGTGAAGCCGGTGATGACGAGGCCGGTCACCGCGACGGCCGCGAAGCCGAGCCCCCAGGCGACGTCGACACCCTTGTGCTTGCCGGTGCGGACACCGATCACGAACGCCACCAGGAGGACCGCGAGCGCGGCTGCGGCCGTACCGAGGAAGAGGGTGATCACCGGGTGGCCGGCATGCCGCTGACGCCGGTCTCCGTCGGACGGACCGCGAGGATCTGGTCGACGCCCATCCGGCCCTCCTCGAAGGTCAGCGCCCCGCCGACCAGGTAGAGCCGCCACACGCGGGCCATCGGCTCACCGACCAGCGCGACCACCGCGTCCCAGCGCGCTTCGAGCGTTTCGAGCCAGACCCCGACGGTACGCACATAGTGCTCGCGCAACGCGTGCACGTCACGCACCTCGAGTCCCGCCTGCTCGAGCAGGTCGACGGTCTGCCCGACGGGCCGCATGTGCATGTCGGGCGCCACGTAGGACTCGATGAACGCGCCGCCGCCGGGTGCGGTCGCGCCGCGCGACATCTGCTGGACGAGCAGGCGGCCCTCGGGACGCAGCAGGCGGTGGAGCTGGGCGGCGAAGACGGGGTACTGCCCCTGGCCGACGTGTTCGCCCATCTCGATCGTCGAGATCGCGTCGTAGGGGCCGTCGGCGACGTCGCGGTAGTCCTGCAGGCGGAAGTCCACCGGGAGGCCACCGACGCGAGCCTGCGCGAAGGCCAGTTGTTCGCGGGACAACGTCACGCCTGTGACGGTCACGCCGTAGTTCTTCGCCGCGTGCAGGCCGAGCGCACCCCAGCCGCAGCCGACGTCGAGCAGCCGCATGCCCGGCTCGAGGCCGAGTTTGCGGCAGACCAGGTCGAGCTTGTCGGTCTGCGCCTCGGCCAGGCCGTACCCGGGCGCGTCCGACGTCCAGTACCCGCACGAGTACGCCATCCGCTCGTCCAGGATCAGCGCGTAGAACTCGTTCGAGAGGTCGTAGTGGTAGCTGATCGCCGCGCGGTCCCGTTCGCGGGAGTGCAGGTCGCCGACGATCCGCGCCTGCACGTCGGGCGCCGGCGGTTTCGGCCCGAGGACCCCGAGCCGCAGCAGCGTCCGGACGGCCCGGAGCTTGTCGCCGAGGCCCACGCGGACGCCGCCGCGGGCCAGACCGCGCGCCCGCGCCTGCTGCCACACCTGACGCAGACCCGCACCGAGGTCACCCTCGACGTCGATCTCCCCCGCGATGTACGCCTGAGCCAGCCCCAGCTCGTCCGGGCTCCACATCAGGCGCCGCAACGCTTTCCGGTCGCGGATCACGAGCACCGGCCCGCCGGCGGGACCGGACTCCGAGCCGTCCCAGGCCCGCAGCCGCACGGGCAGTGCACCACCGGCCAGGGGTGAGACGAGGGCGGCGAGCTGTCCGGCGATCCCGGATTCCACGGCGAGAGCGGTCACTTCACACGTCCTGACACGAGCTGGGAGACATCGATGTATCCGGCGGCAAAACCGGCCTCGCAGTAGGCGAGGTAGAAGTTCCAGGTGCGGAGGAACGTCGCGTCGAAGCCGAGCGCGGCCACATCGCCGCGGCGGGCGTTGAAGGTGGCCCGCCAGCGGCGCAACGTCTCCGCGTAGTCGAGCCCGAAGTCGAGGCGGTCGCGGACGGCGAGACCGGCCCGGCCCAGCACGGCCTCGATCGCGGGCACCGACGGGACGAGGCCGCCCGGGAACACGTACTTGTGGATCCAGGTGTAGGTGTTGCGGGTCTCGGCCAGGCGGTCGTCGGCCATGGTGATCGTCTGCAGGCCGACCGAACCGCCGGGGGCGAGGTGGCGTTCCAGCGTCGCGGCATACGTCGGCCAGTACGCCTCCCCCACCGCCTCGATCATCTCCACGCTGAGGATCGCGTCGTACCCGCCGGCGACGGGCTCGATCTCGCGGTAGTCACGCAGGCGCACGTCGACCCGGTCGGCCACACCGGCCTCGGCCGCCCGGCGCAGCGCGAGGGACCGCTGCTCGGTGGAGAGCGTCACGCTGAGCACCCGGGCGCCACGGCGGGCCGCACGGATCGCGAGTTCACCCCAGCCCGTACCGATCTCGAGGACGCGGGTGCCGGAGCGGACACCAGTCGCGTCCAGCAGGCGGTCGATCTTGCGGTGCTGGGCGAGGGTGAAGTCCTGGCTCCGGTCGAAGAGCGCGCTGGAGTAGCTCATCGACTCGTCCAGGAAGAGCGCGAAGAGGTCGTTCGACAGGTCGTAGTGGCGGTGGATGTTGCGCCGCGACCCCTCGACCGTGTTGCGTTCGGCGCGGGGTGCCCGCGGGCCGTGGAAGCGCCGCAGCCACTGCAACCGCGGCGGCACCAGCGTCCCCATCTGCTGCGCGAAGACGGTCAGCACACCGACGAGATCGTCCGCGTCCCAGTCACCGGCCTGGTAGGACTCGCCGAAACCGATCAGGCCGTCGGCGCCGAGACGCGCGAAGAAGGCCTGCGGCCGGTGGATCCGCATGGTCGGCCCGGTCGATCCCGTCACCGCCCCTCCCGGGTACGCGACCCGCAGCGGCAGCCGCTCGACGATGCGGCGGAACACGGCGGCGGCGACGACTCCCCGGGTACGGGATCGGGGTGTGGCCGCGACGTCGGGCCAGCGGCCCGGGTCGATCCGGTCGGCGACCGGTGAGAGCACGGTGGTCACGGCGTCTCCTGAGGACGGGGATGGACGGGCAGGCCGCGCAGGTAGAGGCGGATGCCCTGGAACCGGATCCGGGCCGCGACGGCCAGCGTCACGAACGGGTTCCGCAGCACGGCAGTTCGCAGCGACCGGCGCCGGCCTCGCACGGTGGCGACGAACGGCCGCCCACCGGCCCGGTCCAGCGCGACGGTCAGCGCGAGCCGGTCGTCCGGCTCGGGCAGGGTCATCCGGTACGAGCCGTCGACCGCGAAGAACGGCGACACGTAGAACTCCTTGGCGACGCGCGTCTGCCCGGGCTCGATCAGGTAGCGGTGCCGCCCGCCGTAGGTGTTGTGCACCTCGGCGATGACCGCGGCGAGACTGCCGTCGCGGTGCCGGCACCAGTAGACGCTGAGCGGGTTGAAGACATGACCGGCCGTCCGGGCGTTGGTAAGCAGCAAAATCCGGCCGCCCTCGAGGTTTACACCGTGTGCGGCGAGGTACTCGTCGGCATTGCGGCGGAGGCTGTGCTGCGGATTTCCGACATGATCGCGGGCCTCGAACGACGCGTACCAGCGGTTGCGCGGCAGCTCGTCCAGGTCGACGAGCCACTGGTAGGTCCGGTAGCTGAACGCGTGCCGCAGCGGGCTCACGCGCACGTGCCGGACGGTGCTCTCGTAGACCGCGGGTTTCACCACGTCACACCCAGCGACTGCGCCGCGGCGACGCCCGAGCGGCAGCCGTCCTCGTGGAAACCCCAGCCGTGGTACGCCCCCGCGAACGCCGTCCGGCCGTCGTTCAGCCCCGGCAGACCGGACTGCGCCGCCACCGAGGACGGGGTGTAGATCGGGTGGTCGTACGTCATGCGGGCGAGGACCGTGTCTTCGCGTACGCGGTCTCCGGCGTTGAGGGTGACCAGGTAGCGGCCGTGAGCGTCGAGGCGCTGGAGCCTGTTCATGTCGTAGGTGACCCGGGGCGGCCCGGCGTCCGGCGCGCAGCCCGGCAGCTCGTAGTTCCAGCTGGCCCGGGCGTTCTCCCGCGACGGCAGCACGGACTCGTCGCCGTGCAGCACGGTGGTGTTGCTGGAGTAGCGGAACGCCCCCAGCGTGCGGCGCTCGGCGTCACTCGGGTCGGTGAGCAGTGCCAGCGCCTGATCGGCGTGCGTGGCGACCACCACCGCGTCGAAGGAGTGCAGATCGTCCCCGTCGTCGCGGACCGTGACACCCGTGCCGGACCGGGTCACCGACCGTACGGGTGTGGCGGCCCGGACCGTGGTCAGCTCCTTGGCCAGCAGGTCCACGTACGTGCGGGAGCCGCCGCTGACCGTCCGCCAGGTCGGTGAGCCGGTCACGCTGAGCATGCCGTGATGAGCGAGGAACGTGAACAGGTAACGGGCCGGATAGTCCGCGACCACCTCGGGTCCGCAGGACCAGACGGCGGCGACCAGCGGCACGACGAAGTGGCGCACGAAGTGCCGCGTGTAGCGGCCGTCCGCGACGAACTCCCCCAGCGTCGGGTTGCCGGAGCCGGCGAGCAGCGCCCGGGCACGCCGGTGAAAGACCGGGACCTGGGCGAGCGTGGCCAGGTAGCGAGGCTTCGGTGGCTGCACGAACAACCCCTGCCGGCCCTTGGCCCCGGCATATTCCAGACCACAGCCGCGGCAGGTCACCGACATGCTCATCTCGGTCTCCTGCGTCGGTACGCCCAGCTCGGCGAAGAGCCGCAGGAGCAGCGGGTACGTCCGCCGGTTGTGCACGATGAAGCCGGAGTCGACCGCCAGCGCACCGCCCGCGTCGGCGACGTCGTGAGTGTGCGCATGTCCGCCGAGGCGCGTATCGGCCTCGAAGAGCGTGACGTCCCATTCGTCACGCAGGACGTACGCGGCGGTGAGGCCGGACACACCCGCACCGATGACAGCTACGGATCTCACGGAGTTCTCCCAGCTGGTCGGGGTACAGATGAAGGACTGGTGGCGATTCGGCACCGGGCGCGCAACGGATTGGAACCGGATGAACACCCACCCGACCGGGGTACGGCGTCGAATCCCTGCCGTGACGACCCCTGAGCTGGACATCTCCGGACCTCGCGAGCACGCGGACGCCGTGGTCCTGGTGCTGCACGGCGGACGGGCGACGAGCGTCGCGCCGGCACGCCGTGGGCTGGCCTGGCTGCGGATGGTCCCGTTCGCGCGGGCGATCGCCTGGTCCACCCGGGGCCGGAAGGTCGCGGTCTGGACGCTGCGCTACCGGGTGCGCGGCTGGAACGGCGCCGCCGAGGACCCGGTCGCCGACACCCGCTGGGCTCTCGAGGAGGCTCGGCGGCGGCATCCGGGCGCGCGCATCGTGCTGGTCGGGCACTCGATGGGTGGCCGGGTCGCCCTGCGGCTCGCGGGTGAGCCGGACGTCGTCGGCGTGTGCGCGCTGGCGCCGTGGATCGAGGCCGGCGAGCCGGCACCGAAGCACAGTGCGAGCGTGCTGATCGCGCACGGCGAGGACGACCAGGTGACGAACCCGGCGTCGGCGGCCGCGTACGCGGCCCGGATCGGTGCGTCATTCGTACCGGTACCCGGGGAGTCGCACGCGCTGCTGCGCCGCCCGGTGTTCTGGAACCGGCTCGTCACGGGTTTCGTGACGTCGGCGCTCGACGTGGAATCGCACGCCCACTGACCCTCTCATAAGCCCTGTTACGGACAGGGCTCACATTACCGGCGGGCGGGTGCCCGAAGTTCCGGAACCACGACTTTGCGGCCCGGCCTTGATCGGCCGTCGCGCCGGCCATCAGCGCGCCCACCTGCGGAGACGAGCGCCGATCCGGCGCGCGTCCGGAGAAACCTGCCAAGAACGCGGTCGAGGAAGCGCTTCCCGAGCCTCCACCAGGCATTGACACTCGTTAACACGGGGTTCAAAGTGACGTACCAAAGAGCGCTTTCTCATAGCTGTAGCCGCTCGGTAACCGCACTGACACATCCCCATCCCCAACTTCTTGATTCCCCGCAAGGAGGACCCGTTCATGAGTTCCGCCGTTTTCCGAGGTGGTGGGCGCAGGCTCGCGCCCGTGAGGGTCATCGCCCTCACCACCGCGCTGCTCGGTCTGCTCGCCGCCTATCTGGTCGCCACGGTCCGCACCGCCGACGCCGCCGAAGTGGTCGTGTCGCAGGGCAAGCCGACCACCGCCTCCTCCGTGGAATGGGCAGGCACCCCGGCCTCCTCCGCCACGGACGGCAACACCGGTACCCGCTGGTCCAGCGCCTTCGCGGCGAACCAGTGGATCCAGGTCGACCTGGGCGCCACGACGGCCGTCAGCAGCGTGAAGCTCAACTGGGAGGCCGCGTACGCGACGGCCTTCACCGTGCAGTTCTCCACCAACGGCACGACGTTCACCAACGCCACCGGCACGCTGCGGGGCAACGCCGGTGAGCAGACGATCGCCGTCACCGGCAACACGCGGTTCGTGCGGCTCAACCTGACCGAGCGGGCCCTGGCGATCTACGGCTACTCGCTGTGGGAGTTCCAGGTGTTCGCCGGCAGCACCACGCCGCCGACCGACCCGACGACCCCGCCGCCGGCCGGGGGCGCCACGCTGCTCTCCTACAACAAGCCGGGTGCGGCGTCGAGCGAGCAGAACGACGTCAACTGCAACCCGTGCACCGTGCCCAAGGCGTTCGACCTCGACCCGGCGACCCGCTGGGCCACCAGTTCGACCACCGGCTGGGTGGACCCGGGCTGGATCTACGTCGACCTCGGTGCGACCGCGCAGATCAGCCGCGTGGAGCTGCAGTGGGACCCGGCGTACGCGACCGCGTACAAGATCCAGGTCTCGCCGAACGCCAGCACCTGGACCGACATCTACTCGACGACGACCGGCAAGGGCTTCAAGGAGGTCCTGAACGTCTCCGGCACCGGCCGCTACGTCCGGATGTACGGGACGACCCGGTCCAGCGCCTACGGCTACTCGCTGTACGACTTCAACGTCTACGGCACCGGTGGCGCACCGAACACCCCGCCGGCGCGGCCCGCCGACCCGACGTTCCCGGCCACCAACCTGGTCTGGAACGACGAGTTCAACGACCCGGCCGGCACCAAGCCGAGCACGGCGAAGTGGACGTACGACCCGGGCGTCCCGCAGAACGGTGAGGTCCAGTACTACACCGAGAACAGCAACAACGCGCAGATGGACGGTGGCGGCAACCTCGTCATCGAGGCCCGCAAGGAAGCCTCCAACGGTCGTGAGTACACCTCGGCGCGGATGAACACCGGTGGCAAGTTCACCGCCCAGTACGGCCGGGTCGAGGCCCGGATCAAGGTCCCGAAGGGCAACGGTCTCTGGCCCGCGTTCTGGATGATGGGCAACGACTTCCTCACCGGTCGGCCCTGGCCCTACAACGGCGAGATCGACATCATGGAGGTCCTCGGCCGCAACACCACCGAGGGATACTCCACGCTGCACGCGCCGCAGTACAACGGCGGCGGTGGCTACGGCCAGAAGTACACGACCCCCGGTGCGGCCGACCTCTCCCAGGGCTTCCACGTCTGGGCGGCCGAGTGGGACAGCAAGGGCATCAGGTTCCTGCTCGACGGCACGCAGGTGTTCTACGCCAGCAAGGCGACCGTCGAGGCGACCCGCGGGCCGTGGATCTTCGACCACCCGTTCTACATCATCCTGAACCTGGCCGTCGGTGGCGACTTCCCCGGACCCGTCGACGCCTCCACCCCGTTCCCCGCCCGGATGCTCGTCGACTACGTCCGCGTCTACAAGTGAGCTGACGGCAGCGTCCACAGCGCCGGAGCGGGGTCCCCATCCCCGCTCCGGCGCATCACCTCCCAGAAGTTCCACCGCCACTCCTGGAGGGAATCCCCGATGAGAAGAAGATCCCTGACCATCGCGGCCGCCGTCGCGGCCGTCCTGACCACGTACGTCGTGGGCACGCAGACCGGTGCCAGCGCCGCCGACGGACTGCTCTCCCAGAACCGCCCCGCCACCGCGTCGTCGACCGAGTCCGGGGCCTTCCCGGCCTCGAACGCCGTCGACGGCAACGCCGGCACCCGCTGGTCCAGCGCGTTCAGCGACCCGCAGTGGATCCAGGTCGACCTCGGCGGCACCGCGACTCTCTCGTCCGTGATCCTGGACTGGGAATCCGCGTACTCCCGCACCTTCAACCTGCAGACCTCCGCCAACGGCAGCAGCTGGACCACGATCAAGGCCAACGTCACGGGTACGGGCGGACGGCAGACCGTCGCCGTCAGCGGCTCCGGCCGGTACGTGCGCCTGCAGTCGACCGCCCGGGCCACCCAGTGGGGTGTCTCCCTGGCGGAGTTCGAGGTGTACGGCAGCGGCGGTGGCACGGCTCCCCCGCCGACCATCCCACCGGGTGCCGTGCGTGTGTCGGAGTTCCTGGCCGACTGCCCGTACAGCCACCGGCTGCCGGACGACCCGATCGTGTTCCCGAACATGCCGGGTGCGTCGCACATGCACAGCTTCTTCGGCAGCACGGTGACCAACGCGTACTCGAACGTCAACGACCTGCTCAACGCGAACAGCAACTGCAACCCGTCGATCGACAAGTCCTCGTACTGGATCCCGACGTTCTACAACAACAACGTCCCGGTCGAGCCGACCACGGGCATCTTCTACTACCTGGGTGAAGGGGTCAGCGACGCGCTGATCGCGCAGACCCAGCCCCTGCCCCTCGGCCTGCGGGTCGTGGCGGGCAACGCCAAGGCGACCGGCCCGAGCGACAACACCATCTCGCGCTGGTCCTGCCTGCACGCCGGTGAGGTCGGCTCGTCGCACGACTTCGTGACCTGCCCGGCCGGCACGATGCTGGAGTCGTACCTCGACTTCCCGCACTGCTGGGACGGGGTCAACCTGGACTCGCCCGACCACAAGAGCCACATGGCGTACCCGGTGAACAACGCCTGCCCGGCCAGCCACCCGGTGGTCGTGCCGAAGCTGCGTCAGGTCATGCGGTACCCGGTCAACGGCAGCACGGCGGGCTTCCGCCTCGCGTCCGGTGCCGGTTACACGATGCACGGCGACTTCTTCAACGCGTGGCCGGTGGAGGAGATGGCCCGCCGGGTCAACGACTGCATCCGGATCATCGTCAAGTGCGGCACGAACGGGCGTCCGTGACATGACCACCGCAGCCGCCGGGGCGCGAGGTGGCCCCGGCGGCTCGCGGGGGCGTGAAAGCGCTCTCAGGCGAAAAATGCCTGGTGCTATAACAGACGCCATGAATACCCGGCCCGCCCGCGGAGGGCAGAACCCGACGATGGACCAGGTCGCTGAGGCGGCCGGTGTCTCGCGGGCCACCGTGTCCCGGGTGATCAACGGAGCGCCCAGCGTCGACGCCAAGATCCGCGAGATCGTCCAGCGGGCGATCGCCGACACGGGGTACGTCCCGAATGTCGCCGCGCGGTCCCTGGTGACCCGCAAGTCCAATTCCGTCGCTCTGGTGATCTCGGAACCGGACCGGCCGTACGACTCCTCGTTCCTGAACCGGATCTTCACCGACCCGTACTTCGGCCGGGTCACGGCGGGCGCCACGGGGGCGCTCCGCCCGCACGACATCCACCTGGTGATCATCCCGACCGACTCGACGGACCATCACCACGTCCTCCGCTACCTGCGCCAGGGCCACGTCGACGGGGTGCTGCTGATCAGCAGCCACGAGCAGGACCCGCTCCCCCGCCAGGTCCACGAGCTCGGCATCCCGGCAGTCGTCTCGGCCCGGCCCGCGTCACCGCTGGCCGCCAGCTTCGTCGACGTCGACCAGCGCCTGGGTGCCCGGCTGGCGGCCGAACACCTGCTCGCCCGCGGGTGCCGCCGCCTCGCCACGATCAGCGGGCCGCTCGACATCCCGTCGGGGCAGGACCGCCTGGACGGCTTCCGGTCGTACCTGGCCAACCGCGGGATGGGTGACGTCCCGGCCGTCGAGGGTGACTTCACCCGCAACGGCGGTGAGGAGGGCGCCCGGCAGCTGCTCGGCCTGTACCCCGACATCGACGGCCTCTTCGTCGCCAGCGACCTGATGTCCGAGGGCGCCCTGCGAGCGGTGCAGGACCTCGGCCGCCGCGTGCCGGACGACATCGCCGTGGTCGGCTTCGACGACAGCAGCGCGGCGCTCGACTGCCGGCCCCTGCTGACCACGATCCGCCAGCCCGTCGAGGAGATGGCCGCCGAGATGGCCGAGGTGCTGATGGCCCACATCGCCGCACCCGGGCGGCTGCCGCGCTCGGTGACCTTCCAGCCGACCCTGGTGATCCGCGAGTCCGCCTGACCCGCGCTCGACCGCATCGGCCATCATGACTGCGTGGCCGACCTCCTGATCAACCTGCTGGCCAGCGTCATCGCCGGTACGGCCGTGTGGCTCGCCGGACACCTGCTCCGGCGCCGCCGGCTCGACCGGGAGCGTGCGTTCTTCGGGCTCACCGAGGGCGCGAGCTGCCTGCTGGTGGCCTCCCGGCACGCGTCCTCCCCCAGCGAGAACAGCGTCCACCGCCGGGACGTCGCCGCGCTGGTCGAGCTGGCGACGATCGCCCGCGAGTGCGGCGCCCGCGCCGACCGGGTCGGCGAGGCGGAACCCGCCGGGGAGATCGGCCGGCAGACGGAGTTCTGCGTCGGCGGCCCCGGCACCGCCAACCCCCGCAGCACGGTTCACCTGCGCACCATCCTGCGCGGCATCACCTTCGCGGCCTTCGACGCGGCCGACGTCCGGCTGGCGTTCACCGCCGCCGGCCAGGAGTACGTGCGCACCCCCGACACGACCTACGTGGTGCTGGCGCGCTTCTGGGGACCCGGGCGCGGGCGTCCCGTCTTCCTGCTCGCCGGGCTGACCGCCGGTGCGAACCTCGCCGCCGCGCGCTACCTGGCGAACAGGCACCGGCAGCTGGAACGCCAGTACGGCGCCGACCAGCCGTTCTGCCTCGTGCTGCGGATCGTCGAACCGGCCGCGTACGGGACCGACTTCACCGAGGTCGTCGCCGACGTGACCGACGTCGCCTTCGAGGCTGCCCCGGCCCCCGCGGGGTAGAACGGTAGGCATGGACATTCTTGTCGCCGGAGGCCACGGCCAGATCGCCCTCCGCCTGCTCAAGCTCCTCGCCGGCCAGGGACACACCGCCCGCGGCCTGATCCGCTCGCCGGACCAGGCCGGCGACCTCACCGCCGTCGGCGCGGTCCCGGTCATCGGCGACCTCGAGAACGACGAGACCCTGGACGCGTACGTGCAGGGTGCGGACGCCGTGGTCTTCGCGGCCGGTGCCGGCCCGGGCAGCGGGGCCGCCCGCAAGCGCACGGTCGACCTGGGCGGCGCGGTCAAGCTCGCCGACGCGGCCCGCTCCACCGGCGTACGCCGGTACGTGCTGGTCTCCTCCATCGGGGCCCACGACCCGGCCTCGGGCGGCGAGTCGATGAGCGCCTACCTCCAGGCAAAGGCCGAAGCCGACGAGTACGTGCAGGCCAGTGGTCTCGACTACACGATCGTGCGCCCCGGCTCGCTGACCGACGACCCGGGCACCGGCCTTGTCAAGGTCTCCACCACCTTCGGCAACCGCGGCCCGGTCGCCCGCGACGACGTGGCCGCCGTGCTCGCCGCGACGCTGGCGACCCCGGCCACGATCGGCAAGACCTTCGAGCTCTTCACCGGCGACACCCCCGTCGCCGAGGCCCTGTTCAAGCTCTAGCGAGGTGCCCGGAACGCCGTCAGGATCTGGTCCAGGATCATCCGCATCCCGGTCCAGTCCTGGCTCGGCACGATCGAGCTGTCCGCGGCCGCGCGGGCCAGCTTCTCCCTGAACAAGCGCTGGATCTCGCCCTTCTCGCTGACCACACCCTGATAGCCGCTCTTCTTGAGCGCACCCCACTGCACCGGCCGGAACGAGCCGTCCGGCAGCGTCAGCACGTCCTCGCCCAGATAGAGCTCGATGCTGGCAGCAAGCCCGTTCACGTCCGCCCGCGCGAGCGAACCGTCCGGCGATTCGAGAGTGGGCGGCCCGAGAGTCGGATAGTCGGAGGCGAGCCCGATGTCCGGATATCGCAGGACGCGGATGTTGTCCGGCAGTCCGGCCACCTTCAGGGTGGTGAGTTCCTCGCGGGCAGCCGCGTCGTTGTCGAAGATCGCGACAACTTTGTTCGCGATGCCCGCCGCGGCGAACGCCCGCACCATCCGGACCAACGCGCTGGCGCTGCCCTCGAGCTTCTGATCGAAGTCGAGAAACCGCACCAGGTCGGTGAGATGGGGGTACAGGACAGCCAGCGCCCCCGACAGCATCTCGGCATCCGTCTTGCCCTCGGTCAGAACGACCACGGGCGCATGGGTGGCGGCGACACCGCGCATGTCGCTCATCGCCGCGGAAGGCAACTCGGCCGGCCGTTCCGGGACCCAGCCACCACCGGCCAGATCCGTCACATCCAGGATCACCTCACCGGCGGGCCGGGCCAGAAGGACCAGGCGGAGCAGGAACCGGCCGTCCGGGTCGTACTCCTCGTCGAGAAGATCGAGCAGCCAGGCGGCACTGGAGATGACACGGCCCTGCTCGTGCGCCGATCCGGTCCCCGGAACCGCGGCCGCCAGCTGTGTCACCCAGCGGTCGGCGGTCAGCGGCCGCAATGCCTCACTCCAGGCACGCGAATACTCACTGCGAACGTCCATCCCGGGATCCGTGTCGAGCAGCTTGTGCCGGTCGAGTGCCTCCTCGAGCAGGGTGAGGGCAGCAGCAGGCTCGAAGCCCATGACGTCCAGCCGGTCGGCGATCACCGCAGCCGGGGCGCGGAATTCGACGACGTCGAGAACACCCTCGTCCTCGTCGGCGTCGTCGAAGTAGTCCGTCCTCGACACCTGGCGGGTGCCGAACATGTCGTTCCGGAAAATGGCGAGCAGCTCAGCCGGCACGCCGTTCTTGTAGGTCCCGAGGACAAGGGAGTCGACCTTCAGATATCCGTAGCTACCCACGCGTCCGATCTTGTCAGGCGGTGAGCAGGTCGCGGCGCTCGCGCATGAGGGCGTCCCAGCGGGTGCGGGCGGCAGCGGTCACCGCGGCGACCTGGCGGCGGACCTGCTCCACCCGGGAGGCCGAGTCGTCGGTCGCGCGGATCGCGTGGTTGATCCGGTCGCGGAGGGTCAGATCGGAGAAGAACACCTGGGAGAGCCCGGTCGGCTGAGCCACGGTCAGGACCCGGCCGAGCGGCTGCTGCAGGCCCACGTCGCCCAGCTCGGTGTGCAGCACGGCCAGGCACCGGTCCGCGTGCCCGGCGGCCCAGGCGATGCCGTCGAGCCAGTGCGGCTTGCCGGCCAGGAGGGCGCCGCCGAGCCAGCTGTCGGCGGTCTGCCTGCTGGAGGCCAGGTCGAGCTGGCGGCGCACCTCGCCGAGGGCACTCAGGGCGGCGTCGGCGGCTCCGGCCGCCTCGGTCAGCTCGCGGAGCTCGGCCTCGGTGCGGCCACGCTCCTCCGCGAGGGCCAGGACACGGGTGAGGTGCGGGCCGCCCGACTCGCGGAGGTGCCGTTCCTTGTCGTCGAGGGCTGCGGCGTACCGGGAGGGGAGGTCGGCGAACGCGGCCAGGCGCGCGGCCACGGCCTCGCGCTCGGCGTGGATCGCGGCCAGCCTGTTCTCCGCCTCGGCGAGGCGGTAGCGGACCTGCAGGGCCTCGGTCTGTTCCCGGGAGAGCTCCCGGGCCTGAGTGCCCCACAACGACAGGTTCTCCAGCCGCTCGACGTCCCGGGCCTCGTCGGCGTGCCGGTCGCGGAGACCGTGGAGTTCGGCGGCCTGCTGGGTGAGGCGAGCGTCGAGTTCGGCGCGGCGCTGCCCGAGGAGCTGACTCTCGCGCAGCATGCCGGCCAGGTCGGTGAGACGGGCCTCGATGGTGTCGGTCACGCCCCCGATTCGATCAGGGCACCGCAACAACGGCCGGGGCAGTAGCCTCCGAAGCATGGGGACAACGGGGGAAACACTGGCCGCCGGCAACGAGGCGATGCTCGAGGCGGCGTTCCGGACCGGCGACTACGACCAGGCCGAGCGGGCGTTCCAGGAGCTGCTGAGCCAGGCCCGCGCCGACGGTGACCGGGCGCTCGAGGCCGCTGTGCTGGACCGTCTCGGCATGCTGATGCACTTCCAGGCGCTCGAGGGTGACCTGCAGCAGGCCGACAGCGAGGGTGAGGAAGCGCTCTTCCAGCAGGCCCTGGAGATCCGCCGCGAGCTCGGCGACCCGGCGGGCACAGCCGAGTCCCTCTTCGGCGTCGGCCTGGTCCACCAGGTCCTGCGTCAGGACTGGGACGCCGCGATGCCGTACTACTGGGAGGCCCTGGACCTGGCCGAACGCTACGGCGACCTGCTGCTGCGCTCCGAGGTGCACCGCCACGTCGGCTTCTACTACGCGATGTCCGACCTGCAGTCCGACAAGGCCCTCGACCACCTGCGCATCTCCCACGACCTGCGCGCCGAACTGGGCGACGACCGCTGGATCCCCGGCGGGACGGTGGCCCTGGGGATCGCCGAGCTGGCCGACGGCCTCCGCGAGCAGGGCCTCGCGCACGTCCGCCAAGCGGTCGCCGAGGCGCACGCGGCGGGCCTCAGCCAGCAGCGGATCGAATGGATGGAGCAGTTCCTCCAGAAGGCGGAGGCCGGCGATGTCCGCCCTTGAGGACGCCTGGGCCCTGGTCCGCGACGAGAGCGGCCTGGCGATCGTCTCCACGCTACGCGAGGACACCACGATCCAGTCCTCGCTTGTCAACGCGGGTGTCCTGCCCCACCCGTCGACCGGCGAGCCCGTGCTGGCCTTCGTCACGTACGGGAAGGTCAAGCTCGCGAACCTCCGCGCCCGCCCGCAGGTGACCACGGCGTTCCGCAAGGGCTGGCAGTGGGCGACCGTGGAGGGTCAGGCGGAACTGGCCGGCCCGTCCGACCCGCAGCCGTGGCTCGACCCGGAGGGCCTCCGCCTGCTGCTCCGCGAGATCTTCACCGCGGCGGGCGGCTCCCACGACAACTGGTCCGAGTACGACCGTGTCATGGCCGAGCAGGGCCGCACCGCCGTCCTGATCACCCCGACCCGCATCTACAGCAACTAGAACGGCAGCGGGCAGCGGTCGTCGGCTGCGCAGGAGTCCAGGTCGTCACAGCCGGCCGCGACGGCTTCCCGCAGGGTGTCCGCGATCGCCCGCAAGCCGGCGATCCTCGCCTCGACCGCGGCGAGCTTGTCCGCCGCGCGACTGCGCAAACCACCCTCGGTCATCGCGCCGACCTCGTCGAGGGTGAAGCCGAGGCGCTGCGCGGTCTTGATGACGCGCAGCAGCGTGACCGTGTCCGGCGGGTAGAGACGGTGCCCGCCCAGGCTGCGGTCCGGGCTCGGCAGCAGCCCACGCCGCTCGTAATAGCGCAGCGTCTGCGGGTTCACCCCGGCCGCGGCGGCCAGCTCACCCGAGCGGATCATCGCGCGGCCAGAGCATCGAGCACACCCACGTACGCGGGCGGCACCGTCACGGTCACCTCGACGACGTCACCGAGCGGCGTGACGCCGAAGTCGAAGAACGAGCAGCACTCGCTCTCCCGGGCGGCAAGGTCGCGCACGGTCTCGATCGGCGCGTCGAGGACGAGGCGCAGGCGGGTCGAGCCGGTTCGGTCGCGGAGCCGGGCCGTGGCGAGGAGCGCGTCGAACTCGGCGAGCCGCATCGGCACCTCGGCCGTCGGCAGCGTGCAGGCGTCGGGTCTCATGCCACGACGGTAAGCCTGTACTCAGGTACCGGTTGCAACCCTCAATCCCAGAATTCCGCCGGCATCCCGACCTGCTCGGCCGGCCAGCACCGATGCGTTGGTCATTTGTCGAGCGTAGTCACGCTCACCGCGGGGAGCTCGGCCTCGACCATGGCCGGGGTGATGTCGCCGGCCGGGAGGTGGCGGGCGTTGGCGCGGGCCGCCGCCGCAGCGAAGGGCAGGGCCGTGACCGGATCAAAGGCACCGGTACGCAGCCAGTCGGCAGCCAGTCCGGCCAGGAACGCGTCACCGCTGCCCACCGGGAGCGCGTCCGGGATCGCCTCGTGGGTCACCGCGAATCTGCCGAAGCGGGCTCCCGTGGCACCCGTCGTGATGATCGTTTGCTGGCCGGACAGGTCGGCCGCTGCGGCTTCCGCCTCGTTGACCTTGATCAAGGTGGGCCGGGCCGCGACGGCCGCCGCCAGCGCAGGGCCGTCCGAGTCGACCACCACCGGAACACGATGAGCGTGAGCGAGCTTTACGAGTTCGGCCAGTGCCGAGACCGGCAGGCCCGGCGGCACACGGCCGGACAGGGCGAGCAGATCCGCCGCCGGGAGTTCGGCGGCGACGGCCTCGAGGACGGCCGGCCAGACCGTCGGCTGCACGGGCAGGACCGGCTCGTAGACCTCGGTCAGGACGCCCGCGTCGTCGAGCAGGCACAAGCATTGGCGGGTCGCCGCGCCGCTGTCCACACAACGGATGTCGAAGTCTGTCGCCACAGCCTGGAAAGCGGGTCCGGCCAGCGCGACGATCCGGGTGTTCACGCCCAGGTTGATCGCCGCGCGGGCTGCGTTGAGGCCTTTGCCGCCCGCGCGGACGAGCACCGAGGACGGCCGGTTGATCGTGCCGAGGCGCATCGCCGGGAGCCACGCGTACCGGTCGAGGGAGGGTGCCAGGCTGACGATCAGCAGGCGGCTCACCGCGGCCGCACCGTCATCGGTCCGACCACTTGGACGGCCTCGGCCGCCACGCGGATGCCTTCCCGTGCTGCGTCAAGCGGTGAAGCGCCAGCCAGCGAGGCGGCGATGAAGCCGGCGGCGAACGAGTCGCCGGCGCCGTCCGTGTCGATCGCGTCCACCGGGAGCGCGTCGAGGTGCACGCTGCCCGACGCGTCCCGGACGGTTGCGCCGCCCGAGCCGTAGGTCGTGCAGACGACCGCGTCGCCGAAGCCGGCGGGGTCGAGCCCCAGCGCCTCCAGTTCCCCTTCGCTGGGCAGGAGCACGTGGGCGAGGCCGAGGACCTCGACCAGGGCGTCCCGGGTCGCCGGCGTCAGCGCCGACGGGCGGACGTTCGGGTCGACGGAGATGCGGGCCCCCGCTGCCCGCGCCCGCCGGAGAGCCGTGAGCGTGGTGGCCGCCAGCGGTTCCCCGAAGATCAGTGCCGAGCCCGACAGGTGGAGCCAGCCGGCGCGTTCGGGCAGGTCACCGAGATCCCGGTCGGTGACCTGCACGGCGGCGCTGCCGGTGACCCGGAAGTCGAACTCGCGCTCCTCGCCCCGGTAGGTGATGGAGGCGGTCGCGGTGGGCCGGTCGCCGGACACGGCCAGGTGACCGGTCTCCACGCCGCCGGCCGCGAGGCCGTCCGTCATCACCCGGCCGTGGTCGTCACGCCCGATCCCACCCACGAACGTCGTCGGTACGCCGAGACGCCCGGCCACGTACGCGGCGATCGCGGGCGAGCCGCTCGGCCACGGCCCGGTGAACGGGCCGTCGTCCTCACGCTGGTACGCGACGATCGCCTCACCCACGATCAGCAACATGCTTGTCATCCTCAGAGCCGGGCGAGCGCTTCGTCCACCGAAACGCCGTCATGGGTCACCGCACGCAGCCCGGCCAGCACCGCCTCGGGTCGTTCGGCCCGGAACACGCGCCGCCCGAACATGACACCCGCTGCCCCCGCCTCGATCGAGTCGGCGGCCAGCTGCAGCGTGTCCTTCTCGTCCTCGCCGCCCGGTCCGCCGGCCACCAGGATCGGCGCGTAACAGGTCTGGGCGACCGGGGCGAACGCCTCGACCGAGCCGTTCCACAGCACCTTGACCAGGTCGGCGCCGATGTCCGCGGAGATCCGGCAGTACAGGCTGAGCACCTCGGTGCTCAGCGCCTCGGGCCCTTCGGCCTCCAGCGCGGAGCGGGGTTCGATGATCACGGCCACGCCGACCTTGGCGGCGTCCGCCACGATCCTCGCGTTCCGCTCGATCTCCGCCCGCTCCAGCTCACTGTTCCGCTGACCGATGTAGAGGTACGTCATCACGGCGTCGACACCCGCAGCCGCGACGTCCTCGAGCGACGCCAGCTGCGCGAGCACTCCCTCGCCCCGCCCGTCCTGGCCCGGGGTGTAGATCTTGCGGCCGTGGTTCTTCCAGTCCAGGTGCAGGACCAGGGCGGGCCGGCCGCGCCCGACGTAGAAGTCCTCGAGCAGCGGCAGCATGCCCGGGGAGACCATCACGCCGTCGGCCGTGCCCATCTTGCTGAACGCCGTTTCGATCTCGGCGCGGGTCCGCAGACCGGCGGGCGGTCCGCTCATCACGCCGTGCGAGGCGGCGACCACCACCGCCCGGCCGGTCCGGGGGTCCAGCAACCGGCCGAGGCGGATCTTCTTTCCCGTACGGGAATCCATGTCGTCCCTCTTCTGATCGGGCCGTCAGGCCGCGGGGCAGTCGAAGCTGTAGAGGTACTTGGTGACCTCGGGGCTGGTCAGGTTGTCCTTGGTGGCGACCACGGCGCCGGTGCTGATGACCTTGGTGACGGGCTTGCCGGTGAGAGCGTTGATGGCCTGCTCGCCCGCGGCGACACCCTCGTCGTAGGGCTTGAGCACCACCTGCGCGGCGACCTCGCCGTCCTGGATCTGCTTGACACCGGGCGGGTTGGCGTCGAAGCCGACGATCGTGACCCGGTCATCCTTGGCGGCGCGCAGGGCGGCGACGGCACCCTCGGTGTTGAACGCGGCGGTGGAGAAGATGCCGATCAGGTCCGGGTTGGACGCCACGGTTGCGGAGACGATCGACGAGGCCGTCTGCACGCTGTTGTTGGAGAACTGCTGTCCCAGGTCCTTGAGCTGCGGCGCCGCCTTGAGTCCCTCGGCGAAGCCCTTGAACCGGTCGTCGGTGGTGGTGACACCGGCGG
This sequence comes from Amorphoplanes friuliensis DSM 7358, assembly GCF_000494755.1. Lineage (NCBI taxonomy): Bacteria > Bacillati > Actinomycetota > Actinomycetes > Micromonosporales > Micromonosporaceae > Actinoplanes > Actinoplanes friuliensis. The sequence continues at coordinate 7,386,872 of NC_022657.1, forward strand.
ACAGGTTGACCGTGAGCACCGAGCCGGCCTTGCTGCCGAGCAGCTCGATGAGCTTGGCGGCGGCGGTCTTGCCGGCCTCGATGTTGTCCGAGCTGACCTGCGCCTCGGCGATCGACGGGTCCTCCAGCGTGGTGTCGACCAGGACGACCTTGATGCCCTGGGCGGTGGCCTGCTTGAGCGGCGCGTAGAGGGCCTTGCTGTCCGTCGGCGCGATGATGATGACGTCGGGCTTCTTGGCGATGACCGCCTGGAGGATCGGGATCTGGTCGGTGGGGCTGAACGACTTCGGCGCCTGCACGTCGACCGTCGAGCTGCTGGCCTTGGCGGCGGCCTGCACACCGCAGGCGACCGAGCCGTAGTAGGCGTCGTTGGCGACACCCGGGATCAGCGCGATCTTGAAGCCGCTGGTCTTGTCGCCGCTGCCGGCGTCGTCACCGCCACCACAGGCGGCGATCGAGGAGGTGAGGAGAAGGGCCGCGGCCCCGACGGCGGTGCTCCGACGGTTGAGACGCATGGGGGGAGTCCTTTCTATCTGTTTCAACGGGAGGTGCGGGAGCGGCGGCGCAACTGGTCCAGGTAGACGGCCGCGACGAGGACGACGCCGACGGCGAAGTCACGCCAGAAGGAGTTCAGGCCCACGATGACCAGGCCGTTCGCGAGCACGGCCGGGATCATGGTGCCGACGAGGGTGCCGAACATCGTGCCGACGCCGCCGAAGAGGCTGGTGCCGCCGATCACGACCGCCGCGATCACCGAGAGGTTGTCGGTGCCGTGGCCGGACAGGGTGGTCGAGCCGAACTCGGAGTAGCTCATGATTCCGGCGAGACCGGCGAGCAGACCGGCGATGGCGTACACGCTGATCAGGTGCCGGTCGACGTTGATGCCGGCGCGGCGGGCCGCCTCGGCGTTGGATCCGATGGCGTAGGTGCGCCGCCCGTACCGGGTGAAGGCGAGGACCAGCCCACCGATCAGGGCGACGATCAACGCGACGACGACCAGCCAGGGCAGGCCGAGGAACCGGCCGACACCGAGGGTGTCGATGAGCTCGTTCGGGATGTCCTTGAGGTCGTTGCCGTTGGTGATGACCTGGGCCAGGCCCTGCGCCGCGCCGAACGAGCCGAGCGTGGCGATCAGCGGCGGCACCTTGAGCTTGGTGATGACCACGCCGTTGATCGCGCCCCAGACGCCTCCGGCCAGCATCGCCACGACGATGCCGACGAGGCTCGCGCCCCAGCCCTGCGGGCCCATCGCGATCATGACCTTGCCGGCGATGACCCCGGAGAAGACCAGCACCGAGCCGACCGACAGGTCGACACCACCGGTGATCAGCACGAAGGTGGCGCCGACCGCCATGACGATCAGCAGCGAGGCGTTGATCAGGATGTTGATCAGGTTGGCGCTGGTGAAGAACGACTCGAAGTCGAGGATCGAGAAGAGCGCCACGATCACCAGCAGGATCGCGGTGATGTCGGTGGCCGAGCCGAGGAGCAGCCGCTTGCCCCGGCTCTTCAGGGGCGAGGTCGTGGCGGTCATGCGTCTTCCTCACTCGTCCAGGCGCCGGTCATGGCACCCACGATCTGTTCCTCGCTGGTGTCCCTGGTGACCAGCCGCGCGACCCGGCGGCCGAGGCGCAGCACCTCGATGCGGTCGGCGACGGCGAGCACGTCGGGCAGGCTGTGGCTGATCAGCACGACCGAGCGGCCGGAGTCGCGGACCCGGCGGATCAGGTCCAGCACGGCCCGCGTCTGCGGTACGCCCAGCGCCGCCGTCGGCTCATCCATGATCACCAGCTCGTTGGCCCAGGTGACCGCGCGGGCGACGGCGACACTCTGCTGCTGGCCGCCCGAGAGCGTGGCGACGGGCGCCGCCGCATCCTTGATCTTGACGTCCAGGTCGGTGAGCACCTGGTGCGCCTTCTCGGCCATCTGCTTCTTGGCCAGCACCCCGAGCTTGCCGAGCAGGCCCTTGGCGAACAGTTCGCGGCCGAGGAAGAGGTTGGCCGCGGTGTCCAGGTCGGGGGCGAGCGCGAGGTCCTGGTAGACGGTCTCGATGCCCATCGCGTGGATGTCGCGGGGCGTACGCCCGGCGATCGAGTCGCCGTGGAAGAGGATCTCGCCCTCGTCCGGCGCGTGCACCCCGCAGATCGTCTTGATCAACGTGCTCTTGCCGGCGCCGTTGTCGCCCATGAGTGCGACCACCTCGCCGGTGCCCACGGAGAAGCTCGCGCCGCGCAGCGCCTCGACCGCGCCGAACCGTTTCCTGACCCCGCGCGCCTCGAGCAGTGCGTTGCTTGTCACCGCTTCTCACCTTCCCTTGCCGGGTGGCGGCCCGTGGGCCCTCGCTGAAAATTCAGAAATCTGTCTACTGAGCTGAGGCTAGGAGTCGTGTTTCCGGCATGTCAAGAGCCCAACACCGCCTTGACAATTCAATTTTTTGAGTATTGAGTTTTGAGCGAGCGTGAAACACACGCCACCTGACGACCAGGGAGTACGCCCATGCCGGTGATCGACCAGCTCCGCGACAGCCTCGGCTGGGACGTAGTCCTCACCGACGACGCGGACCGGGACGCACGCAGCCACGACACCTGGCCGGTGGCCACCGTCTGGGCCAAACTCGGCCGGCACCCGCACCGCCCCGACGCCGTCGTGCGGGCGAGCAGCGTCGAGGACGTGGTGACCACGCTGCGGATCGCGGCGCAGACCGGGACGCCCGTGACCGCCTGGGGGCTCGGCTCGTCGGTGACCGGGCAGCCGTTGCCGGTGGCGGGCGGGATCGTGCTCGACCTGGCCGGCCTCGTCTCGGAGCCCGTGCTGGACGAGATCGACCGCACGGTCACGGTCGCTGCGGGCGTACGCGGAAGCGATCTCGAGTCGTGGCTGGGCGAACGAGGGCTGACCCTGAACCACTCGCCGCAGTCGCTGGGACGCTCGACCGTCGGTGGCTGGATCGCGACCCGTGCCACCGGGCAGTTCTCGTCGCGCTACGGCGGCATCGAGGACCTGGTCGTCGGCTACCAGGTCGTGCTGGCCGACGGGACCGTGGCCGACCTGGGCCAGCGCCCGCGGGCGGCGATGGGACCGGACCTCAAGCAGCTGTTCCTCGGCTCCGAGGGCACGCTCGGTGTGGTCACACGGGTCACCTGCAAGGTGTTCGCACACCCCGAGCACCGCGTGGTCGAGGCGTTCACGCTGCCGGACGTCGAGGCCGGGCTGACCGCCATGCGGCAGATCAGCCAGTGCGGGCTACGACCGTTCCTGGTGCGCTTCTACGACCGGGACGAGGCGGCACACGCGGTGCCCCACGAGGAGATCTCCGCACCGGTATTGTTCCTGGGGCACGAGGGCCTGACGTCCGTGGCGACCGCCGAGCACGCCGCGGCCACCGCGATCGTCGCGTCGCTGGGAGGGACGAGCATGGGGGCGGCACCCGTCGATGCCTGGCTGAGCCGTCGTTATGACTTCTCCACGGTGGAAAACCTGCTCGCCGAGCCCGGTGGTTACGCCGAGACCGTCGAGGTCGCCAACGTCTGGAGCCGGCTCGCCCCGATGTACGCCGAGCTGAAGCAAACCCTCGCACCACTGGCGACCGAGGTGCTCGGCCACTTCTCGCACGTCTACGACCAGGGCTCGTCGCTCTACATGATCCTGCTCGGCCGCGCGGACGACGACGAGACCGCGCTCGCCCGCCTCGAGGAGATCTGGGCCCGGGCCATGAAGGTGGTCGTCGCGCACGACGGCGAGATCTCCCACCACCACGGCGGCGGCCTGGCCCGGCAGCCGTGGGTCCGCGAGTCCCTCGGCACCGGTTATCCCGTGCTGCAGAAGCTCAAGGACGGTCTCGACCCGGCCGGCCTGCTCAACCCCGGCAAGCTCGGATTCGGCCGCCGATGACCGCATCCGTGAAACCGGACGTCCGCGCGCACGTCGCGCAGGTGCTGCTGGCCCGCGAGGTGGGCCAGCGCATCCCGACCGTGCAGGAGTTGCAGCTCAGCACGGGTGCGGGCACCGGCACGGTGGTGAAGGCACTCCGCAACCTCCAGGACAGCGGTGCGGTGACGCTGACCGCCCGCGGTCATCAGGGCACGATCGTCACCGGCCGCGACGTCGGTCAGTTGTGGAACGCCGCCGCCCTCGGCAACTTCCGGTTGATCCTGCCGCCGCAGGGGCCGGTCGAGCAGCAGGGCATTCTCGAGGTCGTGCAGGCCGCGCTGCACGACGTCGGCGTCTCGGTCGTGGCCGCGTTCCGGCCCGGCGCGCGGACCCGGCTCGAGGACGTCTACCAGGAGCGTTTCCACGCCACGGTCACCTCGGCCGGCGCCCTGGACAGGCACCGGGAAAACCTCCCCGGTCTCAGCGGCCTCGACCTGGGCCCGGGCACGTTCTACTCGAACGGTTCGCTGGTGGTGGTCGAGCACGCCGGTCGCAAGCCGCAGGGTCGCCTCCGGGTCGGCATCGACCGCAACTCCGACGACCACCAGCGGCTCAGCGAGGCCGAGTTCGGCGACCGTGACCCCGAGTACGTCCAGTGCCCCTTCGTGCTGGCACCGGCCGCGGTCCTGGCCGGCGACGTCGACGTGGCGGTCTGGCACTCGATGCCGACCGTCATCCCGCCCGAGCTGGCCGGGCTCCGGCTCAGCCCGCTCGCGACCGCACCGGGGCGGGCCGTCGTCGGCCAGATCTCCCCCGCGGTGATCGTCACCCGGACGCTCGACCCGGGCGTCAATGCGCTGCTGCGCCAGGTGAAACCGGCCGACGTCGCCCGCACGCAGAGCCGCCTGCTCAAGGTGGCCGCGACCGAGAGCTACGCCGGCTCGCTGCGCCTGCACTGATCTCCTACAGAGCCGGCAGATCCTTCGCCATCTGCTGGGCCAGCAGCTCGTAACCCAGCCGTTCGTAGAGCTTCCGGGCGCGGTCGTTGGCGCCGTGCACGTTGAGACCCAGGCTGCGGACACCGCGGTGCACCAGCTCCGCCTCGACCGCGGCGATGGCTCCCGCGCCGTAGCCCCGGGAGCGGAACGGCTCGTCGATGTCGAGGTTGTGCAGCCAGCCCATGCCGGGTCTCGGCGGGGCCGGCATCGCGGCCCAGAGCCAGCCGACCGGCTCACCCTTGGCCAGCACCGTCCGCAGGATCATGCCCTCGGTGCCGCGCCCGTGCGGCAGCAGCTCGGCCAGGCGGCGGCCCGCGCGTTCCTCGGCCTCGCCGTGCCAGATGCCCTGCTCCTCCACCAGATCGCGGGCGTAGTCGGCGAACAGCGTCTCGATGCGGCTCTCGTAGTCGGCCATCGGCACCAGCTCGATCCCTGGTGCGGCCGGCACGTCGGCCAGCGAGCGGGCCAGCTGCCGGGCGGTCACCTCGAAACCGAGCCGCGTGTAGAGCCGGGCGGCGGTCGGGTTGTCACCGAAGACGTTCAGCCCGAGCCGGGGAACCCCCAGCTCGACCAGCTCGGCCTCGACGGCCGTGATGATCGCGGCGCCGTGACCGCGCGTGCGGTGACCGGTGTCGACCTCGATGTCGCTGATCCACGCCATCTCCGGCATGGTCGAGCTGGGGAGTGAGATCCAGATCCAGCCGACCTCGGCATCGTCCACGACGGCCTTGCGCAGCAGCTGGCCGCGGGTCGCCGCACCCCGGGGCAGGCGGTCGGCGATGTCCCGTTCGGACTCGGCCTCCGCCTCCGGCACGGAGAGCCCCCGCGCGGTGGAGATCGCCTCCGCGTAACCGGTCACCATCGGACCGCGACGGCGCGCGAAGTCCTCATCGTCCATTTCCACCAGCGTCAGCGCCATGCCGTGACCCTCTCACGACCGTGCGACACGGTTGCCCGGCATTTCTCAGAAGACGGTGATTACCGGTTGAACCAGAATCACCGTCGCCCGGTCGGGGTACTCACGCGCCGCGAAAACGCGCCATCATCGGACCAACCGGTCCGATAACGACCGGACAGGAGCAAAAGGAGAATGACCGACCCGCAACGGCAGTCCCCGCTCTCCGCGCAGGACGTAGCCGAGGGTAAAAAGTACGCCGAGGCCCACGATCCGGGCCCCGGCGAGGAGTACGCGGGCGAACCCGTTGCCGACCCCTGGGAGGTGGAGCCCGATGGCCAGCTGGATTCTGGTGCCGTGCCTGGTGACTCTCCGCAATGAGTTCAACCAGCTCGCCCCGAACCGTGACAAGGCGAGCGACGGCTCCATCGGCGACACCTCACACGCCGCGGCCTCGTCGGACCACAATCCCGACGAGACCGGCAACACGCCGTACGAGGACGCCGACAAGAGGAACGAGGTCCACGCGATCGACGTGGACCACAACCTGCGCCGGTCCGGCTGGACGATGAACCGGTGCCTGGAGATCATCATCACCCGGCACCGCGAGGGCCGCGACAACCGGCTGCAGAACGTCATCTACAACCGGCGCATCTGGTCGCGGTCGTGGGGCTGGACCGCCCGCGAATACACCGGGGCCAGTCCGCACACCGAGCACGCGCACTTCTCTGCGCGGTACACCACTGCCCAGGAGAGCGACACGAGCCCCTGGGGACTGCTGGAGGAAGACGTGACGAAGAGCGAGTTCAACGCCTGGATGACCGAGTGGGCGCGCAGCGCGGCGGGGCGGGAGGCCCTGGCCGTTGCTGTCCTGACCTACGACCCGGGCACCGACTCGAGCGGCCGGGTGAAGGCGGGCGGTGTGGCCAACCCGGACCCGGTCGGCTTCAAGTCCAACCCGACCTTCGGACCGAACTACGCGCTCAACCGCGCGGTGCTGGCCGCGACCCTGGGATACCAGATCCGTGACCAGGTGGAGAACGTCCAGGCGACGGTCGACGCCCTGGCCAAGGGCCAGCCGGTCGCACCGGTCAGCACCCAGGTCACGCCGGCCGAGGCGCTCGACGCGCTGGGCAGCGGCCTGTCGACCGAGGATGCCGCGGCGGCGCTGCGGTCGGCGCTCGGCGACCGGGCCGCGGAGGTGGGCCGGCTGCTCGCGGGCTGATCCACAGCGCTGATCTCCAGCACAGCGGCCTGCCGCTCCTGGTGCCCGGTCGGTGGCCGGGAACCGGGAGCGGCAGTACGGTGTCCGCATGTTGATCAGCTGTGGCTGCCCGGTGTCCGGGGTGTGGGCGGATCCGCTGTCGGTGACCGGGTTCGCGATGCGGGCCGAGGAGCTCGGCTACCACACGCTGTGGTCGTTCCAGCGGCTGCTCGCCGGCGCCGATCAGAACCTCGCGCCGGTCTATCAAAGTGTGCTCGATCCGCTGCTCGCGCTGACCTACGCCGCCGCGCGCACCACGCAGATCCGGCTCGGCGTCGCCGTGATCAACCTGCCGTACGTGTCACCGACCTACCTCGCCAAGCAGGCCAGCACCCTCGACGTGCTGTCGGGCGGCCGCTTCGACCTGGGGCTGGGCACCGGATGGTCCGAGGTGGAGTTCGCCGCCACGGGGTCGGACCCGAACCCGCGCGGGCGGCGTACCGAGGAATATCTGGCTGTGCTCCGGACCCTGTTCCGCGGTGGGCAAGTCAGTCACGCCGGGGAGTTCTACACCGTGCCGCCGAGTGTCATGGCGCCGCCACCGGTGCAGGCGGGCGGGCCGCCGATCCTGCTGGGCGGCACCGCGGACGTCGCGTTGCGGCGGGCCGGGCGGATCGCCGACGGCTGGGTGAGCAGCAGCAAGGCGAGTCTGGACGACATCGCCCGGGGCACCCAGATCGTCCGCCGGGCGGCCGAGGAGTCCGGCCGGGACCCCGATTCGGTACGCATCATCGTGCGTGGAGTTGTCCAAGCCGGCCTGCGCGACGACAACGTGCCGCTGTCGGGCACCTGGGATCAGATCCGCGGCGGCGCCCGCCTGTACGAGGAGGCCGGCGTCACCGAGTTGTTCTACGACCTCAACTGGGATCCGTTCATCGGCTCACCGGACGGCGATCCCCGCGCCGCGGGTGAGCGGGCCGAGGAGATTCTCACCGCGCTGACACCTAACGGCTGAAGTTCTCCCGCATACGTGTCAACCCGGGGCTCCGGATCTTCCGATGGCCCCTGCCAACCGGCAACCTGGGCGAACGCCGCACCACGCAGCGTCCACCCAGGGAGAGACATGAACCGCCGCCCGCTTGCCGCCCTTGTCGCCGTCGCCGCCAGTCTTGTTGTCCTCTCCGGTTGTGGTGCCCTCTCCGACGCCGCCGGCAGTGCCGCCGCCCCCGCCCCGACACCGACGTCCTCCCCTGCTTCCGACAGTGGTCTCGGTGACTCGGTCAAGGACTCGGGCGACATCCCGGACCCGTGCACGCTGCTGAGCAAGTCCGAGGTCAAGGACCTCACCGGACGCGAGATCAGCCAGATCGACGAGGACGGGGTCAAGGACGGCGACTCGACCCGGTACTGCCAGTGGCAGCAGCCCAGCGGTCAGCTGGCGGTCTTCCTGAGCCGGACCACCGAGGCTGATTTCCAGACCAGCATCGCCGAGGCGGAGCCGGTGGACGGTGTCGGTGAGAACGCGTTCGCGCTGGGCGGGCATCTCTTCGTGCTCTACGGCACGGTGTCGATCGACGTCTACAACCGCGGTGACAGCGACGAGGAGAACCTGGCCAAGGCGAAGAAGATCGCCAAGGTCCTGATCCCGAAGATCTGACCTCCGGGCATCAAAAAGGGGCGGCCGACCGGCCGCCCCTTTTCCGTGAACCTCTAGTTGAACGGCGTCAGCGTGATGCCGATCGACGTCGGGTCGCCGCTGTGCACCAGCGACTCCTGGTTGGCCACGTCGTCGAAGGCGAAGGCGTACGCCTTGCCGTCGACCATCTGCTCGTGGATCACCTTGTTGTACAGGTTGGTCGGGTCGTTCCGGTAGAACGTCGACGCGTCGGTGCTGGGCTCGACGTCCTGCGTACCCAGCGTGGTGCGCTGCAGCGCCGCGCAGAGGCTGCGGGCGATCGGGCCGACGACGAGATCGTTCGGGGCGCCGAGGTTGCCGTCGCAGCCCCAGACGTTCGCGGTGCTCGGCTTGGTGAACGTGGCCACCTGCGCGCCGGTCGAGTCCGTGAAGGTCATGACGTCACCCGAGGTCCGGCCCTTGAAGATCTTGTCGGGCTGGTCGGCGAACGGCTTCACCGTCAGGTCCTTGCCGGTGTACGCGGCCCAGGCCTGGTCGATGTAGGAGCCCAGGTAGTTCGGGTCGAAGTTGCCACGGTCGGCGCCCTTGCCCGGAGCCAGCACCCGCAGCACGGTGCCGTCCTCGCGCGACTGCACGAGACCGCTGAACGAGGCGTCGGCCTTCATGGCGTCGATGACCGTGTTGCGGCCACCCGGCTTGAGCTCGCCGGTCTTCGCGGTCTGCCCGTCCGAGCCGGTCACGCTGACCGAGTGCGGCACGGCGAACATGTCGACCTGCGAGCTGTTCAGCCAGATGCCGGAGTCGTTGTAGGTGAACTCGCTCCAGTCGAACAGGATGTTGCTGTTCGCGTCCCCGGCCGCCCACGGCGCGGGCTGCACGAGGCCACCGTCCTGGCTGATCTTGAAGTCGAGCTTGCCACCGAACGACATGTACATCCGGCCCGAGATGCCCTTCGGCACCGAGATCGTCTTGCTGGAGCCGTTGGCGGGCCCGTCGATCGACACGTCGGGCGCCGGTGCGGGTGGGTTCGCACCGCCGGTCCACGGCGTGAAGGCGCCGCCTTCGTTGACGTAGCCGAGCTTGTCACCGCTGACGCCGAGGACGTACAGGTGCGTGGCCTCGCCGCGGCCGGAGTTGTTGGTGACGGTGAGCGGGAGCAGGTCCGGTCCGGCGGCGGCCTGGGCGGTGGGAATCACCGCGACGGCGGCGGGGATGGCGACAGCCGCCACGGCGAGTCCGAGCAGGGTTTTCCGGTTGAGACGCATAGCCACCTCTTGGTCGGCCCCCGGGTGGCACCGGCCCGTCGGGGGACGACCCGTCGGGAGGGATCCGGCGCCGGCCAGGCCGCTTCGGGGGCGGACAAGGGAAGGGGGGTGCGCCCTGGCCGTCACGCTCCGCTGTGAGTGAGAGCGCTCTCACACAGATTGGTACGCACGTCCGGAGCTGTCAACCGATGACGTCCGCCGATGTCCGTGCGGTTACCACACGATCCCGAGAGGCGCACTTCGCCCTGTTGATGCAGCTCAGCACCCATCTTCGAAAGTTTTCAAGACAGTTGCCGATTTCCCCGGAGGTCCGGTGGGCACCTGTTCACAGCGGAGGCGGTCAATCACGAAGGGTAACTTCGCCGTAGCCGGATCACTGGGCTATCCTGCTGAGCCGATGACTACGCCTGCCTCTCCGCCGCCCGGTGTCTACCACTCCCGGTCGCGGGTCACCCGCAACCGGCTCGCGCTCGCCGCAGCCGGATTGGCCCTCGTGCTGCTCGGCTACCTGATCGGGCGGCTGCAGGGCGGCTCGGACACACCCGCGATCGCCGCTCCCCCACCGGCGCCGGTCTCCGCGTCCGCGGCGCCTGCGACCGAGCCGACGGCCGAACCGTCGACCGCCCCGGCCACCACCGAGCCTGCGACACCCGGCAAGGACGCGTACGCCGCACTTCAGGCCGAGGCGGCCTCCGGGCAGCAGGGCACCGACGTCCAGGAGACCGAGGACGAGGGTGGCGGTCAGAACGTCGGCTGGATCGCCGCCGGCGACTGGCTGCGGTTCGACGACGTCGACTTCGGCGACCAACCGGCGAAGAAGTTCGCCGCGCGGGTCGCCTCCGACGCGAACGAGGGCAGCAACGGCCGGATCGAGATCCGGATCGACAGCCCGGCGAACGCGCCGGTGGGCACGCTGTCCGCCCGCGGCACCGGCGGCTGGCAGGACTGGGCGAGCCAGGAGACCGACATCGAGCCGACCAAAGGCCGGCACACGGTCTTCCTGGTGTTCGCCGCCGACAACGGCGACGAGTTTCTCAACCTCAACTACTTCGCGTTTGTGCGCTGAGGCCGCGCACCCTGACGGGTACGCGGCCTCAGAACTGCCTGCCTGACGTCAGGCGGCGGCAACCTCGAACTTGCGCGGCTTCGCACGCTCGGTCACCGGGATGCTCAGCGTCAGCACACCGTTGTCGTAGCGGGCGTCGAGCCGGTCGGTGTCCAGCGAGTCGGACAGGAAGACCTGCCGGCTGACCGGGCCCGTCGGGCGCTCGGCGACGAGGTACTTCACACCCTCGCGCTCGACACGCTTGCGCTCCGCGCGGACGGTGAGAACCTTCCGGTCCACCGTGACGTCGATGCTGGCCGGGTCGACGCCGGGCAGATCGATGTCGATGAAGAAGGAGTCACCGTCGCGGTAGGCGTCGAGACGGGCGCCGGTGCCGCGGGTGGTGGTGTCGAAAACTCGGGTCGTCAGGCGGTCGAAGTCGTTACGCAGCACCATGGCTTTTCCTCCGGTTCAAGTTGAGTGTTGGGCACTCAAGTCTGATAACCGGGGGACCACCCTGGTCCTTCCGTTCCGGCCCGTGACCTGCAACACCATGGGGTTCTCAGGCCAGCCGGAAGTCCTCGAAATCGAAGCCCGGGGACACCACGCAGCTGACCAGCACCGGCTCACCACCGACCGGGTACGCGCTCTGCCAGACGCCCGCCGGCACCAGCGCCTGAGGGTTGTCCGCGGTCAGCAGCACTGTCTCGCCACCCTCCTCCGGGCCGGCGCCGGCACCTCCGAAGCGCAACTCGAGCGAGCCCTGATGCAGGAACCAGAGCTCGTCCGAGGTCACGACGTGCCAGGCGGAGAACTGATCCGGCATCAGCAGGAAGTAGATCCCGGTGGCGGCGGCGCGCGGGCCGGCGTACCCGTCGGGGGTGAAGGTGACCGCGGACCGGAAGGTCTCGCGGAACCAGCCACCCTCGGGGTGGGGTTGCAGGTCGAGGCGCTCGGCCAGCGGTGGTCGTGTTGTCATTTTCCCATCCTTGCGCGGCGCGTCGTTCGAACATGTGTGCGAAGATGACCGCGTGTCCGACCAGGCGACCATCCTGCACGCCGACCTCGACTCCTTCTACGCCTCGGTCGAGCAGCGCGACGACCCTTCCCTGCGCGGCCGGCCGGTGCTGGTCGGCGGCGGGGTGGTGCTGGCCGCGAGCTACGAGGCCAAGGCGTACGGCGTGCGGACGCCGATGGGCCTCGCGCAGGCCCGGGCGCTGTGCCCGCAGGCGATCGTCGTGCCGCCGCGCATGTCGGCCTACTCCGCGGCCAGCAAGCTGGTCTTCGAGGTGTTCCACGACACCACACCGATCGTCGAGGGCATCTCCATCGACGAGGCGTTCCTCGAGGTCGCCGGTCTCCTCAAGATCCGCGGCACGCCCGCGGCCATCGCCGCCCGCCTGCGCAACGAGGTCCGCGACCGCGCCGGACTGCCGATCACTGTCGGGGTGGCCCGCACCAAGTTCCTGGCCAAGGTGGCCAGCGGGGTCGGCAAGCCCGACGGTCTGCTCGTCGTGCCGCCCGGCCAAGAACTGGCCTTCCTGCACCCCCTGCCCATCGAACGCCTCTGGGGCGTCGGGCCCGTCACCGCCGGCAAGCTGCGCGAGCGCCACATCTTCACCGTCGGCCACGTCGCCCGCATCGGCGAGGCGGCCCTGGTCACCATGCTCGGCGCCCACGCCGGACGCCACCTGCACGCCCTCGCCCACAACCACGACTCCCGCCGCGTCCGCACCGGCCACCGGCGCGGCTCGATCGGCTCGCAGTGCGCGCTGGGCCGGCGGCCCCGCCCGTTCGAAGAGGTCGAGGCCACCCTCGCCGCCCTGGTCGACCGCGTCACCCGCCGCATGCGCTCGGCCCACCGGGCCGGACGCACGATCACGCTCCGCCTGCGGTTCGGCGACTTCACCCGGGCGACCCGCTCCCGCAGCCTGCTCAAGGCCACGATGCAGACCCGGACGATCCTGGAGACCGCCCGGCAGCTGCTCCGCGAGGCCCGGCCGTTGATCGACGAACGCGGCCTGACGCTGGTCGGCGTCGCGGTCGGCAACCTGGACAGCGACGGTGCCGTCCAGCTGGAGCTGCCCTTCGACGTGCAGGTCGAGGACGGCCTGGACACGGCCCTCGACAAGGTCCGGGACAGGTTCGGCTCGTCCTCGGTCAAACGAGCCGCGTCACTGGGACACGACCTGAACCCCTCCGTCCCGATCCTGCCGGATTAGACCGCGAGGTCGGCTGCCTTTGGATTGGTGTTCGTGCGGCGGGAGCGGAGGCGGTGGCCGAGGGCGACCAGGCCGAGGCCGGCGGCGTAGATCACGGCGTTGACGATCAGGTAGGACCACGGGACGACGTCGCCGTCGGCCGGGAAGGCCGAATGGTCCCCGCCGACCCAGGCCCGGACGAGCTGCGCGGTCTGGAAGGTGAAAACGAAGGAGTGGACGGCGATGTAGGCGACAAAGGCGGCCATGCGGTTCCGGACGGCAAAACCGAGCGGGAACGCGACGAGCACCGTGACGATCAGTTCCATGAGATTCCCTCCGAGGTGAACGGGCCACCAGATTCGCCGAGGAGGCCCGTCGCGCACATCCGGGCCAGCGCCGGACCTGGGCTACGTGCTGCCACTGATGACTCGGACGGTGCTCGGGGGTGATGATGACGCGATGATCGCCGTGGGCCGGATGCGCAGGCGCGCCCTGCTGCCCGTGCTGGTCTACGCCACGGCCGTCACGCTGCTGGCCGGGCTCACCTTCAGCCCGGCCCGGCCGCTGTCCCCGGTCGAATGGGCGACGGACTCGGTGCTGCTCGGCGTTCCGGTCGTGATCGGCCTGCTGCTGTCGTGGCGCGTGCGGACCGGTCCCGTCGGTGCCGCGCTGAGCTGGGTCGGTGCCGCGCCCGCGGTCGTGTTCACGATCGAAGGCTGGGGTGAGACCACGCTGACCGCCGACCCCTGGCCGGCGGCGACGTGGTTCGCCGTTGTCCAGTCCGGCGTCTGGGTGTGGAACCTGGCCGGTTTTGTCAGCCTGTGCCTGGTCTTCCCCGACGGACTGCTCCCGGGGCGACGGTGGCGGGGCGTGATCGCGTTCTGCGTGGTCGCCGGCATCTCCGTCAACCTGACGATCTCGCTGCTGCAGCCGCAGTCCAACGAGCCGGGCGTATTTGCCATTCGGGTGCCCGACGCGGTGTTCTTCGGGCTCCTCGTCCCGGCCCTGTGCTCCGTGCTCGCCGCCGTGGCGCTGGCGGTGACCAGCCTGGTGATCCGCTATCGGCGCGGCGGAGAAATGCTCCGCACCCAACTGCGATGGTTGCTGCTCGGCGCGTTGACCGTACCGGTGCTGCTCGCCGCCGGATGGATCGCGGAGATCCTCGGTGCGCCGACCGGGGTGGCCTACGTGGGTTTCCTGGCCATGATGGTGCTCGCGGTGCCGGGCGCGATCGCGATCGCCGTCGTCCGGCACGATCTCTTCGACGTCGACCGCCTGCTGGGCACAACGCTGGCCTGGCTCGGCACGTCCGTGGTCTCGGCAGCGATCTTCGCGGCGGTGGTGGCCGGTGTCGCCCAGATCGCCGGACCGGACTCGACGGCCGGGCTCACCGGGGCGGCCTTCGTCACCGCGATGTGCCTGCTGCCGCTGCACCGGCTGCTCAACGAACTGGTCGGCCGGGTCGTCGACCGGGACGGCACGGTCAGCCGGGCTCGTATTGAGCAATTCGTCCGGCGGGTTCGGGGTGGTGAGGCTGAGCCGGAGGAGACGGAGAGCGTGCTGCGTGCGGTCCTTCGGGATGAGGGGCTCCGGCTTCTCGTGCGGCTGCCGGGTAGTCCGCCCGGCGTTTATGTCGACCTTGCCGGGCGGCCGGCCGAGCTCGGACCACCTTCGGAGCCGGTCCATCTGGCCGGGCCGGGCGTTCCTGCCCCGCCGGGCGTTGCTGCCGGGCCGGGCCTTGCTGCCGGGCCGGGGCTTGCTGCCGGGCCGGGGCTTGCTGCCGGGCCGGGGCTTGCTGCCGGGCCGGGGCTTGCTGCCGGGCCGGGGCTTGCTGGGCAGGCGCAAGCTCCGGTCGGGGCGGGCCTTTCCGCTCGGCTTTCCGGTGGGGTGGGGGCGGAAGCGGTGCGGGTTCCTTTGCGGACAGGTGACAGTGAGGTCGGGGTCATCGTTCTGGGGATCTCGTCGGCGCGGCGGTTGCGGCGTGCTCGTGAGGCCGCTCTGCAGGCGCGGCTGCCGATCGAGGTGAGTCGTCTACGGCTCGAGTTGCGGCTTGCGCTCGACGATGCTCGAGCGGGCCGGTCACGGCTTGCGCTTGCCGGGGCGGCCGAGCGGCACCGTCTTGCGCGGGATCTGCATGACGGTGCGCAGCAGCAGTTGATCGCGGTCGGGATGCGGCTGCGGTCGGTGCAGCGCGGCATCGATCCCGCGCTGACCGCCCATCAGGATCTGGAGGCTGCCGTCAGCACGCTCGCTGCCACCGTTGCCGATCTGCGGCGGCTGGCGCACGGCATCCGGCCCGCGCGGCTCGAGGACGGGCTGGCCGCGGCGCTGCGGGCGTTGGCTGCCGACAGTTCGGTGCCGGTCAGCCTCGTCGTGCCGGAGCTGGATCCGTCCGAGGCGGTGGCCACCACGGCGTACTTCCTGGTTGCCGAGGCGCTGACCAATGCGATGAAACATGCGCGGGCCACCGGCATCAGCGTTGTCGTCGAGCCGTGCGGTCCCGGCCTGCGGATCGAGGTGACCGACGACGGCGTTGGCGGCACCAGCCCGGGCTTCGGGCTGACCTCCGTGCGCGACCGGGTCACTTCGCTCGGCGGGGAACTGACCGTGGACAGTCCGCCCGGCGGCGGTACCCGGATCGAAGCGGTGATCTGAATGCGGATCGTGCTCGCCGAGGACTCCGCGCTGTTCCGCGAGGGCCTTGCCCGGCTGCTCGCCGAGGGCGGTCACGAAGTTGTGGCGGCGGTGGCCGATGCCGACGCCCTCGTGGCAGCTGTGGCGGAGCAACGGCCCGACTTCGCCGTCGTCGACGTGCGGATGCCGCCGACGATGACGGTCGACGGCGCCCTGGCGGCCCGGCGCCTGCGGGAAGAGCATCCGGGCCTGCCGATACTGCTGCTGTCACAGCACGTCGAGACCCGTCACTGCGTACCGTTGGTGGCGACCGGGGGGTTCGGTTATCTGCTGAAGGACCGGGTGCTGGGGGTCGACGATTTTCTCGACGCGATCCGGCGGGTGGCTGCCGGCGGGTCCGCGCTCGACCCCGAGGTGGTGGCCGCGCTGCTGGCGTCGACCGGGCGCGCCGACCCGCTCGCCGTGCTGACACCGCGGGAGCGGGAGGTTCTCGCCCACGCCGCCGAGGGCTGGTCGAACGGTGCGATCGCCGCCCGGCTCTCGCTCGCCGAACGCACCGTCGAGACCCACATGCGCAGTGTCCTGCTGAAACTGCGGGTGCCCGACAGCGGTGACGGGCACCGCCGGGTGCTGGCCGTGCTCACCTACCTCAGCGTGTCATAGGCCGAGCTGAGCGCGGCGCCGTCTCGGCGTCACAGGCCCGCTGGCCGCGGCCGCCCTGGACCGGCGTCGGCGTCACAGGCCGAGCCGGACGCGACCTTGGTTTACCGTCATAGGCCGAGCTGGGCGCGGCCTGTCGGCGAGAGGTCGTCGGCGGACGGGCGGCCGGACCAGGTGACCTCGTAGTCCTCGGCCGCGAAGTCGGTCGGGCTGACACCCTTGAGGAACGCCTCACCGCACTCGGCGGCGTACGCGGCGTTCTTCTCGCACCACGGGCTGGCCGGGATGTACATGACGTTGCCCCAGCCCTGCTGGTCCTCGACCGCGCCGACCGAGTGGATCATGTCGCCGTGCCACCACACGGTGTCGCCGGGCTCGACCGCGGGGATCGGTGTCAGGGCGGGCATCAGCGCCGGGTGCCAGCGTTCGCTGATCGGCAGGGCCTGGCCGTTCGCGGCACCGCACAGGTCGTCGTCGGCCACATCGTCCTGCAACGCGCGCAGCAGCAGGTAGGCCATCGCCGACGGGATCGGCACGACGTGCAGCACACCCTCGGTCGGCGCCATGTCGGACAGTGCGGTCCAGCCCTGGAACGAGCGGAACGCCGAACACATCACCGTCGACTCGTACTCGTGGACGTCGGTGCGGTAGGCGCCGTCCCACGGGTCGTAGGCCTCGGGGTTGCCGGCAAAAACATGACGGAAAACCTTCTGGTACGCGGGGAGCAGCCACCGCTCGATCGACCCCGAGTCGGTATGGGCCGACAGGCCCGACGAGGTGCTGCCGGGCTCGCGGCGGCGCACGCGGTCCGGGTACGCGGTGTCGCGGGTGGGGTCGAACCAGATCTTGCCCTCGGATTCGTGCTGCCAGAAGGAGTTGAGGAAGCCGCGGACGGCGACCATGTTGTCGTCCTCACGCGCCTCCATCTGCGGCCGTGACCAGTAGATCGGGAAGATCGACGGCTTGCTCGCGGCGAGACCACCGAACACGCCGTCGTCGACGTAGCGGTAGGTGTCGGCGAAGTTGTTGCGGTCCAGGTAGGAGACGAGCTCGGCGTCCCAGGCCTCGGCGCGGGCGCGCGGGAAGGTGCCCTTGACGACCGCGCAGCCGCGGCGGCGGACGGCCTCGACCGTCTCGGCCGGGACGGTGCCGGCGGCGATGTCGGCGAACCGCACGACCGGCCAGACCTCCTCGCCACGCTCGCGCTGGGCCACCACCTCGGCGACCTCGGCCCGGACGGCGGCCTCGGCCTGCGCAAACGCGCCGGCGACGTCACCGACCTGAGCGCGGAGCTTGGCCTTGGTCTCGCGGATGGCGGCGGGGATGTCGTCCGGTGCGGTGATCACTGGGTGCCTCCCTGGGCGATTTGATTAGGTGACCTAACTAGAAGCTTGTCCTAATGTAAGAGAGGCACGGGGAAGATCACAAGGGGTGGGTGTGAACGAAGTCGGCCGAGCACTGCCGCAGACGGTTCTCCGCGAAGCCACCGACCGCCGCCTCCTCGACGAAACCATCCGCCAGGGCCGCACCACCCGCGCCGAGCTCGCCGACGTCACCGGCTACTCGAGGCCCACGGTTTCGGAAGCTGTCCGTCGCCTGGTCGAGGCCGGCCTGCTCGACGCAACAGGCCTCAAGGAGACCGGCCGCCGCGGTCGCGTCGGCACGTTCTACTCGCTGGGCGCGCAGGCCGGCTGGGTCCTGGGCCTCGAACTCGACCAGTCCGGCGTCCACGCCCGCACCGCCGACCTCTCCGGTGCCACCCTGTCCGATCTCCGCCGCCGCCCGACCCCGCCGGGCGACGTGTCCGCGCTGGTCGAGAGCGTGCGCGCGGCGGTCCAGGCGATCCCCGCGGGGGCGGGTCCGCTGCGCGCGGTCGGCGTCTCGATCGCCAACCCGGTCGACCCGGTCACGCACCAGACGGTCCCCCTGGCCGGTACGCCGTTCCCGGAAGGTCTCCTCAGCCCGACCTCGATGATCGGCGACCTGGTCAAAGCCCCGGTCCTGGTCGACAACGACGTCAACCTCGCCGCGCTCGCCGAACACCGCGCCGGCCGGGCGACGGGCGAGGCCAGCTTCGCGTACGTCTACGTCGGAGCCGGTCTCGGCGTCGGCCTCTACATCGGCGACCAGTTGATCCGCGGAGCCCACGGGCTGGCCGGCGAGATCGGCTACCTGCCGGGCGCGTCGGCACCGACGATCGCGGCCGACCTTGCTGCCGGTGGACTCGGCCGTACCGATGCGCCTTCGAACGACGTAGCAGCGGCGTTGATGTTGCTCGACCGCGGCGACGAGGCTGCGCTGCGGGTGCTCGCGGAGGCGGTGGCACGGGCGATCAACTCGGTGGCTGCGGTGGTCGATCCGGCACTGGTGCTGCTGGGCGGGCCGGTGGGGACACATCCGGCGCTGCTCCCCCGGGTGCGGGAGGCTATCTCGTTTCCTGGGCCGACCCGGATC
Organism: Amorphoplanes friuliensis DSM 7358; assembly: GCF_000494755.1. NCBI lineage: Bacteria > Bacillati > Actinomycetota > Actinomycetes > Micromonosporales > Micromonosporaceae > Actinoplanes > Actinoplanes friuliensis. The sequence continues at coordinate 7,405,733 of NC_022657.1, forward strand.
GAGTACGGAGGGCTGGGGACGGACGCTGCGCTGCACGGCGCTGTACAGGTGGCCGTCGAGCATGCGCGGGCGGCCGCGGTCGCGGTCTGACTCAGCCCAGCCCAGTCCGGCACATCCCAACGCGGCGCAACCCAGCGCGGCGCAACCCAGCGCGGCGCAACCCAGCGCGGCGCAACCCAGCGCGGCGCAGCCCGGCGCGGCCCGGCGCGGCCCGGCGCGGCCCGGCGCAGCCCGGCGCAGCGCGGCGCAGCCCGGCGCAGCCCAAGACATCCCAGCACGCCCCAAACCCAACTCAACGCGGCGAAGCCCAGCGCAACCGGCCCGGCACCTTCCAGCGCGGCGCAGCCCGGCCCGGCGCGGCCCGGCGCAGCCCGGCGCGGCCCGCCGCAGCCCGGCGCAGCCCGGCGCAGCCCGGCCCGGCGCAGCCCGGCGCAGCCCGGCCCGGCGCAGCCCGGCGCAGCCCGGCCCGGCGCGGCCCGCCGCAGCCCGGCGCGGAGCAGCCCCGGCGTGGCGCAGCCGGTTAGTAAACACTTACTAACCGGGGCGTCGGCGTCCCGCACGCGGTAGCAGCAGGCGGTTTGGCGCCCGGTATTCGCCTTTCCAGGTGACGACTCCCGCCTTCCTACTTCGTACGATGTCGTGCGATAGCGGTGACCGAGGGGCGGAAATCTGTGGTTGACGAACCGGAGCGCGCACCCGCCAGCCGCCCGGCCCGTGTCATCGCAGGGATGCTTCGCCGCGCCGCTCCGCGCCTCATCGTTGTTGTCGGGCTGAACGCTTTGAGCGCCTTCTCCTCAGCCGTGACTCCCGAGCTGGTGGCTTACACGATCCAGTCGTTGGCTTTTGTTCTGGTCTTCGGCGCTCTGGGGTCGAGGGAATGGTGGCGCTATGTGCGGCACGGCAACCCGGCGCCGTGGCAGGTAGCGCATGGGGGCGCCACCGCGGTGTTTGTCACCGACCCCGGGCGGGACCGTTTTCAGGTGGTTGCGCAGCTGAGGGAGCACGGTGGCCTGGATTTTGGTCAGGCACTTCAGCGGGCCGAGGATCCCTCCCGACCGGTCTGGGACGACCTGACCAGCGAGAGCGCCGACCGGCTCGGTGCCGTCCTGGTCGACGCGGGTGCGAGCGTGGTCGTGAAACCGCGGCCGAGCCCTTCCTGGGCCCGCGATGTCACCGGCCGATGAGGGTCCCGCGGTGACAGGTCCGCGGTGTGGGGCAGACTGCTGGGGTGCGGAAGATCTACGTGATCGGGATCGGTGCGGGTGATCCGGACCAGCTGACCCTGCAGGCGGCGAAGGCCATCGGCCGGACCGACGTGTTTTTTCTCCTCGACAAGGGCGAGGCCAAGGAAAGCATGATCGAGCTGCGCCGCAAGATGCTCAAGGCTTACGGCCGTCCGAGCCGGCGCATCGCCGAGGGCCGCGACCCCGACCGTAACCGCGCCCCTGCCGACTACGAGGGCACCATCGCCGACTGGCGGCACCGCCGTTCCGAGGTCACCGAGGCCTTGATCAGTGAGCACCTGCTCGACGAGGAGACGGGTGCGTTCCTCGTCTGGGGTGATCCGTCGCTCTACGACTCGACGATCAGCATTCTGGACGAGATCCTGGCGCGTGGCGCGACCACCTTCGAGTACGAGGTGATCCCCGGCGTCAGCAGCGTGTCGACCCTCGCCGCGCGGCACAAGATCGGCCTGAACCGGGTCGGTCAGCCGTTCCAGGTCACGACCGGCCGGCGTCTGGCCGAGGAGTGGCCGGCCGGCGTGGACGACGTAGTGGTCATGCTCGACGCGCACCAGACGTTCGGCACGGTCGACGGGGCGAATGTCGACATCTTCTGGGGCGCCTACCTCGGCACCGAGGACGAGCTGCTCGTCTCCGGCCCGCTCGACGAGGTAGCCGACGAGATTCGCCGGGTGCGTGCGGAGGCTCGCGAGCGCCACGGCTGGATCATGGACACCTACCTGCTACGTCGCCGTCAGGGCTGAGCGGCACTCTGCCCGGTCGTAGGGCAGTCCGGCCTGCCGGTACACCAGCCCGACGCTGCCGTTGGCCGGATCCCACAGATCATCGTTCGCCACCAGCGCCCGGACCAGCTCACGCTGGGCGTCGTCCAACCGACCCCGGTACGGCCGCAGAAAAGCAAACGCCACCAGCGGCCCCCAGTCGTCCCCGAACCCGGTCCACCGTGCGCGGGCAACAACGGCGCACGCGGCCTCGGATATCTCCGCGAAGCTTCCCGCCACCCGTATCGCCGCGCCCACCAGCTCCGACACGTGAACGCCGCGCGGTGGAGGCGTCCGCAGCGCCGCCAGGATGATCCGCCGGGCAGCCGGCTCGTCCTCCGTGGCCAGCGCGGCCCGCAACCGCACCGCCGGATCCGGGTCGTCGAGCCGGTCACGAACGTCCTCACCCAGCTCAGCCAGCAACCGCACCCAGTCCGCCGCTCCCGGCGCGGCCAGGGGACCCGGAGGAAACTCGGCGGCCTGGCGTCGGATCGCGGCGGCGAGCTCGGCACGCTGCGCGGCCAGGAGTGGTGTGCAAGCCATTGCCACCAGGCTGTCCGCCAGGGGAAACGGCAGGCCCCACTCGAGCATCGGCTGTATCGCCGCATAGACCTCGGCCACGGCTTCACCGAGTTCGGCCGAATACAGCACGCATCGGCCGGCGTAGCCGAGGAACTCGATCAGGCCGTCGACCACGTCCGGGTGGGCGCGGCCGTCGACGAGAAGCGCACCGACGGCGCGGACCACCGGTGGCGCGGCCGTTTCGGGGGAACCCTGGTGCAGCACCGCCACTTCGAGATGTTCCAACGCCGCCCGCCGCGCCTCGGGGTCACCGTGCTCGAGGGCTTCGAGGTGCTTCGGTGTGTCCGTCGCGCGGCCGTAGGCGTGGCGGAGTGTGAACCAGTCCGGTGTTATTCGTCGCCCTCCAGATCGCCTTCGGTCTGGAGGTAGACCTGTTGGAGGGCGGCCAGGGTGTCCGGGTCGGGAGAGTCCCAGAGTTTGCGGTCCGCGGCCTCCAGCAGTCGTTCCGTGATGCTGTGCAGGGCCCACGGGTTCGACTGGGTCATGAACTTCTGGTTTTCCGGGTCGAGGACGTACGTCGCGGCCAGCTGCTCGTACATCCAGTCGGCGACCACGCCCGCGGTGGCGTCGTACCCGAAGAGGTAGTCGACCGTTGCGGCCAGTTCGAAGGCGCCCTTGTAACCGTGGCGGCGCATCGCGGCGATCCAGCGCGGGTTGACCACGCGGGCGCGGAAGACGCGGGCGGTCTCCTCGGTCAGGCTGCGGGTCTTGGTGGCGTCCGGGTTGGTGGAGTCGCCGATGTACGCCGCCGGCGCCCGCCCGGTCAGCGCCCGCACCGTGGCGATCATGCCGCCGTGGTACTGGAAGTAGTCGTCGGAGTCGGCGATGTCGTGCTCGCGGGTGTCGATGTTCTTCGCCGCGACCTCGATCCGCCGGTACGCGGTTTCCATGTCACCCCGCGCCTCGACGCCGTCCAGTCCGCGACCGTAGGCAAAACCGCCCCACACGGCGTAGACCTCGGCCAGATCCGCGTCGCCGCGCCAGTTGCGGCTGTCGATCAGGGGCAGGATGCCCGCGCCGTACGCACCGGGCCGTGAGCCGAAGATGCGTGTGGTCGCCTGGCGCCACGTCTTCTCCGCGGTGACGTCCGCGAGGGCGTGCGCCCGCACGAAGTTCTGCTCCAGCGGCTCGTCGAGACCCGCGACCAGGCCGACGGCGTCGTCCAGCATCGCCACCACGTGCGGGAACGCGTCGCGGAAGAAGCCGGAGATGCGGACCGTCACGTCGATGCGGGGCCGGCCGAGCTCGTCGAGCGTGATCGGCTCCATGCCCGTCACGCGACGTGAGGCCTGGTCCCAGATCGGGCGTACGCCCATCAGCGCCAGGATCTCGGCGATGTCGTCACCCGCCGTGCGCATGGCGCTGGTGCCCCAGGCCGAGAGCCCGACGGACCGCGGCCAGTCGCCGTAGTCGCTGCGGTAGCGGGTGAGCAGCGACTCCGCCATGGCCTGCCCGGTCTCCCAGGCCAGCATGCTCGGGATGGCCTTGGGGTCGACGGAGTAGAAGTTGCGGCCGGTCGGGAGCACGTTGATCAGGCCGCGCAGCGGTGAGCCGCTCGGCCCGGCCGGCACGTATCCGCCGTCGAGGGCGTGCAGGACGTTGGTCAGCTCGTCGGTCGTTCGCGCGAGCCGGGGCACCACCTCGGTGGCGGCAAAACGCAGGACGTTCGCCACCGTCTCGTCGTCGGTGACCTCCGCGGCGGCAGCCGGTTCCCAGCCACGCTCCTCCATGGCGGCAACCAGCGCGTGAGCCTGCGCCTCGACAGCGTCGGTCTCGGCGGTGGACGCCTCCTCGGCCAGGCCCAGCGCCTCGCGCAGACCTGGCAGGGCGGCGACCTGACCGGCCCACATCTGCCGGGCGCGCAGCATCGCGAGCACCAGGTTGACCCGGGCTTCGCCGGTCGGGGCGGCGCCGAGGATGTGCAGGCCGTCGCGGATCTGCACGTCCTTGATCTCGCAGAGCCAGCCGTCGACGTGGAGGATGAACTCGTCGAACTCCTCGTCGTCGGGGCGGTTGTCGAGTCCGAGGTCGTGGTCCATCTTGGCCGCCTGGATCAGCGTCCAGATCTGGGCGCGGATCGCGGGCAGCTTCGCCGGGTCGAGGGCGGCGATGTTGGCGTGCTCGTCGAGCAACTGCTCGAGCCGGGCGACGTCGCCGTACGACTCGGCGCGGGCCATCGGCGGGATCAGGTGGTCGACCAGGGTGGCGTGGGCGCGGCGCTTGGCCTGGGTGCCCTCGCCCGGGTCGTTGACCAGGAACGGGTAGATCAGCGGCAGGTCACCGAGGGCCGCGTCGGTGCCGTCCGAGGCGGACATGCCGACGTTCTTGCCGGGCAGCCATTCGAGGTTGCCGTGCTTACCGACGTGCACGACCGCGTGCGCGCCGAACTCCTCGGCCACCCACCTGTACGCAGCGAGGTAGTGATGGCTCGGCGGCAGATCCGGGTCGTGGTAGATCGCGACCGGGTTGGCACCGAAACCCCGCGGCGGCTGGACCATCACGACGACGTTCTCACCGCGCAGGGCGGCGAGCACGATGTCGTCCTGGTCGACGTAGAGCTCACCGGGCGCCTGCCCCCAGTGCTGCTCCATCGACTCGCGCAGGTCGGCCGGCAGCGTCGCGAACCACGAACGGTACGAGTCGCCGGAGATGCGGACCGGGTTGCCGGCGAGCTGGTCCTCGGTCAGCCAGTCCGGGTCCTGACCACCGGCCGCGATCAGCGCGTGGATGAGCTTGTCGCCGTCACTCTCGGCCACTCCCGGAAACTCCCCGACCTGGTAACCGCGCTCCTGCATGGCCTGGAGCAGGCGGACCGTCGAGACCGGAGTGTCGAGCCCGACGGCATTACCGATCCTCGAATGCTTGGTCGGGTACGCGGAGAGCATGACCACGATCCGCCGCTCGGCCGGCGGGATGTGCCGCAGCCGGGCGTGGGCGACGGCGATGCCGGCGACCCGTGCGGCACGCTCGGGATCCGGCACGTAGACGGAGAGCCCGTCGGGGTCGATCTCCTTGAACGAGAACGGCACGGTGATGATCCGGCCGTCGAACTCGGGGATCGCCACCTGCGTCGCCGCGTCCAGCGGGGACAGACCGTCGTCGCTGGCCTCCCACGCGGCGCGGCTGCTGGTCAGGCACAGGCCCTGCAGGATCGGCACGTCGAGGTCGGCGAGCACGCCGACGTCCCACGCCTCGTCGTCGCCACCGGCGGACACGGTCGCGGGCTTGGTGCCACCGGCGGCGAGCACGGTCACGACCAGGGCGTCCGCCTTGCGCAGCTCGGCGAGCAGCTCGGGTGACGCCGTACGCAGGGAGGCCGTGAAGATCGGCAGTGGCCGTGCGCCCTTGGCCTCGAGGGCCTGGCAGAGGGCCTCGACAAAGTTCGTGTTTCCGGCCATGTGGTGCGCGCGGTAGTAGAGCACCGCGACCGTCGGGCCCGTGGTGTCGGCGGCATCGCGCGGCAGCAGACCCCAGTCGGGCGCGGGCACGGGCGCGGCGAACCCGTGACCGGTCAGGAGGATCGTGTCGGAGAGGAAGTCGTGCAGCGCCGCCAGATTGTCCGCGCCGCCGTAGGCCAGGTAGCCGTGCGCCTCGGCCGCCACCCCCGCGGGCACGGTCGACAGCTTCATCAGGTCGGCGTCGGGGGCCTGCTCGCCACCGAGGACCACCACCGGGACAGGCCCGGCGAGCAGCGCGTCGAGGCCCTCCTCCCAGGCCCGGCGCCCGCCGAGGATGCGGACGACGACCAGCTCGGCCCCGTCGAGCAGGGCGGGCAGGTCGGCGACCGCGGTGCGGGCCGGATTGGCCAGGCGGTAATCGGCGCCGCTGGCACGGGCGCTCAGCAGGTCGGTGTCGGACGTCGACAGCAGCAGAAACACGGCTCTCCCCTCGGGGTCCGCGCCCCGGGTCGAAGGAATTCACGGCGACCGGAGTTCCTGGCTGCAAGGTCTATCAGGACCCTGTGACAGTGGCGGGACCGCGCCGGACTCGCACCGGCTTCCTCCGCGGCGTCGCCGCACGTGGACTCCCACTCTTGCGACCGGTGAGGGTGACGTCAAGGCGGGGTGGCCGGTGTGACGATGCCGACCGTCGCCGGGAAAGTGTCGGGCCCGATCCGTAGTATCCGGGCCGTGCCTCAGCCATCACCACGTGCCGATGCGGACGCCTGCCCGGGCGCCCTGCGGTTGCACGCCGCAGCCGACGGGCCGCTGGCGCGCGTCCGCCTGCCGGGTGGGCGGCTGACCGGTGCGCAGCTGGCGGCGCTGCGGGTCCTGGCCCAGCAGTGGGGTGACGGCCACGCCGAGCTGACCAGCCGGGCCAATCTCCAGCTCAGAGCCCTCGAAGACGTTCCGGTGGACCAGCTCGCGGCCCGCCTGCGCTCGGCGGGCCTCCTGCCCTCCGACACCCACGAGCTGGTACGCAACATAGCCGCGTCCCCACTGGCCGGCGGCCCGGACGTGGCCGGACTGGACCAGGCGCTGTGCGCGGATCCCCGGCTCGCGTCGCTGCCCGGAAGGTTCCTTTTTGCGCTCGACAGCGGCGCGGGGGACGTGGCGTTCCCGGCTGACGTGGCAGCGCTGCCGCTCCCCGATCAGGGCGACGTGGCGATCCTCTTCGCGGGCACCGACGCCGGCCTGCGGGTGCCGACCGGCGAGGTGATCCCGGCGCTGCTGGCGGCCGCCCACGCATTCCTGGACGAGCGCACCGCCCAGCAGCAAGGGGCGGATCGTGTGGCTTGGCGGGTGCGGGAGCTGACGGACGGCCCGGCCCGGGTCGCCGCACGCACTGCCGCCACGCTGGGCCGGAGCCTGGGTGAGCGTGTTCGCCTCACTCGGCCGCCGGTGCGCGAGCCGATCGGGGCCATCGCCCAGCCGGACGGGCGCCGGGCCGTCGGTGCGCTGGTGCCGCTGGGGCGCCTCACCGCCGTACAGATGAAGGTTTTGTCGGGGGCCGCGGCCCTGGTCGTGACGCCGTGGCGCGGGATCGTCGTGCCCGATCTGCCCGCGTCCGAGGTCGAGGGCTGGGTGGAAGCGCTGCGGGACGCCGGGCTGGAGGTGTCGGCGGGCTCGCGCTGGGTGGGTGTGAGCGCCTGCGCCGGGCGGCCGGGCTGCGCGAAATCGCTGGCCGACGTGCGCGCGGACGCCGATGCCGCGACCACCGCGGGCGAGGGCCTGCCCGTGCATTGGGTCGGTTGTGAGCGCGGTTGCGGGAGCCCGGCCGGGCCGCACGTGCGGGTCGAGGCCACCGGGACGGGATACGAGGTGCGGTCGCCGGAGTTCAGCGGCTCCGCACCGGCAGGTGCAGTGGGCGCGCTGGTCGGCGCCGCGAGGAAGGGCTGAGATGGAGTACGTGCACGACGGCGCGGAGATCTACCGGCGGTCGTTCGCCACGATCCGGGAGGAAGCCGACCTGTCGGGGTTGCCGGCCGACGTGGCGAGGGTCGCGGTCCGGATGATCCACGCGTGCGGGATGGTCGACCTGGTCCCCGACATCGCCTACAGCGCGGGTGTGGTGACCGCGGCACGCAAGGCGCTGCTCGGTGGCGCGCCGATCTTCTGCGACGCCGAGATGGTCGCCTCCGGGGTCACCCGCAAGCGACTGCCGGCCGGCAACGAGGTCGTCTGTACGCTGCGCGACCCGACGGTGCCCGCCCTCGCGGCGCAGCTCGGCAACACCCGCAGCGCCGCAGCGCTCGACCTGTGGGGCGACCGCCTCGCCGGCGCGGTGGTTGCGATCGGCAACGCGCCGACGGCCCTGTTCCGGCTGCTGGAGATGATCGAAGCGGGTGCACCACGACCGGCGGCGGTGCTGGGCATCCCGGTCGGCTTCATCGGCGCGGCCGAGTCGAAGGACGCCCTGGCCGCCTCCGACCTGGAGTTCCTGGTCGTGCGCGGACGGCGTGGTGGCAGTGCGATGACGGCGGCGGCGGTCAACGCCCTCGCCTCGGAGGAGGAGTAGCATGGCGGGTCGGCTGTTCGGGGTCGGGCTCGGTCCGGGCGACCCGGAGCTGGTCACCGTCAAGGCGGCGCGGCTGATCGGCGCGGCGGACGTGATCGCGTACCACGCGGCGCGCCACGGACGCAGCAATGCGCGGGCCATCGCGGAGTCCTACCTGCGTGAGGGTCAGATCGAGGAGCCGCTGATCTATCCCGTCACCACCGAGACGACCGACCACCCGGGCGGATACCAGGGCGCGATCGACGAGTTCTACGCCGAGAGCGCCGAGCGGCTGGCCGCCCATCTGGACGCGGGCCGTGACGTGGTGGTCCTGGCCGAGGGTGACCCGTTCTTCTACGGCTCCTACATGCACATGCACAAACGGCTCGCCGACCGCTACGAGGCCGTGGTCGTGCCCGGCGTTACTTCGGTGAGTGCCGCATCGGCGGTGCTCGGCCGCCCGCTGATGGAACGCGACGAGACCCTGACCGTCCTGCCCGGCACCCTGCCACCAGCAGAGCTCGCAGCGCGACTGGCCGGCACCGACTCCGCGGCCATCATGAAGCTGGGCCGCACCTTCCCCGGCGTCCGGGACGCGCTGGAGCAGGCCGGTCGCCTCGACGACGCCTGGTACGTCGAGCGGGCGACCACCGATCGCGAGCGCTCCGGCAAGGTCGCGGACATCGACCCGTCGACGGTCCCCTACTTCTCCCTGGCCCTGCTGCCGAGCAAGGCCGCTCTGACCGGCACAGCCGCTCCGACTGAAACGCCGGTGTCGCAGGACGGCCGAGGCGAGGTGACGGTCGTCGGACTGGGGCCGGCTGGGCAGGAGTGGCTGACTCCCGAGGCGCAGGCTGCACTGGCCGAGGCTGATGACGTGGTCGGTTATGGGCCTTATGTGGACCGGGTTCCGGACAGCCCGCACCGGCGGAAACACCCGTCGGACAACCGCGTCGAGGCCGAGCGGGCGGCGTTTGCGCTCGACCTGGCCAAGCGCGGCCGTCGTGTCGCGGTGGTCTCGTCGGGCGACCCCGGGGTGTTCGCGATGGCCGCCGCGGTGCTGGAGGTCAGTGAGGACCCGCAGTGGAAGGACGTTCCGGTCCGGGTGGTGCCGGGTCTGACCGCGGCGCAGGCCGTGGCCAGTCGCGCGGGTGCGCCGCTCGGGCACGACTTCTGCATCATGTCGCTCTCCGACCGGCTCAAGCCGTGGGAGGTCATCGCCGGCCGGTTGACCGCCGCGGCGAGCGCCGACCTGGTCATCGCCATCTACAACCCGGCTTCCCGGAGCCGCAAGGAACAGCTGGTCAAGGCCCGTGAGCTCCTGCTCGAGCACCGCACGCCGCAGACCCCGGTGGTTGTCGGCCGGGACGTGGGCGGGCCCGAGGAGTCGATCCTGGTTACGACGCTGGGCGAGCTCGATCCGGCGACGGTCGACATGCGCTGCTTGCTGATCGTGGGCTCGAGCCAGACCCGCATGACGACCCGCGGCGACGGCTCTACCCAGGTGTACACACCTCGTCACTACCCCGCCTGAGCCAGTCGAGGGCGGCGTCCACGGTTTCAACAACAGCACCGGACGGAAGAGGTGGGCGGTCCTGCACGACGACGGGAATGCCGCGGTCGCGGGCGGCGTCGAGCTTTGCGGTGCTGCCGCCGCTGTCCTTGGTGACCAGGACGTCGATCCGGTGCCGGTCGAGCAGGGCACCCTCGCTGCCGGTGGTGAACGGGCCGCGGTCGAGCAGCACCTCGAGGCGCCGCGGCAGGGGCGCTTCCGGGGGCTCGACCGACCGCGACAGAAACCAGCACTCGTCGACCCCGGCGAAGGCCGCGATGCTCTGCCGCCCGGTGGTCAGAAACACCCGCTCCCCCAGCGACGGCAGCAGCGCGGCGGCCGCGTCGAGCGCCGGCACCCGCAGCCAGCGGTCGCCGGGCTGCTCGGTCCAGCCGGGCCGGCGCAGCACGAGCAGCGGCACGCCAGTCTCCCGCGCCGCCGCGACGGCGTTGCCGGTCATCACCGCCGCGAACGGATGTGTCGCATCCACGATCGCGTCGATCGCCTCGGCGCGCACAAAGGAGGCCAGTCCGGCGGCACCCCCGAAACCACCGATCCGTACGCGGCCGGCGGGAAGCAGCGGTGTGCTCGTGCGCCCGGCCAGCGAGCTGATCACCTCGAAGTTGTCCACGGCGGCCGTGGCCAGTGCCCGCCCCTCGGTCGTACCCCCGAGGACCAGGACTTTCACGGCCGGCAGCGTTCCGTCGAGTAGAGGTGGCTGTCCGGGAACGCGGTGGCGGTCAGCGCCGCACCGACGACGATCACCGCGGTTCGTTTGATGCCCGCGGCGGTCACCTTCGCGGCGATGTCGGCCAGCGTGCCGCGAACGATCAGCTCGTCCTCCCGGCTCGCCCGCGCCACGACGGCGACCGGGCAGTCCACGCCGTAATTCGGCACCAGCTCCGCGACCACCGCGTCGATCCGTTGCACGGCGAGGTGCAGGACCATCGTCGACCGGCTCGCGCCGAGCGTGGCGAGGTCCTCGCCCGGCGGCATCGCCGTGGCCCGCTCGGCCGTCCTCGTCAGGATCACCGTCTGTGCGACCCCGGGCACGGTGAACTCCCGGCCCAGCGAGGCCGCCGCGGCGGCAAATGCGGGCACGCCGGGCGTCACGTCGTACCCGATCCCGGCCTCGTCGAGGCGCCGCATCTGCTCGGCGACCGCGCTGAACACCGACGGATCCCCGGAGTGCAGCCGCGCCACGTCGTGACCGGCCTTCTCGGCCGTGACCATCTCGGCGAGGATCTGGTCGAGGTCGAGCCCGGCGGTGTCGACCAGCCGCGCGCCGGGTGGGCAGAACGTCAGCAGCTCCGCCGGAACGAGACTCCCGGCGTAGAGACACACCGGCGACGACCCGATCAGCCGCTGGCCCCGCACCGTGATGAGGTCCGCGGCGCCCGGCCCCGCACCGATGAAGTGCACCGTCACGGCTTGCTCACCGACCAGATCGTCACCGGCATCATCGCTCTCCATCCCGTAAAACCGCCGATGGGCGACGCCCGGTTGACGGCGATCCGGGTCATTTCACCGCCCAGTTCGGCATATCGGGCCGCCAGCGCGGCCTCCGACTCCAGCGTCACCGCGTTCGCGACCAGTCGCCCGCCGCTCGGCAGCGCGGCCCAGGCCGCCTCGACCACACCCTCGCGCGTCACGCCGCCGCCGACAAAAACCACGTCCGGCCCGGCCAGGCCGTCCAAGGCTGCGGGCGCGCGTCCCTCCACAACCGTCAGCTTCGGTACGCCCAGAGCGCCCGCGTTCCTCCGGATGCGTCCGGCACGTACAGGATCGGACTCGACCGCGATCGCCCGGCAGTCCCGGTGCGCGCGCATCCACTCGATCGCGATGCTGCCCGAACCGGCGCCGACGTCCCAGAGCAGCTCCCCCGGCTGCGGCCCGAGAATCGCCAGTGTGACCGCCCGGACCTCACGTTTGGTGAGCTGCCCGTCGCTTTCGTAGACGTCGTCCGGCAGCCCCGGCACGAGCGGCCTCGGCTCGGAGCCACCCGAGCAAACGACCGCGATCACGTTCAGGGGGTCGATATCGCCGGCGTCCAGCTCCGCCGCGCGGCCGGTGCGGATCTGCTCAGCCGGGCCTCCGAGCTGGGAGAGGACGCTCACGCTGCTGTCCCCGTACCCCCGGGAAGTGAGGAGGGCCGCGACGGCGGCCGGAGTGTGGGCACCGGCGCTGAGGACGAGGATCTTGCGGTGGGGGTGGATCAGGGGGTGGAGTTCCTCGACCGGGGCGGTGACCAGGCTCAGGACGTCGACCTCCGGGAGCGGCCAGCCGAGGCGCGCCGCCGCGAGCGACACCGACGACGGGTGCGGCAGGACGCGGACGGCTGCCGCGCCGAGCAGGCGGACCAGTGTCGTGCCGATGCCGTGGAACATCGGATCGCCGCTGGCCAGGACCGCGAGGTGCCGGCCGCGGTGCGCGTCGAGCAGACCCGGGAGCGCGGGCACCAGCGGCGACGGCCACGGCACACGCTCGGCGGTCACGGCTGACGGGAGCAGCGTCAGCTGGCGTGAGCTGCCGAAGATCACTTCGGCGGAGGTGAGCGCTGCTGTGGCCGTACCCGACAGGCCCGGCCAGCCGTCGGCGCCGACGCCGACAACGGTGAGTCCGGCGGGTTTGTCAGTCACGTCGTGACGGTAGCCGCCGGTCGCGGAGGGCTCTCAGCCCTCCCCCGCAGATTTTTTCTCTCTCAGGTTTGAGCCTTCGCCAGCTGAACCGCGTAGTACCCGTCGACGGCCTGCCGAGACCGGGTCGTCACGTCGGCCGCTGGGGGGTGGCAGACGCCGGAAGACGACTGCTGAGCGGGTGAGGTCGATGGCGCGAGCGTACGGCGATACTGCCGGGCGACCAGAGCCGACCATGTTCCAATCCTTCGAAGACCAGCGTGAGCCTTCGTTCGGCCAGACCCTGGCACCGGAACGCGACTTCTGGTCGCAGCCCGACCTGAACGAGGGTGTGCCGCGCGGCGACATCGTCGTCGAGGCGCCGCAGGACCCGTCCGGCTGGCAGACCAGCGGCCCGCCGATCTCCACCGATGATCGCCCGCCGGCCGAGGCCACTTCGGGAAACCGCCTGCTCACGGTCCTGTTGTTCTTCGCCGGCCTGGCGACCAGCGTCTCGCTCTGGCTCTTCGACACCCAGGCCGGCGCGATCAACGACACCGCGACGCTGATGATGGCCGTCGGCCGGATCACCGGTCTGATCGCCGGTTACCTGCTCTTCATCCAGCTGCTGATGATGAGCCGCGTCTCCTGGCTCGAGGAGTGGGTCGGCGCCCGCGACCTGCTGCGCTGGCACCGCTGGCTGGGCACCTCACTGGTCGTGACGGTCCTGGCACACATCGTCTTCATCGTTTACGGGTACGCGCTGACGGCCGAGTCCGGCGTGGTCGACCAGGCCTGGACGATCATCACCACGCTCCCCGAGATGATCAGCGCGACCGTCGCCACCGGTCTGCTGGTGCTGATCAGCGTCATCTCGATCCGCGCGGCACGCAGCAAACTGCCGTACGAGCTGTGGCACTTCATTCACCTGACCGCGTACCTGGTGCTCCTGCTCGGGTACGGCCACCAGGTCGCGACGGGCGCCAACCTGTCCGGCCGCTTCGCGTCGGTCTTCTGGCCCGCACTGAGCGCCCTCGTGATCGCCGCGCTGGTCTGGGGCCGCCTGGTCGAGCCGCTGTGGCTGAACGCGCGCCACCGCTTCGAGGTCGCCGAGGTTGTCGCCGAGGGCGCGAACACGTTCTCGATCTACATCGACGGCCGCCGCCTCGAGAGCCTGCCGGCGCAGGCCGGGCAGTTCATGCGCTGGCGGTTCCTGACCGCCAACGGCTGGTGGCAGTCACACCCGTTCTCGCTCTCCGCCGCACCGAACTCCGAGTGGCTGCGCCTGACCGTCACGGCCGTCGGCGGTCACACGTCGAAGCTGGCCGAGATGGAGCCGGGCACCCCGATCTGGGCGGAAGGCCCGTTCGGCACCTTCACCGCCCAGCGCCGCACCCGCCGCCGCGCGCTGCTCATCGCCGGTGGCAGCGGCATCGCCCCCATCCGGGCCCTGCTCGAGGACATGCCGCCGGACACGATCGTGATCTACCGCGCCAGCCGCCCGGACGAGCTCGTCTTCCGCGAGGAGCTGGAGGACCTGGCCGAACGCCGCGACGCGTGGGTCCGATACATCGTCGGCTCCCGCAACGACCCAGGCCCCCGCCGGCTCTTCACGGCGACCGGTCTGCTCGGGCTGGTGCCCGACGTCAACCGCCGGGACGTCTACCTGTGCGGGCCACCCGGGCTGGTCGACGCCGCGGTGCAGACCCTGCGCGAACTGGAAGTGCCGGACAGCCAGATGCACCTCGACCCCTTCGAATTCTGATCCGCCTCCGATCCCCCAGCCCATTTCGGGAGTTTCCTCATGCGACGCAGCACCGCAGCAGCCGTCGGAACGTTGACCGGCGCCGCCCTGATCGTCGGGGTCCGGCTGAGCGTCACCGCGCCCGTGGTTCCCTCAGCGGCGCCGCCCGTGGTCGACCTGGCGAACTCGGGCCAGGACGCCGACCCGTCGGCGTCCCCGACCAAGAAGCCGGCCTCGAAGAAGCCCAAGGCTCCGGCCGAGGACGCCGAGTCGGAAGAATCGTCGGGTGAGGCCGGCGGCACCGGCCTGACCAACGGCATCTTCAAGGGCAAAGCCGCGAAGAACCCCTACGGCACGATCCAGGTCTCGATCAAGGTCTCCGGCGGCAAGATCACGGCCGCTGACGCCACGTACCCCGTGACGGGCGACAGCGCGACGATCAACCCGCCCGCGATCGCTTCGCTCAAGGAATCCACGGTCCAGGCCCAGAGCGCCGAGGTCGACGCGGTGTCCGGTGCCACGTTCACGTCGGAGTCGTACGTCAAGTCTCTGCAGGCGGCGATCGACGCCGCCACCGCGTAGAGTCCCGCGCCATGCACCACGCCGAACACGTCATGGGCACCGTCGTCAGCATCGACCTGGCCGACGACCTCCCCGACCAGACCCTCCGGGCGATGATCGGCGACGTGTGCGGCTGGCTCCACGAGGTCGACCACCGCTTCAGCACCTACCGCGACGACAGCGAGGTCAGCCGCCTCCGCCGCCGCGAGCTCAAGCCGTCCGAATGTTCCGCCGACATGCGTCACGTCCTGGAGGCGTGTGCTGATCTGTGGCGGGAGACCGACGGCTACTTCGACGCGTACGCCGCGGGCCCCCTGGACCCGTCCGGATACGTCAAGGGCTGGTCCGTGGAGATCGCCTCCGCCCGTCTGGCCGAAGCCGGTTCGGTCAACCACTGCGTCAACGCCGGCGGCGACATCCGGGCCCGCGGCCGCTCCGGCCAGGGCTTGCCCTGGCGGGTCGGCATCCGGCATCCCTGGGAAGCGGACAAGCTCAGCTGGGTGCTCTCCCTGACCGACGAGGCCGTTGCCACCTCCGGCACCTACGAACGCGGCGACCACGTCTTCAACCCGCGCACGGGCGGCCCGGCGCGCGGCCTGCGCTCCGTGACCGTCGTCGGCCCCGACCTGGCGCTAGCTGACGCGTACGCGACCGCCGCGCTGGCCATGGGCGAGCCCGGCATCGCCTGGCTCGCCAAACGGGTCGCCGACGGATACAACTCCGCGGTCGTGACGGACGACGGCCGTGCCTTCAGCTCCGCCGGTCTCCCCGCCGCCGTCTGACCCGCCCTCACGCGGTCGTCAGAAGTCGGCAAACAGGTAGGGCATCTGCTTGGGGAACAGTGCGGCGAGGGACTGAGCGGCCGCGGCGTCCACCTGGCCGAAGCCTCTGGTCAACACCTCGATCGGATCCAGGACACCGTAGGCGAGCGCCGAGATCCCCGCGCAGGTCAGCGTGGCCTGCGGCTCGGCTTTGCTCGGCTCGACCACAAGGCGGCCCGCGTCGGCCGAGAGCTGGTAGCGCCCGCCGATGAACTCGTCGTCGACCACCTCGACGACCACTGCCTCGTCCTTCGCCGCCGTGGAGGTGCCGGTCAGGGCCTCCAGGGACAGCAGGCGCGCCATCGGACCGCCCTTGCGGGGATGTTCCACACGGCCCTCGGTGAGCACCGCAAAGTCGGTCCCCCACAGCTCGGGCACCTCATCGGTGCCGATCGTCAGCTTGACGCGGGACACCTGGTCGACGTGCCGCGCGAAGAACTGCAGCAGCAGCGCCCGCCCGAGCGACCCGGTGACCAGGAGGTCGTCGGCGATGAGATCACCGCCGTACTGATCGATCCGGTAGGCCACGGCCCCCACGACCTCCCCACCCGACCGCGCGACGGCAACCCAGCGCGCCGGGCTCTCCCGAAACTCGGCCGTGCGCACCTCGTCGTACACGGAGAAGCCGTGCCGCTCCCCCAGCAGGCGCAGCGTCAGGGCGTTGAAGTCGTCGAAGCACTCCGCCATGGGGAGGCGCTGCACCTCGCCCGGCAGATCGGCCCTGAGCAGGTGCGAGAGCCCTTCAGGGGCGAAGGTGGCCGTCCGGACCCGGGGAAGGCCCACAAAGCCGAACCGGCCGTAGAACGACGGGCGGAACGGGTAGAGCGCGCTGACGGTGCACCCCTGATCGCGCATCTGATGCAGAAGCCGCCACAACAGCTCCCGCACGAACCCCCGCCGCCGCGCCGCAGGATGCGTGGAGACCGACGCGACGCCGGCCATGTCGTGCACTGCGCCCCGCGCGTTCTGCCGCATCGGGAACGCCGCGACCCCCGCAAGCGCCTGCCCACCCTCCTCAGCCACGAGGCTGACGGCGGTCTCGTAGAAGCGCATCCGACCGGCATAAACCTCCCGGTCGGCCTCCGGCCACGGCGAAGGCATGAACGCGTAGGTCTGCAGCGGAAACATCGTGTCGGTACGCTCAGCGGCCGACACCTGCCGGATCTCCATGAAGCCATCCAACCGGGAACGACGGCGGCGCGCTCGCCTGTTTCCTGACCTGTGGATAACCCGGGCCGCGACGCGCCGGGGTACCCCGGTTTGGCAAGGCGGCGGGGTACCCGCTAATGTTTCATCCGTCGCCGGGGAACGCACCGGAGAGACAAGCGGACGTAGCGCAGCTGGTAGCGCATCACCTTGCCAAGGTGAGGGTCGCGGGTTCGAATCCCGTCGTCCGCTCGGAGAGGCCGCCACAGGTTACGTGCGGGGCCGGCTCGGTGGAGTGGCCGAGAGGCGAGGCAACGGCCTGCAAAGCCGTGTACACGGGTTCAAATCCCGTCTCCACCTCGGCAACAAGAACGAGGGCGATTGGCGCAGCGGGAGCGCGCTTCCCTGACACGGAAGAGGTCACTGGTTCGATCCCAGTATCGCCCACCACGCAAGACAGCAGGTCAGAGCGGGTTTCATCCTCCGGGGATGAAGCCCGTTTTCCGTTGTGCGGGGCTCTCGGGAGAATCTGGGGAGAGGATCTTGGGGCCGGGGAGAACGTCATTCCCCACGCTCCGTCAGCAGCCGATCGAGTACCGCCACGGCCTACCGCTGGCTGAACTAACGCCGGGCGGTAAGCGCCGCCAGCCATAGCTCGGTCAGGCCGCCGAGCAGGCGTTCCGTCATGCCCGAAGTGATGTGCGCATAGCGGGCCTGCACCGAGCCGTCCTCGTGGCCCATTTGGTCATCCATGAGCGTCGCAGGCGTGCCCAGCTCGACCATGATGGTCTTGTAGGTATGACGCAGCCCGTGCGGTGTGAGCTTCGGGGCGATCGGCAGCCAGCAAGCGTCGGCCCGTCCGGCAGCGTTGCGCCCCCGGACCGGCACCCCCGGCCATGGGTCGGCCAGCACCGGGACCGGCCGCGCCGGCAGCGGGGCCTTGCCTGGATAGCGGCCGGTCGCCGCCGGGTGGAACACCCAGGTCGCGAACCCGTTACCGGACGTAGCCGAGTTCGGCGATGGCGGCCTGGACCCGGGCACGCGTCGGCTCGGCTACCATAGTGAGCACGAGACGCACCGTCGTTCGACCGGCTCCCAGATCCTCAGCAAGCCGCCTTTCAGACGGCAGCTTGTCCTGTGGGCCGTATTCCCCCGACGTGACGAGTCCTCGGATCGCCACCTCGACGCGTGCCGTGACTTCCCCCATGCCTTAGACCCTTCGACCCATCCGACAGACTTGTCCAGCCTACTGGTACGCGCCAGCCAGTTCCGACTCGTGCAGATGCGGTCCTCCAGCACCCCAGAGACGCCCGACACCTCTGCAGCACGCCATTCGATCAGGTCGAACACATATTCTAACGTGACGACATGGCGGAGCGCATCGAACATTGGTTCAACAGGCACTACGGGCCAAACCGGCGCGACGTCTATCTGCTCCGCACCGAGACCGGATGGCAGGCGCTCGGGCGGCAAGGCGGTGCCGACGGCCTGACAGTGACTCACTACTTCGACCAAGAACGCGAAGCGCGAGCCATGCTGCACCGAATGATGGCGACGGTGCCGCCAGAGCTCTCAGACTGGGCAAAAATGTCGCAGCCGCGAACCTGAACTTTAGTGATCGGCAGTCGTAGATTGCCGCCATGGCGTCCATCAACACGTTAGCCAGCCGCTATCAGGAATGGGAAGGTCGAACGACCGGCCGTTTTCAGACTTGGCCGGCGCCGCTCGCCTTGGATCGTTGTTGGTTGGTTTGCTGCTGCAATTTGGTCTCATATTTCGGCTTGCCAGTCGAGATGGATGCTCCCGTTGTCGCTCAGTACTCGACGAAACCACGCCTGGGGCTGCAAGATCGGCTCTGGGTACTCAGCTGCGCAAAACGGGTTGTCGAACCGCGATATCGTAACCTCGTCCGGCGCCCACGGCAGCCAGTTCTTAACCACATATACACACGACACTCTTTGATTTTTCCCACCGTTCTTTCCGAGCCCAAAAAGACCGTTCGATGCCCTTTGCCATTTCATCGAGGCCAGCTCGATCTGCTCAGTTCCATACAGAGCATCGAGAACTTGTTCGTCAGAGCAAAAGAAGTCGTGAAGAACGACGCATGGAGCGTACGGGCCGCCGAGTAGCTTGTACTTGCTGCCTGCCTTGCCGGTCAGCGCAACCTTGAGTCGCCGACCAGAGTTCACAAAGCCTCCGGTAAGAGCGCCCATACCGACGATGCGATCCGCGCTCAGCTCGCCAGTAGACGTTCGTGGGATAAAATCAAACTTGAGAAGCACGCCCTCAGAAGCAAAGGTGGCGGGTGGAATCGGCTCGTCATGCATCACTGATATTTTTTCGGCAGCAAGAGCACGCGTTGTGCGCTGCACCCAATCAGCCAACTTGCGTATAGGCGGCTCACGGTCCAGGTGAATAATTTCAAAGTGGATGAACCATCGATCAGCAACGAGGCGTCGGTTTAGCTCGTCAGCTATTCGGGCGTGCTGGTAATGTTCGGCTTCCCAATCTGATCTTCCAAATAAGGAGAGCACCTCAAGGCCAGCGAGGTAACTATCAGTATCGTATAAACGGAAATCCGGAGCGCCCAACTCCTCTTCGTATTCAATTCGCCAGAACTGACGGCGCAATAGCTCGTTGACGAAGAGTTCGTCGAGCGCCGACCGGTGCACATTCGAATTATCATCGCGCAAACGCTTAAGGAGAGATAATGTAGGGTCGCTTATTCGCGAGTACCACAGGTTGACGTTGGTACGAGCGGCGACCGCAATCTCCCTGGTCGACTGGAGGAAGAAGTTCACCTCGGGCTCCGCGCCGCCCATCGGGCCAAGCCGTGGAACGCCTGGTTCGTGGAACGGGATCCCGGTTGCCATGAGCGCATGGTACGAGCCATCGTCGTTCCACGACAGTGAGTAATCGCTGGCCCCTACTCGCGCGGCCCGAGTGGCATCCCGGTAGGTCGGTCGTAGTCCTAAGCCAAGGAGCGGTTGCCGCCCGACGCCTTCGAGTGCGGTCATCGCCATCAGCGAGGTCGCCGGCGCCAGACGCTCGGCGTGCCTAGCGCAAGTATCGTGGTGCCGAGTGCTTAGG
This sequence comes from Amorphoplanes friuliensis DSM 7358, assembly GCF_000494755.1. Lineage (NCBI taxonomy): Bacteria > Bacillati > Actinomycetota > Actinomycetes > Micromonosporales > Micromonosporaceae > Actinoplanes > Actinoplanes friuliensis. Next base: position 7,425,786 of record NC_022657.1, read on the forward strand.
CCGAGCCAGCCGCCCCGATTGCCGTGGTTGGTTGCGAGCTTTCTAGCAGGTCGGGCGCGTCGCCGTTGGCTACTACGCCGCCTGGAGGGAGCCCGCGATCTTGACGCATAAGTTCGAGAGCCTGTCTAGCGCTCACCTTGTATGAGTCGTGGATCTTTAATGTCTTTTCTTGATCCACAATTTTCGCGAGGAAGGCATTGTTGAAACTACTGATCAGATTGCAGCAGTCGCGGGCCGGCTTTCTAACTGGAGCCGAAGCCGTAAGCTCCAGCAAAGCAAAGGTGTCCACTGCTTCGACCGCGCTGGCGGTTAGATCGTCATACTGCTCTCGCGTGATGTTCTTCGCCCCGCCCTGCAGTGCTGTTCGTGCCGCCGACGCCTTACGGCCCCACGCCCAAATCGCTCGCATGAACTGCGTGTAGACCTCCTCCCTTGTCTCCCGGTGGCGAAGTTCGTCCTCGCGCTGCCATATGTAGGACCTGTCTTTCTGCTCACGGTCCCACCGTCGCTGCTGGTCCTCGCGGTCCCTCGCCGCACGACGCTCCTCCCTTCGCGTCGTAAGAACCTGGGTTGTCACGGCAGCGCCGAAAGTGCCGATCACGCCGAGAACAGCTACAACGATGATTGGCCAGCTCATGTTCACAGCAGCATTGTCGGCGGTGCACGCAAGGCGAGCCTCCGCGCTGCTCAGCCATCCCAGAGGTCAGGGTCCCCGCCGGAGGCGTCATGTCACCGCGGACTGCTAAGCCCGGGATTGCCGGCTGCTTCGGCGGCCCGGGCTTCTTCGCGTGTCGAGCCTGCCGGCGGGCTGCAACTGTCGGGCCGCGCCCAGCGAAGCGACCGGGCGGGGCCATGATGGGCGGGCCTCCGGCCCGGCCTGCTGGGCGGCGCGAGCGGCCTGCGAAACGGAACCCTCGGGCGATTCACGCCTCCTGGGTGGCCGGCTCGCACGGGGTGATGGTCGCAGCTTTTTGGCTCGGTGACGCCAACGCCAGTGTCACGCCCCAGAACTACGCCCGGCCGATGGACGACCGTGACGCCCAGGTCGCCGAGCACTTCGACAACGTCGAAAGTGGCAGGCCAACGGGCACGAAAGACCTAGAAGGAGAAACCATGATCGCTGGTCAAGGCTCCGACCTGGTGCCCCCGGCAGGAATCGAACCTGCGACACACGGTTTAGGAATCCTCGATCATCCGCCGGTCGCGGGTCACTCACCTACCGTCTTCCCAGCTCAGCGGCAGTCGTCGTTAACCGTCGTTGACCGCCTTGACCGCCCGTTGGCCGCCACATCGGGCACGCAGCGGGCACGGCCGCGAACGGCAGCCTGCGTCTTTCCTATGTACCTTGACGACAACCGACCGACTCGGCTGCCGACGTTCACTCTGGTGGCACAGCACTTGAGCTTCTTGTAGCATCGAGGGCGACTCCCCGGAGGAGTTCCGCCGACCGTCATCATGGTGCGTCATCCAATGACCGCTCGCCCTCCAGCGCTCGAGGGCTTCGGTACGCGTGCGCCCGGAGGCCTGCGATGACGGATGACGTTCACCCGACCAATGCTCAGGGCCAGGAGCAGTCACAAGCGCGGGACGTGACTGCCACCCCGTCGGGCCGCCAGGTAACTCGGCTCGGTCAAGAAGCGCCACACAACGGTGATCACCTACCCGTGGTGGTCACCGGGGCCAGCGACTTGCATGACGCCACGCATAAGGCCTTAGCAGAAGCGCTTGTAAAGCATGGACGAGTTCTTCTGAACGAGGCCAGCCGCTTAGAAGCTGCAGCCAACCCTGGTTTAGCGCCTCCCCTGATCACTCCCACCATGATTCATGACGCCGACACGCTGCAGCGGATCGGATACGCTCAGCCCGGAAAAGCGGATGATCGTCGAAACTGGATGCTGTGTAGCTTACTAGCTACCTTCGTCGGTGGACACTTCACAAACAACTTGACTGAATCGTGGGGCGCAATCGGTTTCGTGATTTGCGGAGCCGCTGCCCTTATCTGCTTCAATAAGGGGTCGCAGTCATGACAGACGGATTGCGGAGTGTGCCGCCACTCAATCTAGACGCGGCGGCAGAGGCCTTATTGGACCGTCGCATTGCAAGACTCCGCGAGAACGTTCTAACTCTCGCCAGTAGCGAGGCCCTTAAAGAGGACGCGGCGACAATCTCAGAGCCTCACATCAGGGTCGCCCTTCTTGAATTAGGGCTTATCGCGGAGGACGCGTCTGACCGGAGCAAGCTCTACCGTCAGCGGCAGCGATGGTTCGCCGTAGTGACGGGCGGCCTTGCATTAGTCGTGGGCACCTCGATTGTTTTCTATATACTCAGCCGTTCCGATCCGTCTGATCTCGACCGAGCCAGCGAGTGGGCGAGCACAATCGCGGCTCTTGTAGCAAGTGCGGGAGTGCTTTTGACACTGCTTATTATGAGACAGACGCGACAGGCCATTCTTCAAACCCGGATTGCCTCGAAGAATAAGCGTGCCTCTATTACCGCGTCAGAGTTCTTCGTGCTATGGGGGGAACTTGAGCGCTCGATTCGAACGGCCGTCGGAGACGACACCGACGCGTTGCACGCCTCGCGCCCATTTGGTGGAGCCGTGAGGGATTACGCCACGTTGGCCCACTTGGCTCCTGACGAATTGGAGCGTCTAATGCGGGCGCTAGACGTACGAAATCGCATTGCTCATGGCCGATTGGAACCGGCGCGGAGTGACGACATAGACGAGGCCTCGACTACCGTTAAGGAGCACATCAAGCGAGCTAAAGCCCTGGCCGGCCAGCCGTAACCTCGCGCATAATCGGCAGAAGTCTGGCGTAGCAATGTTTCTTCTCGCGCTCCCATTCCGAAATATGTCAACGATCTAGGGATAAACCGACGCTCGTTGCCCACGCCGAGCCATTTGCCCGCTAGAGCCATCCCGTCGGCCTTCGTCCGCACACCATGGAGCGGACAGGGCCTGCCTGGGCAAGGTGGAGCACCCCACGTCTGACCGGCCTTGACCAGGCAGGCCCTGTCTGCTCGGCTTCGCCTGACGAAGGTTGACGGAATGGCGCCACCCATCCCGGAGATTAGAGTCCCCGCCGGAGGCGTCATGCCTACCCGGACTTGTATGCCCCGGATCTGCCGGCTGGCAACTCATGATCTCGAATGAGCTTGGTCAACAGTGCGGCGAACAGCACGTATCAGTCCTGAGTCGTCCGCGAGCGTACACCATAGTCGCTGGCGATTGTCACTCAGCTAGTCACCCGGACGCTTCGAGTCGTTACTGATCATGTGCCTAGCGTCAGCGGCGTTCTTTTCGAAGATACCGTCCTCGACCACAACGTCGGCAAGTTTCGCGCGGAGGGCGACAGGGGTTTTCGCAAAAATAGTTCCCTTAAAGTCTGGCTTTCTTGCAAATTCAGCTTCGACGAAATGTGCATCTTGTTTGAATTCCGCATCGTGAAAATCCGCAGTGAACTCGAATACAGACCTAAAGAAGGAAGTCGGACCCACAAATACGGCGCCTCGAAACCACGCTTGACCTGTAAAAGTTGTGTTATCCAAGAAACATCTACCTATAAAGGTGGCGCCTGAAAAGTTTCCATGCTCGATATGACCGCCGCCAAAATGCCAATTTACAAGAACCGCGTCAGTCAAATTGAGCGACAGGCCGGGCCAGTAGCTGTCGGGGACAGGGTCACCATACTTCAACGTCTTGTGGTCAAGGATCTCCTGAGCCAGCATTCTCACCTGCCACTCTTCGAATCGCGCTTGATGCGCCTCATCCAATCGTCCTTCAAGACTCATCAAAGCGAGATCGTTTGCGGCGTCTCGCGCCCAATACGGGATCCGATACGCCTCCGGCGGCGGAACAAAGGGCATTCGTAGATATGCGCAAATGACGTCGACAACCATTTGCCTTACTTCCGGGTTGTTTTGGCCGAGCTGCTCCAATGCATAGAATCCAGCCATTCTAACCTGTGGCCGCTCCGATGCTATTTGCTCTACGGCTTTTACATACATTTCGTTCTTACGCTTTTCCGCTGCGTCGTGATCCTGGCTCAAATGCGCTATTTCTGCGAGTCTCTGCCGGCGAACGGCCAACATTAGAGCTCCTGCCGCCGCGATACCCGCTGCTACGCTCAATCCCGTCTTCACGGCATCAATCTGAGCTTGAGGTCGACTAGCAGGGATTGCTTGATTCGCAAGACCCATAAGTAACGCTAGTGCTACTAAGCTGACCGAAATGGCGAGCAACGCAACGAATACCACAGACTTCATCGATATGGGCTGAACATGCGCCGCGCTTACGGGTTGGGATTTGGGATCTCGGCCTAGCGATAAGCGCCTAATCAGGAAAGCCGCAAGTAGCAGAATGCCGGCTGCGAGGGTTACGGCTGGCCAATTGTGCGCTATCCATGCAGGAGCAGACGTGACTATTTTCCCGATCTGCCCAAATATCAGATTTGCGGTTGCCGCGACAATGAGCAAGACAGCAATGACCAACAGGGCATAGGCACGCACAAGTGCTTTCACCTTAACACGACTCACGAGAGCACCGTCACGATTGCGAATTGGCACCTGGAATATCTACTTGTCAAGTCTGCGGTCACGATTCCTCGCTTCTAAACCTGGGTGGTGGCCAGTCGAGTCTCTACCGCCCCGCGTGCCAGGAGGATGCCGGAAACCCGGGGTAGACCGCAGCTACCAAGAGAATGGTCCACTAGGGCGTTGTAGTCGACAACACGAGGCCGATAGTAAGACTAGGATGCAACGGCACACCGGGTCCTCAGAAAACGTGCATTCGTCAAGGCTGCCTTGACGCCCGCCGGGCGTGTAACCGAGTCGGTGACGGGTGCGGCGGCGTGCGCCTTCCTGCGGGCAGGCCACTGGCCTGCCGCTTGACCCCTGACCGCTCAGGGACGCAGAGGCTCCGCCGTCCAGGGCGGCCGGTCTATGGCCGTCGCTTGCGACGCGAAGCGCCCTTGACGGTGGAGGAGCGGCCCGGACACCATGCGCGCCGCCGCACCCGGAGCTGACGGCCGCGAGTCGCTTTGCGGCCAGGCGCGGACAGCTGGCCCACGTCGCCAAGGCCGCACCCCGGTCGGCTGCCGGCGAAGTCTGCTGACCTTCACGAAACCGCTGCTTCTGCCTGTCGTCGTCGCGGCCCGACTACGCGGTTCCACGCCAGCCGACGGGCTGCTTGCGTGTCCGGGCAAAAGCGGCAGCGGCGGCCCGGGCACGCGCCCAGGCGGCGGCGTGAGCGGCCCGTTTCGGGCCTCCTTGAAAAACGTACAGACACGTTGAACAGCCGACCCGACGGTGAGAACTTTCCATACGCCTTCAAGGCGCGATTCGGGGATCGGCGCCTTGCCGCTTCGCTCCCGGGGGCCGACCCCGACCGCGCAGATGGCGAGCCTACGCAGACGCGCCGAAGCCTCGATGGTCCGTTTAAGGAGCAACCGGAGCTTCGGCGTAAGCATCGAACGACGCGCGACACCGCCCACTTCGCGACTCAGACCTCCGCGGAGGGTCCGTACATAGCCGCATTCGACGGGGACGACCCGAGGCGAGCGCTGGAAGATTTCATCTCTTGCGGACGCTCTACGCCGTCCTTGCTGTTAGCTGCTGGCGTTCTCCCGCGGGCCACGCGGTGCGCTTCTTCAGCAACTGTCAGGAAGGCACGCCGTCGACTGGTGGCGCCACGTCCCCAACCATGTGACTGCACACCTGACCACCAGGTCACGGCGTCGGTATCAACGAAAAACTCGTCGAAGAGGGTCCGCAGTTCCGTCCGGTCCACTGTTCTCGTATCCCAAAGCATCGCCCAGTGTGCCATCCACAAACTGCACACCAAAAACTTCCGCCGCATAGCTGGATCGCCTCCCGGAACCTCGGTCTGCATGATGAGGCTCGGGTCCTCTAGCCCCATCTTGACGAGTTCGAAGTGGCGCTCCCGGGCCGTCATAGATTGACTCAGCCGCGTTTGATGCCATTGCAAGATCAGTGAGCACGCGATCCCGCAGAATGCGAGCCCCGACAGGATCGCGGATATTCCACCGTACGCCTGACCGACTTCAGATAGTTCGCGCCAGTCGCCGGGCCGACCCACCAATGATCTTGTCAGCCACGGAGACGCGACGATCACCGCGAGGAAACCGATAGATATGATCATGATTAGAGCGGCGACGACCACCCCACGTCGAGCAGACACCCGAATCGTCCTCATGAAGCAATCATCACCGCCGCCGGCAACAAGATGCATTGAGCCCTCGGGGGGTTAACCACCGAGCAGCCTCCGGCGGGCAGGATCTCCGACCCTGCACCCGGAAGATGCCTCCGGCGGCCGGGCTACCCGCCCTGGACCCGGCGGCTCTGGGATGCCGAGGTCCAGCGGGTATCCATCGCACACCGGGAGGCAGCCGGGCCGCGCCAGCCCGGTCAAGGTCGGTCAGACGTGGGGTGCTCCACCTTGCCCGGGCTGGCGCGGCCCGGCCGGGCGAAGCCTGCGCGACGGGATGCCCGCTCAGGTAGGCGATCCCCTCGCTTGGGAGAAATTTGGGAGACGATCTTGCAATATTGCGCCGGAACGACCGACCCAAACCAACAACCACCAACGCCGCTAGCAGGGCAGATAGCCATACGCCGACGTGGTGAATTGACCTTGACCTAGCTGACACGGAAGAGGTCACTGGTTCGATCCCAGTATCGCCCACCAGGTCAGAGGCCATATCCTATCGACGGATATGGCCTCTTTCAGTTCCTGAGTGACTAAGCCTCAGTAAGCCGACTCTCGGCGAAGATCCGATCCATGGCCGCCGCGCCGGCGCTGGTAGTGGTGGACCTTCTCGGTGACCAAGGTCTGGGGTGACGACCCGCCGGCGAGTCCCGCGGTGTCCCTGCAGGCCTACGTGTCGCGGTGCCTGAGTGCCCGCACAGGTCGGCGATGTCGCCGATGGATACACCGCCGTCGGACAGCAGCGACACGAAGCTGTACCGCAGGACTCCTTCGACATCCACCCGTCCATGCGCTTGCGCATCGATCACGGGTTCGAGCACAGGACGACCCTTACATCGACTGACCAGCTTGTCGTCGCTCGGTTCGCCGGACTGCATCAAAAAGTGCCCACATAAACTCTTTTAGGTGGGTACGAGCTTGATGCCCTATTTGAGATTGGCGCAAACTTGACACAGAAGCTCCCTAAGGAGCTGCAAAAAGCAAAGACTTTAACCCCGCCGAATTTATTTATGTAGTTGATGGTGGCGGTTCGACCACTTACCGAGAGAAACAAGAGTCGTTTCTTTCGTCACTATGCCGAGCAATATGGTGTCCTCGGTTCTCAGACCGGCCTCGTTTGCACGAGGTGTGGCAAGACATTCGGAAACAGAGAGACCGCGAACCGCCACGCAACACGGAATGCTGACCAGAAGGGTGACTGTGTGCGGGTCGCCCGCGTGTTGTCCAAGCTTATTCGGGATCACGGGTTGCCTGGATCCCCAGCGGCAACTGAGCTGGCTCGTCCAGCTCATGAGCAGACGTGTGACCACGAGCGACCTGGCTGTGACGGACCATCATTCAGCCAATGCATGCCCACATGCGACCGTGTGCTTCTCTTACGCCATGAACCACGACAATGATCCTCGTAAACTGATGTTGCAGTTCGCTGTCGGTACAGTGTTGCTATGCCTAGGTTTCGCCGTAGTGGTGTATTCGATCTGGACCACTGCGGACTACCACATCCCAGGCTTCATGCTGGCGGGGGTCGGCGCATGGCTCGTGGGCCGGGGTCTGGCGACGTGGCTACGCGTGAAGCCGGGGGTGACTGACTGAGTGACCACCAAACGGTACGAACCCGGACGCCCATGGACGCTGACGGACCCTTCTTGCAGCTCAGGGCTCGCTTAGGTGCTGGCCGAACGGCCATGACAATTCCCTGACACGGAAGTGGTCACTGGTTCGATCCTGGTACCGCCCACCAGCACCGTTGTTGAGCCGGATGCCCTATTCGGGTATCCGGTTCTTGTTTTGCCGGGCGCTAGGTCGCAGAGGGATGCGCGGGCACGGTAGCGGCCCGCCGGCGAGCGCCGTTTTAACGGTCGTCTCAGGATCGCTCAGTAGGAAGTAGGCATCGCCGGGCGACGCGGGTCTCGGCCTCGTCAGCTTGGCCGAGGCCCACGTCGCGCTTCACGGCCGCAAGGTCAGCGTCGGCCCCCACCGGACGGCCGCGACCCTGAAAGGCAGCCTTTCATGATCTCTGTGCTGGTGGCGGAGGCCCAGCCGCTGCAGCGCTTCGGCTTTCGCATGTTGTTGGAGAACACCCCCGACACCGAGATCGTCGGCGAGGCCGAGAACGGTGCCGAGGCTGTTCGTCGGATCACCGAGTTGCGGCCCGACGTGGTGCTGATGGATATCCGTATGCCTGGTGTCGACGGGATCGAAGCCACCCGGCGCATTGTCGCTGCCGGTGGGCGGTCGCGGGTCCTGGTGCTGACGACGTTCGACTTGGATCGGTATGCGTTCGCCGCGCTGCGGGCAGGGGCGAGCGGTTTTCTGTTCAAGGACATTCGCCCGGAGGAACTTCTTGCCGGTATCCGATCCGTCGCGGCCGGGGATGCTGTGATCGCGCCGGCGCTGGTTCGGCGGTTGCTTGATGCGTTCGGCGACCAGCTCGACGATGATCTCGGCGGGCCCGTGCGGGAGGATCCCCGGCTGGAGTTCCTGACCGGCCGCGAGCGCGAGGTTCTTGTCGCTATCGGCCACGGCCTCACCAACGGCGAGATCGCGCAACGGTTCACGCTGTCGGAGTCGACGGTGAAGGCGCACGTCGGGAGGGTCCTCGCCAAGATCGGCGCTCGGGACCGGATCCAGGCCGTCATCCTCGCCTACAATTTGAGACTCACCCGGCCGGTTTAGCACACCGTAGTCAGGACTTGCGGGGCGAGACCGCCATGATGCCGATGCACATCTCGTCGCTGGTGCCGTCGCCCCACACCACGTAGCGGGGTGGCAGTTTTTTCAGCTGGGGCACCAGTTTGCGCAGTCCGACGTCGTGCTTGCACGTCACCCGTAGCGTGTCGCCCGGGCCGATCTCCACCGGTGACGGCAGCTTCATCAGGCGCTGGTTGTCGAAGTCGAACTGTGGCACGTCCAGCACGACCTTGGCTTTCGGCGTACCCGGGTTGAGTTCGACCTTGAGGGCCCGCCCGAGCATGTGCATGTGGCCGAAGCCGGCGAACAGCGTTGCCGGGGCTTCCACCTTGTGGTCGCAGGTCTGGGTGTCACCGGGCTTCGGGGCGCCGCCCCGGTTGCATTCCTCCACCTGGTCGTCCGCCATTTCGCCGACCTCCGGGCCGAACCGCTTCGTCACGTCCGCGATCGAGGCCGCCCGGTCGCAGAGCGGGCCCGACTCGTCGGCGGCGCAGGGCAGGTCGATCGGCCCGTCGAGCGACCACGTTTCGAGTTCCCGGGTGCAGGGCGTGCCGTCCGTCAGCCGCAGCCGCACCGCCGAGAGGTCCGACCCGGTCGGCTTGCCGTCGGTCGCGAGCAGGTTGTAGTGGATCTGGAGGACGATCAGGCCGCCCGGCTCCAGCTTGTAGCCGGCGTCCTGGTCGAGCAGCGTTTCCGTGGCACCTGGCGCCCAGGTGTCCACCCACGCCGCGTCTCCCTCTTCGACCTCGGCGCCGGCCACGCCGGTTCCGCCGAAACACTGCCAGCCGAGGCCAGGGGTCTTTGCGTCCTGCTTGCGCACCGCGGCAGCACCGCCCGGCGGCACCGCGTACACGATGGCGTGGTGCGCGATGGCGACGTTCTCCGGTGCGAATTGTGTACCGGTCAGGAACGCCGCTCTGGTCAGGCCCGGATCGATCATCTGGCACCGGTACTCGTCCGAGCCACCGCCCTCCGGCGGCGTCGGCGTGTAGGCCTCGGCCATCTTCAGGTCCAGGAACCGTTCGCCGGCGCGCAGCGGCTGCGGTGGAGCCGACGACGCGCCCGCATGCGCACTGTGCGAACCGGCGGGTGGGGGCGCCACGCTGTTGTCGGCGTCCGAGCCGCAGGCGGCGACGGCAGCGAACGCTGTCACCAGCGTCATGGCACCCGCCGCGAACTTCCACCGTGGACTGTCGAATTTCCTCATGGCCTGAACGCTAGGACCGATGTTGTCGCGTCTCGTCGTACCGCAGTCGTGATTCCCGGGAGGAAGGCAGTACCACGGTCCTGCTCCCGGAGCGCCGCATTAACGATCGTCTCAGATTCGCTCGGTACGAATTCAGCCTCGGACAAGCAATGCAACTCGTCAGGAGGCTATTGATGTCAAGCAACGCAGTGTCACCCAAGGAAACGCCGCCCGGTCGGTTGGCGGGCCGGTGGGTGCCGTGGCTGGTGATCGGCTTGTGGCTGGCGCTGGCGGTGGTCATGGTGCCGCTGAGCGGAAAGTTGAGCTCGGTCACCACCGACAGAGCCGTGGACACCCTGCCGGCCGGCGCCGAGTCCACCAAGGTGGCGGTTCTGGAGGACAGTCTCCCCGGCGGTGAGGACAACACGTTCGTCTTCGTGTACCACCGCGCCGGCGCCTTGACCGACGCCGACCGCGCGACAGTCCAGCGGCACTACAACACCCTGGCCAAACGGTATCCGCCGAAAACTGCGGCGGCCGGCGAGGACGACGACGATTCGCCGACGCGACTGTCCACCGACCGCCAGGCGATGGTGTTCACCCTCGACGTGAGCACGACCCACGGCGCACCGGAGGCGCTCGTCGGCCCGTTGCGTGACGCTGCGAAGGACCGCCCCGCCGGCCTGCAGCTCGAGGTGACCGGCCCCGCCGCGATCGACGGCGACCTGGACGCCGTCTTCGACGGCATCGACCTGCAGGTCTTCCTCACCACCGTCATCGTCGTCACGGTCCTGCTCATCCTCACCTACCGCAGCCCGGTGTTGTGGTTCATCCCGCTCGTGGCCGTGGGCGCGGCCGCACTGACCTCGATGGCGACCGTCTACCTGCTCGTCAAGGGCTTCGGCATCGTGGTCAACGACCAGAACTCGGCGCTGCTGACGATCCTGGTGTTCGGCGTCGGCACGGACTACGCGCTGTTGCTCATCGCTCGATATCGGGAGAGTCTGCACCACCACGAGAACGTCCGGGTCGCGATGGTCCACGCGCTCCGCGGCGCGGCGCCGGCCATCGTTGCGTCCGCGGCCACCGTGGTCGCCGGCCTGCTCTGCCTGCTCGTCGCGGACCTGAACAGCACCAGCGGGCTGGGCCCGATCGGTGCGGCCGGCATCCTCTGCGCGCTGGTGGCCATGCTGACGCTGTTCCCGGCGCTGCTCGTGGTGCTCGGCAGGCGGATCTTCTGGCCGGCCATCCCGCGGTTCAACGCGGCCGTGGAGGCGAAGCCGGGGCTGTGGGGACGGCTCGGCACCGCCATCAGCCGCCGCCGGTGGGTGGCGACGCTCGGCTCACTCGGCATCCTGGGCGTGCTCGCCATCGGGCTGTCGGGCAACACCGGCGCCCTGCGGGAGCAGGACCAGTTCCTGTCCGCGCCGGAGTCGGTCACCGGCTTCACCGTTCTGCGCCAGCACTTCCCCGAGCTCGGTGGCCAGCCGATGACGATCTACACGCGGCCGGCGTACCAGGATCAGATTCTCGACGTCGTCAAGCGCACTCCCGGCGTCGCACAGGCCGCCCCGGGCGAGACCAGCGGCGGCTGGACCGACATCTCCGTGTTCCCGGCCGACGCGCCGGACACCGCCGCGGAATACGACACGATCAAGCGGGTGCGCACCGCCGTGCACGCGGTCAACGGGGCGGAGGCGATCGTCGGCGGGCCGAGCGCGGAGAACCTCGACACCGAGGTGACCACCAGTCGCGACGAGAAGCTGGTGATCCCGCTGGTGCTCGCCGTCGTCCTGATCGTCCTGGGGCTGCTGCTGCGGGCGATCGTGGCCCCGCTGATCTTGATGGCCACCGTGATCGTCTCGTTCGCCGCGGCCTTCGGTGGCAGCGTGTTCGTCTTCGACACGATTCTCGGGTTCAAGGGAGTCGATTATTCGGTGCCGCTGCTGGCATTCCTGTTCCTGGTGGCACTCGGCGTCGACTACAACATCTTCCTGACCAGCCGGGCCCGGGAGGAGACCGTGCGGCTCGGCACCAGAGAGGGCATGCTCAAAGCCCTCTCCGCCACCGGTGGCGTCATCACCTCGGCCGGGCTGGTCCTGGCGGCCACGTTTGCGGTCCTCGCGACGCTACCGCTGGTGATGCTGATCGAGGTCGGGTTCCTGGTCGCCTTCGGCGTGCTGCTCGACGCCCTGCTGGTGCGGTCGGTCCTGGTCCCCGCCCTCACCCTGCTGATCGGCCGACGGATGTGGTGGCCGAGCCGGTTGTCCCGACCGGTGGAGCTGCCGGACGATCGACGGCCGCTCGTGGACGATCAGGAGCCAGCGCTGCAACGGTGAGCGCGGCGGCACGGACGAGATCCGGGACGGGGACCCAGACCCGTCCCGGATCTTTCAACGGCCCTACGGCCGCCGGCCTTCGGTCCCGAGCCAAGGCTGAGGTGGTGGGCCGACGACGACCGGACCAGACCTCCCGTAATCTCCGAAGAGTGAGGGAGACCGTGACCTATCTGGAAATGACGGCACAGGACCAGCTCGTTCCGGCGGATCCGGTGGCCGGGTTGACGCTCGATCCTCTGGACCGCGACTCACCCCTGGTCGTCGACCTTCAGGTACGCATAGGTGCTCCCCACGGCTGGAAGTGCGCCACCCGTACGGCGGAGGAGTGGACCGCCTGGCGTGCCCGATATCCGGACCGGGTGTTCTGGCAGCTGTCCTTCGACGATGAGCCCGCCGGCCTGGCCGCTTACGATCTGCACCCCGGCCCGGAGGTGGAGATCGAGACCTTCGGTCTGGTGCCGGAGTTCGTCGGCCGGGGCCTCGGCGGACACGCGCTGACCCTCACGGTGCGGCGCGCCTGGGAGCTGATCCCCGCCGTTCGGCGAATCTGGCTGCACACGTCAACGGCGGACCACGCCGGCGCGTTGCCCAACTATCTGCGCCGCGGTTTCCGCACCTTCCGGACCGTGGAACGCGAACGGGACTGACGACGACTAGCCCGGCCCGGCAGGGGTAGTCAGGCGGCCGCCGGATGTCGGTGTGGTCGGTCAGGCCGGCACGGGAGGGAGTGCACCATGGCTGACCGGATCGCTGACCCCTGGGGCGAGCGGACGCCGTACGGGCCTGGGCAGACGTGGCCCGCCCGCGTCGACCTGCACCTCGCCGAGGGTGTCGAAGAAGCGGACGTCGACCGCTGGGTGCAGTCGGCGTCGATCCTGCACTCGAACGGCGACGCCATGGACATCGCCGTCAAGGACGGGCGGATCGTCGGCGTGCGTGGCCGCGCGGAGGACCGGGTCAACCGTGGCCGGCTCGGGCCCAAGGATCTTTACGGCTGGCAGGCCAACAACAGTCCCGACCGGCTGACCCGGCCGTTGATCCGGCAGGACGGCCGGCTGGTGGAGACCGACTGGGACACGGCGATGGGCCGGATCGTGCACCGCTCGCGGGAGCTTCTCGAGGGCCCGGGCGGCTGGGGACATTTCGGGTTCTACACCAGCGGACAGCTGTTCCTGGAGGACTACTACACGCTCGGCCTGATCGGGAAAGCCGGTCTCGGCAACCCGCACATGGACGGCAACACCCGGCTGTGCACGGCCACGGCCGCGGCGGCGCTCAAGGCCAGTTTCGGCACCGACGGCCAGCCGGGCTCCTACACCGACGTCGATCACTGCGACACGATCGCCGTGTGGGGGCACAACCCGGCGGAGACGCAGGCCGTCCTCTGGATGCGGATGCTCGATCGCCGCAGCGGACCGAACCCGCCGGCGCTGCTCGCCGTCGATCCGCGATCCACGCCGGTGGCGCGCGAGGCCGACGTGCATCTCGCGCCGCGGACCGGCACCAATCAGGCCCTGCTCAACGGTCTCCTCCGCGAGATCATCCAGCGGGGCTGGTGCGACGACACCTACCTCGCCGCCCACACGATCGGATTCGACGAGCTGTCCCGGGTGGTCGACGCCTGTCCGATCGACCGGGTCGCCGGCATCTGCGACCTGAAGGCGGCCGACATCGAACGTGCCGCCGAGGTCATCGGCACCGCCGGCCGCCTACTCTCGACCGTCCTGCAGGGCTTCTACCAGTCCAACCAGGCCACCGCCGCGTCCTGCCAGATCAACAACCTGCACCTGGTACGCGGCCAGCTCGGTCGTCCCGGCGCCGGGGTCTATCAGATGAACGGTCAGCCCACCGCGCAGAACACGCGTGAGACCGGCGCCGACGGTGACCTCCCCGGCCTGCGCAACTGGGACAACCCCGACCACATCCGCGAGCTGGCCGAACTGTGGAACGTCGACGACCTGACGATCCCGCACTGGTCGCCCCCGACCCACGCCCTGCAGATCTGGCGGTACGCCGAACAGGGCTCGATCAAGCTGCTGTGGATCAGTGCCACCAACCCCGCCGTGTCCCTGCCCGACCTGGCCCGCATCCGCCGCATCCTGGCGCAGCCGGAGCTCCTGGTGGTCGTGCAGGACCTGTTCCTCACCGAAACCGCGGAACTGGCCGACGTGGTGCTGCCCGCGGCGACGTGGGGTGAGAAGACCGGCACGTTCACCAACGCCGACCGCACCGTGCACCTGAGCGAGAAAGCCGTCGACCCGCCCGGCGAGGCGCGGGCCGACCTGGACATCTTCCTCGACTACGCCCGGCGCATGGACTTCCGCAACCGCGACGGCGAACCGCTGATCGGCTGGACCACACCCGAGGAGGCGTTCGAGGCGTGGAAGTGGTGCTCGGCGGGACGGCCGTGCGACTACACCGCGATCACCTACGAGCGGTTGCGCGGGGGAAGCGGCATCCAGTGGGGTGGTGAACGGCTCTACACCGACGGCGTCTTCAACACCGATCCCGGCTACTGCGAGACGTACGGGCAGGATCTGAGCACCGGTGCGGAGTTCACCGCCGAGCAGTACCGCGCCAAGGAGCCGGCCGGGCGGGCGTTCCTCCACGCCGCCGACTACCAGCCCTCCCCCGAGGTGCCCTCCGGCGACTTCCCGCTGCTGCTGACCACCGGGCGCACGATCTACCAATTTCACACGCGTACCAAGACCGGCCGGGCGCCGGAGCTCGACGCGGCCGCGCCGGACGTGTGGGTCGAGTTGCATCCGGACGACGCGGCCCGGTACGGGATCACCGAGGGTGACCTGGTCAATATCTCCTCACCCCGCGGGGGGATCGAGGCCCGCGCCCGCCTCGGGGGCATCCGGCTCGGGGTGGTGTTCGTGCCGTTCCACTACGGCTACTTCGACGTCGACCCGGCCGGCCGCCGGCCCCGGGCGGCCAACGAGCTCACCGTGACCGCCTGGGACCCGGTGTCCAAACAACCGATCTTCAAGGTCGCGGCGGTACGGATCGCCAAGCTCGCCGGACCGGAGGGATGACCGTGCACCTGGCCCACTACCTCGGACTGCTGCACCGCGCCCAGCTCACCCTGGCCGACGCGTTCCGGCAGGTGGCCGCCGCGCACGGCGACGAGCCGGACATCGACCTGCTCTGCCGGCAGCAGGCCGAGCGGTGCGACGACCACGCCGCACGGCTGGAGCCGTTCGCGCGCCGCTACGCCGAGGACGCCCCCGAAGAACCGGAGCGGCTGCACTCCGAGTTGTTCCGGGGCACGCGTACGGGTGGGATCGGCCTGCTGCGTGACCTGCAGGACCTCTATCTGATGGCCGCGGAGTGCGACGTGTGCTGGACGGTTGTCGGCCAGGCTGCGCGAGGCGTCCGCGACCGGGATCTGATCGAGGTGGTGACCAGCTGCGACGCCGAGACCGCGATCCAGCTCGCGTGGCTGCGGACACGCATGAAGGCCGCCGCCCCGCAGGCCCTGGTCGTCGCCGACTGACTGGCAGGAAAGTTCTCAGATCCCTGCCGGTGCGGCCGATGCACTCGCTCGACGTAGTGGAGAGCGAGACTGGAGTGCCCATGGCCGACAGCACGAAGCGCGTTGTCATGTCAGCTGTTTCCGCCGCCCTGGCGGTGCTGCCGCTCGGCGTGGTGGCGACCCCCGCCTCGGCAGCCCCGCCACGCCCCCTGGCGCGCAACTGGGCGAGCTGGCTCGGCTCGACGAGCACGGAGAGTGCGACGACGCTGCGCCAGGTGCGTACCGTCATCGGCGCCGACACCACCGCGACGGCTGCGCTGACCGGCCGGGGAGTCGGTGTGGCCCTGATCGACACCGGTGTCGCGCCGGTGCCCGGTCTGCCGGCCGGCCGGATCGTGAACGGCCCCGACCTGTCGATGGAGTCGCAGGCCCCCCAGCTGCGCTACCTCGACACTTTCGGGCACGGCACCCACATGGCCGGCATCATCGTCGGCAACGACGCCGCCACCGGCACCGTCGGTCTGGCCCCCGACGTCAAGCTGACCTCGATCAAGGTCGGCACGGCCACCGGAACGGTCGACGTCTCGCAGGTCATCGCCGCGGTCGACTGGGTGGTCGCGCACCGCAACGACGACACCGCCAACCCCATCAAGGTCATCAACCTCTCGTACGGCTCCGGTGGCACCCCGAACACCTGGAACGACTCCCTCGGTTTTGCCGTCGAGAAGGCGTGGCAGGCCGGGATCGTCGTGGTCGCCGCGGCGGGCAACGACGGCAACGGCGCCGGAGTGCTGGCCAACCCCGCCTCCGACGAGTGGATCATCACTGTGGGCGCCACGGCGACCAAGGGAACCGCCACGACCTACGACGACGAGCTGACCACCTTCACCAACCTTCCGAAGGCCGGCAAGCAGATCAACGTCCTCGCCCCCGGTACGTCGATCCTGTCCCTGCGCGACAACGGCTCGTCGGTCGACCTGGCCAACCCGTCGGCCCGGGTGGGCGACACGCTGTTCCGGGGCAGCGGCACCTCGCAGGCCGCCGCGGTGACCTCCGCCGCCGTCGCCCTGCTGCTGCAGGCGAAGCCGTGGGCCACCCCCGACCAGATCAAGGAATGGCTGATCAGGAGCGCGACTTACCTCCCGTACGGAACGGCAGCCGCGCTCGGTCTCAAGGAGATCAACGTGAACGCCGCACTGGCCCGCAGCGGCTCCGCCGTTCAGGCGCAGAGCTGGAACAGGTCGAGCGGCGCAGGCACGCTGGACAACGCCCGCGGTGACAGTCGTGTGATGTTCGACAACGTGCCGCTCTCGGGCCAGCGTTCCGTGTGGGGGCCGTTGGCGACCAGCGGCTGGGCCGCGAAGTCCGCCGCGGGTGCCGCCTGGGCCGGCGGGGTCTGGATGGGTTACCGACTGGCGGGCGACGGCTGGACAGGCACCTCTTGGGCCTCCCGTACCTGGTCACCGGCGGTCTGGTCCAACAGTGCACCGTGGACGGGCGCCTCGACGACCTGGGCCGACCCGTCGTGGTCCGGACGCTCGTGGTCCGGGCGCTCGTGGTCGGCCGGCGCCTGGTCGGGCCGCTCCTGGTCCAGCGACGACTGGTCCTCCGCCTCCTGGAGCTGACCCTCCAGCCGGTGGCCGTGCGCATAAGCTGGGGTGTCAGGGGTATGCGCCCGGCCACCACCCGAGGCGGAGGAAAACACACGCTGTGACAAAAATGGGATTCTGGCAGCCCGACCCGGTCCGCGTCCTGGCCGGGCAGGCGTCGGAGGTGGAGCTCAAGCTGGTGGTGCCCGAGCACCGCGGCCGGTCGCTCGGCCTCGACCCCGACCGGAAACCCGATCGGCGGGTCTATTTCCTCGACACCCCGGATCTCGACCTCTACCGGAACGGCGTCATCATCCGCTTCCGTGACCGGCGCAACCAGCGCGACGACGCGGTGATCAAGCTGCGGCCGGTCGAGCCCCGCCGTGTGCCGGGCTGGTTGCGCACCGCCGACCGCTTCCAGGTCGAGATCGATGCGCTGCCCGACCACGCGGTCTGCTCCGGAACGCTCAAACGGCGGCTGGGCCGCAACGACATCTCCCGGACGCTCGCGGCGGGCCGGCCGCTGACCGGGCTGCTCTCCGCCCGGCAACACAAACTGCTCACCCGGTACGCCCCGACGACCGACGGCCTCATCGTGTACGGCCCGATCGACGTCCGCTGCCACAGCATCAAGCTGCGCGGCCTCAGCCGGGACCTGACCGCCGAACGCTGGCGGTACCCGGACGGCTCCGACCTGCTGGAACTGTCGACCCGCTGCCCGATCGGCAAGGCCACGACGGTCGCCGCACGGATGTCGGCGGCGCTCCGCGCGTACGGGGTCACCCCGGCCGACCAGCAACGCACCAAGACCGAGCTGGCCCTGCTGCAGTAGTCAGGCGCCCCGGCCGGAGCCGATGATCACAACGGTCAGGCCCTGCTCGCCGGCCGGCGGGCGCAGCATGGTGAGCTGCACCCGGCGTGGCCACCAGCGGGTCGGCTCCCGCCACGCGCACTCGAGGATCCGCGCCTCGGGCCGGTCGGTGCACGCCCCGAGCTGCTCCCAATGATCAAGCTGCGTGGCCACGATCTTCCGCGCCTGCAACCACGGCGATCCCGGCGGCATGGCGTAGATGCGCACTGTCGCGTCCCCGCGATCGTTGCGAAGGCTCCTGCCGATGATGCTCGCCCGGTCGAGGACAACCCGGTCGTACTCTTGTGCTTCTCCCGCCGCCGGCGGGGTGATCGGATGCGGAACGCCGGCGGCCTTCCACCGCAGGACCGCCACCGCCCCCAGGACCAGACCGGCAAGCAGCAGGAGCCCGGCGACGGCGGCGACCCACCGGCGTGTCTTCACCACAGGTCAGAACGGTGCGGGGCCGCGCCCGGCCAGGGACACCAGGAGCTGCGTCGCGAGCAGCTTGCGGACACCGACAACATCCACGGACCCGATCTGGTCGTAGGGCAACTCCAGCGACAGCCCGTCACCCGCGTCACGAATGTCCTCGCCCGTCTGGTCCGGCCGGAACGTCCCGCCCCAGCCCTCGACACCACCGCGATTGTTCGTACTGAGCGAGGCCATCCCCGAAACACGCTTGCCGTCGACAAGTGTCAGCCGCGCCGGGCCGGAATAGGTCGTCATGGTGGTTAACCGTAACCGCCCCGAGCACCCCCGCGGGCATCGTTGACGGCGCGGGTCAGCTGCCGTACCGGTCGAACGGGACCGTCCAGTCGCCGAGACCGTTCCAGATGGGCAGCTCGCGGGGGGTGTTCTTGACGTCGACGATGTCGCCGACCAGGAAGTTGTTGTAGACCCACTTGGCGTCGGCGGTGCTCAGATTGATGCAGCCGTGCGACAGGTTGGCCCGGCCCAGCGACGCGTTCCACGGCGCGGCGTGCAGATATTCACCGGAATAGCTGATCCGCGTGCAGAACTCGATGTTCTCCGACACGTAGTAGTTCGGGTCCTTGGGGTCGGTGACGCCGTAACTGGCCGAGCTCATCGTGTGCTTACGCTTCTTGCCCAGCACGACGTGCGGGCCACCCGCGGTCCAGTAACTGATGCGCTCGCCGTTCGCGCCGGTCGTGCCGCCGCCCTTGCCGAGGCTGCTCTTCATCGTGCGGACAAGTTTGCCGTTGATGTAGACCTTCGTCAGGTGCGTCCGGTTGTCACTGACCGCGATCAGCTGCCGGCCGACCTTGAAACTCGTCGACACGTTCTTCGACCCGTACGTGGTCTTGCCGAGCTTGACGCCGAACATGTCGACCTTGACCTTGACCGTCGTCCCGGCGGCCCAGTACTTCGCCGGCCGCCAGTGGACGGTCTTGTCGTCCTTCCAGAAGAACTTGCCCTTCACCGCGGGCGACGTCGTGATCTCGATGGCCTTCTCCGCCGCGTTCTTGTTCACGGCGCGGCTGAACGCCACGATCACCGGCTGCCCGGCACCGTACGTCCGCCCCTCCTTCAACGCGAGCATGCCGTTCGCCTGGAAAGTCACCCGGGCGATGTTCTCCGGCTTCAACGTCGTGAAGGTGCTGTCCTCAGTGGTCGCCGCGCC
Organism: Amorphoplanes friuliensis DSM 7358; assembly: GCF_000494755.1. Taxonomy (NCBI): domain Bacteria; kingdom Bacillati; phylum Actinomycetota; class Actinomycetes; order Micromonosporales; family Micromonosporaceae; genus Actinoplanes; species Actinoplanes friuliensis. The sequence goes on from NC_022657.1 coordinate 7,445,790, forward strand.
CGCACTGTCGGTCGCCGTGACGCTCACCTTGTACTTCTTGCCGTACGCGAGGTTTTCGGTCGACCGCCAGGTCCCGTCGTCCTGAACCGAACCGTCGATCTTCGACTTACCCGCCGTGACGGTGACCGACTGCAGCTTGCCGTCCGCAACCCCGACCACGATCGGCTTCAACGGCAACACACCCGTGTCACCGTTCGCCGGCGTCACACTCACCTTGACGGGAGCCGCCGCCGCCTCGATGTTCGCCGCCGGCTCGACCCACCCCGTGGGAGCGCCGCCCGCCTTGCCCTTGTCGGACGTCGAGCACCCGGCAGCAGTCGCAGCCGCAGCTATACCGACCGCGCCAATGATCACTTTACGTCGCTGAATCATTACTCTCACATTCAAGGGGATGTCAACCGGCGCCATCCAAGGCCCTGTATGTACAGACGGCTGCGGGGCCCGAAAAAGTTGCGTCCTTCTTCAAAAAAAGATCATCCTGACAGATCCCGGCGGCCCTCGGTAGACCCCCATCGATGGAAATCTGACCAACTGTCCACTGGGCCCATGATCGGCGGCCGTGGGCAGCGACAACCCCATCTCCTGCGCCGGATGGTGGCCGCGCCACGCGATCAGCGTGCCTCGTCACGGAGTGTTGCTGCCCGATGACGTTGTCGGCTGGGCTGAAGCTTGCGCGGGGTCGAGAGAAAACCCGACTCTTTGCGCGGTTGCCGGTACTTTCTCGAGCCTGCGCGTCTGCTCGAGAACATGCGGGCTGTTGGCAAAACAGCGGGCAGCGAGATGCTCGAAGCCATCAAGGAACGGCTGTCCACGACTGTTGCGCTCGACACCAATGTGAGCCTCCATGGCGCTCCACGCATGACGCACCCGGAAGTTGATGCCGCCGACAAACATGATCTCGTCCACCGTGCCCAGCGCGATCAGACCGCCGGTAGCGTTGTAATACCAGGCGACGCGGTACGCGGCGGTTCGCAACGGCTCGGGCAGCCCTTCAAAGCCCAGAGATGCATCGACGGTAGGCAGGGTTTCCGTCACCAAGCGGTGCTGGGCCTGGAATTCGTCATTGACGTATTCCTTGATCAGCAGCTCGATCATGACGGGAAGGTCGTTGGCCTTGCGCATCGACCGCACTTGAGCGCGAGTCAACGCCGAAGTGATCCCCAAGGCGAGAACCGACACGACCATCGCCATGGCAGACACCAGAACTTCGGGCTCCATGTTGGCAGAGTGTCACTCTTTCGCAACTGAAAGTTGCGAGCGGCCATCAGCGATTTTGTCGCCCAAACCAAGCCACGCCGCGAACTTCCAAACTCCGCCAGTCTGCGGTAGTCCCGGTCTTCCGCCCTTGTGATGTCGCGAGGAGCGGTTGGCGTGCCGCCACCCGCTTCCTTTCGTCCCGGCCGGCGCGCTGCTCGCGGCGCGGAGTAAAGGCGTGGCTTCGCGGAGGTGCAGTGAGGTCTGAGGATGCTGGTCTTGGCCGCGACCGCGCTGAGCTACCGCGATGCCATCGCCACTTGTTTGCGCCGCGCGGAACTTCATGATCTGTGACAACCATTTCCTGGGCCGGCGTTGTTGAGAGGTCAGGAGGTGACCGGTGGAGGATTTCGAGGCGTACGTCAGTGCGGCGTGGCCGCGCTTGCTGCGGTCCGCGTGGTTGCTCACGCATGACTGGCACCGCGCGGAGGACCTGGTTCAGGCGGTGCTGGCCCGCGGGTACAGCCGCTGGCCGCGGATCAGGGAGGGCACGCCCGACGCGTATTTTCGCGCGATGCTCGCCACCACGTACCTGAGCTGGTGGCGGAGGCGGTGGCGGGGGGAGCTGCCCACGGAGCACCTGCCGGAACAGGCGGCGGGTGGGGGTGAGCTCGACGGGGTCGAGCTGCGCCACCTGCTCGCCGGTGCCCTCTCGCGACTGCCGCGGCAGCAGCGGGCGGTGCTGATGCTGCGGTTCCACGGGGACTTCAGCGAGGCCGACACGGCCCAGGTCCTGGGTCTGCGGCCCGGCACCGTGAAGTCACACACATCGCGCGCCCTGACGGCGTTGCGCCGCGACCCGCAGTTGCGGGCACTGTTGAGCGAGGGAGTGGATCGATGAGTGACGAGGAGGTCGTGGACCTGTTCGACCGGGCGGTGGCCACGGTTCCGCCGGCCCTGCTGCCGGCACCGCATGCTGCGATCCGGCGCCGGGTGCGTCGCCGCCGGGCAGCCGGGTGGGGGGCCGTGACGGCCGCCGTACTGGTGATCGTCGGTGGATTTGCGGTCGCGCGACAGGATCCGGCGCCTGTGTCTCCCCAACCGGCCGCTTCCCAGGCGCCGGTGGTGGGTGTGCCATGGCTCGGCGCGCGGATCGACCGGACCGGCAAACGGATCACCGTGTACGCGGCACCGCTGCGCGGCAAGTGTGTCGAGCTCGAACCCGCCCCTGACGAGCTGGTGTCCGCCGAGGACAAGGTCACGATGTCCTTGGACGGCGCGTACACGGACTGTGCCGATGACACACAGGTGACGGCACGGACGTTCGAGCTGCCGCAGGCGGTCGGTACGCGGTTCTTGAAGGACGGGCGCAGTCCGTACGGGCAACCGTTCGTCTTCTCCGACACGGACCTGCCTGATCTTGCGGCCGGGGGGTGGAGCGAGCAGTCGCCGGTGTGGCTCGGCTCCGGCGACGCCACCATCGCGTTCCGGTTCACCCGGGCCGGCGGTCCGGACCTGCGGGTGCTGGCGTCCCGCTGGCAGCCGGAGCCCGACGGCACGGTCGAGAAGCCTGATCATTCCCTGGAGGTGAAAGGTGGCCGGATCGACGTGTACGACCATGCCGGCAGCATGACCGCCGGCTGGTGGTCCTCCAACACCGAGGCCGTGCGCTTCACGCTGGAGGTGCCCGGCACCACGATCGGGAAATCCGAGTTCGACGCGTTGCTGCGTGGTATGACCTGGGCGTGAGCGGCCGCGCCCGGGCGCACCGCAGTGGCGACGGCTCTAATCCTGGTCTCAGGTTGATCCGGGAGAGTGACCGGCAGAAGCATCAACGGGAAGGGGCAGGCCGGCGTGCGGATCATGATCGCGGATGACGAGGTGGCCATCCGTGAGTCGCTGGAGCGGGTGCTGCAGGTCGAGGGTTACGACACCAGCACCGTCGCCAACGGTCTCGCTGTGCTCGACGGGGTCGGTGGGGCCGGCGGTGACACGCTGGATCTGCTGATCCTCGACGTGATGATGCCGCGCCTCGGCGGGTTGGAGACCTGCCGGCGGTTGCGGGCTGCGGGCCAGGATCTGCCGGTGCTGATGCTGACCGCCCGTGACCAGGTCTCCGACCGGGTCGCGGGCCTGGACGCGGGCGCCGACGACTATCTGCCCAAGCCGTTCGCCACCGAGGAGTTGCTGGCCCGGGTGCGGGCCCTGCTGCGCCGCCGCGCGCCCGGTGATGGGGAGTCGCAAATTCTGTCGTTCGCCGACGTCCGGCTCGATCCCGACAGGTTCGAGGCTTGGCGTGGCGCACGGCCGTTGCGACTGACCCGTACCGAGTTCTCCCTGCTGCAGGTTCTCGTTCGCAACGCGACCCGGGTCTTGACCCGCGATGCGCTGTTCGAGGCGATCTGGGGCTTCGACATGAGCGCCACCGCCAACAACCTTCAGGTGTACGTGAGCTACCTGCGCCGCAAGATGGAGGCCGAGGGTGAGCCGCGATTGATCTACACGCTGCGCGGCCTGGGATACACGTTGCGGGAGACTCCTCCGTGAGCGGGGGCGCCGCCGGACGGGGCTTGCGCCGGCTGACCCGGTGGTGGCGCCGGCAATCCCTGCGGACCAGGCTGACGGTGATCGCGGCGACGGCCATCGGGGTCAGTGTGTTCGTGTCCTTCCAGGTGGCCAGCGAGCTGCTGGACCGAAAGCTGCGGGACACCGCCGCGGAGCAGCTACGCGCCGATTCCCGCGTGCTGGCGGCGAATGCCGAGCGCGCCGGTCTGGCGCAGGTCGAGCTACCGCCGTATCCCGGGTCCGGCCGGCTGGTGCGGGTCATCCTGCCCGACGGGTCGATCCGGACGCCGGCCGGGCAACCCGCACTGCCCCCGGTCAGCGGGGGCGCCGGGCGCGTGGCGCAGGGCGCATCGAGCGACCTGCTGGAGTCGACCGACTGGAACGACGGCTACCGCGTTTACACGCTGCGGGCGGGCGGCGGCGCGGTCCAGGTGGCCGACCTCGCCGACGACAGCCCGGTCAACGAGTTCGGGTTCGGGATGCTGCTGATCGGGCTGTTCTGCGTGGTCGGCGGCGGCCTTGTCGGGCGTACCGTGGCGCGGACCGGGCTGGCACCGATCGACCGGCTGACCGCCGCCGCGGTACGTGTTGCGCACACCCGGGATCTCGACGCCGACATCCCGGACGAGGGCGGCGGGGAGATCCGGCGGCTGATCCAGGCGATCAACGACATGCTCGCCGCGCTCCGGGACTCCCGCCGGTCCCAGCGGCTGCTCGCCGAGGACGCCGCCCACGAGCTGAAGACCCCGCTCACCAGCCTGCGCCTCAACGTCGAGCTGCTGATCCGGCTCGATCGGCGCGGCACCCTGGACAGCGCACTGCCGGCGGAGAGCCGGACCCGGCTGCTCCACGATCTCGGTGCCCAGTTGGCCGAGTTGAGCACCCTGGCCGCCGAGCTGACCGACCTGGCGCGCGGTGACGTCAGCGACGAGAGCACCGAGCTGATCGACCTCGCCGACGTGGTGGTGGCCGCCGCGACCCGGGCGCGTTCCCGCGTGCCCGACATCGAGGTCGCGCTCGACGTGACCTCCGTGTGGGTGAGCGGGCGTCCCGCGGCGCTCCAGCGGGCGGTGCTCAACCTCGTCGACAACGCCGGCAAGTGGTCCCCCGCGGACCAGCCGATCCAGGTCCGGCTCCGGGCCGAGGGCGCGTCGGCGGTGCTCGAGGTCGACGACGCCGGGCCGGGCATCGACGCCGCCGACGTACCGCGGGTGTTCGACCGGTTCTACCGGGCCGACAGCGCCCGGGCGTTGCCGGGATCCGGTCTGGGGCTGTCGATCGTGCAGCGGGTCGTCGACGCCCACGGCGGCCGGGCCGCTGTCGCCCGCTCCGCACGCGGCGGCGCGCTGCTTCGGGTCGACCTTCCGGCTGCGGCCCCGGCCGACCGCTGAACGCCGTCAGCTCAGCTTGAGCAGGAGCTCGGTGAGCTCGGCCGGGACGGTGACCATGCAGTCGTGACCGCTGGTCAGCTCCCACACCTCGGCACCGGGAACCGGCCGCCGTTCGAAGCCCTCGGGTTCGAAGCCGACGCAGTGGATGTGCGTACGCGGAATCGTGGCCGCAGCCGGGTCGGTCAGGCTGACCCGCTGTTGCAGGCAGCGCACCGGGTGGTCGGACAGCATCGTGCGCAGCCAGGCGACGTCGGCCGGATCGGTGACGCCGAAGAGGCCGGCGGGCGGCGGCAGCTCCGGCAGCGGCGGAATGCGCCAGGGGGTGCCGGACTGTGCGGCGAGGTCGATGAGGACCTGGGTCACCGGCATGACGTCGGCCGCGTTCTCGCCGTCGGCCGGGACCATCGCGTCGAGGTAGACCAGGTGGGCGACGCGGTCCGGGAGCCGGTCGGCCACCGCCGAGATGACCATCCCGGCGTAACTGTGGCCCACCAGCACGACGTCGGTGAGGTCTTCCGCGAGGATCAGTGCGACCACGTCGTCGGTGTGGGTGTCGAGCCCGACCTCGGGGCCGAGCAGGTGGGCCTTGTCGCCGTAGCCGGTCAGGGACGGTGCGAGCACGCGGTGGCCGGCCGCGGTCAGCAGCGGGACCACCCGGTCCCACGCCCGTCCGCTGTGCCAGGCACCGTGTACCAGCAGGTATGTGCTCATGGAACGCCTTGTCTTTCGAGGGGCGGTACCTTCTGGTGACCATCCTCTGGGCGTCCTCGTACGCTGACAATCAGGCACTTTTGCGTGCCCCGGTTCTCTGGAGGTAACCATGGCTGCACGCGGGGGCTGCAAAGCCGTCGTCGCGGACAAGTGGTCGATGCGGGTCGTCTCCGACCTCGGTGCCGGGCCTCGCCGCTTCACCGACCTCAAGCGCGGCCTGGAGGGCATCAGCCAGCGGATGCTCACGGTCACGCTGCGCAGCCTGGAACGCGACGGCATCGTGACCCGGACGGTGCTGCAGGTCATGCCGCCCAACGTCACCTACGAGCTGACCCCGATGGGCACCGCGATGCTGGAGGCCGCGACGCCGCTGCTGCGGTGGAGCACCGACTATCTGCCCCGGATCACCGAGGCCCGCGCCGATTACGACGCACGCCCCGGCGACTGACGATCAGCCGGCGAGCACCCGCGCCTCGGTCCAGCCGCTGACGGTGTCCGCCTTTTGCACGACCATCAGATCCGGGCGGCCGTCACGGTTCCAGTCGGTGACGAGGAGCTCGTGGCGGTCGTCCGCCGGGCCCTGCGCCGTGGTGGCCTTGACCAGGGTGCGGCGGAAGGTCGACGCGCCGTCCAGGACCCGCACCTCCGTCTTGCGGCTGGCCGTGCCGGACTTTTGCACCACCACCAGATCGAGGCGGCGGTCGGCGTTCCAGTCGGTCACGGACACCTCGTGGCGGTCGTCCGTGGGACCGAGCGCGGTGGGGGTGTCGACGAGGTAGCGCTGGAAATTCGAGGCGCCGTCGAGGACACGGATGTCGGTGCGGCCGTTGGTGTTGCCGGACTTCTGGATCATCACGAGGTCCTGCTTGCCGTCGGCGTTCCAGTCGGCCACGGAGAACGCGTGCCGGTCGTCGCCGGGGCCGAAACCGGTGCTGACCTCCAGCAGGTAACTGCGGAAGCTCGACGCGCCGTCGACGATCCGGAGCTCCGTGCGCCCGCTGGCGGTGCCGGACTTCTGCACGACGAAGAGATCCAGGCGACCATCGCCGTTCCAGTCGGCCAGGGAGAACGAGTGACGCTCGTCCGTCGGGCCGAGCACGGTGGCCGTGTGCAGCAGGAGCCGCTGGAAGTGCCGCTGGAAGGTCGGTGCGCCTTCGAAGATGAACAGCTCCGTCTGGCCGCTGCCGGTGCCGTTGCGCTGCACCACGGCCAGGTCGGTGGTGCCGTTGGCATTCCAGTCGGCCGTCACCATGTCGCTGCGGGCGTCCGTCGAGCCCATGCCGGTCACGGTCGTGACGAGGGGATTCTGGAAGGGCCCCTTGGGCTTCTTGGGCGTCTTCGGTTTGTCGACGACGGCCGGCGCGGCCGCAGTCCCGGTCGGGTCCGGGGCGGCAGCGCGCGTCCACAGCTCCGCGACGATGAGCTGCGCGTCGTGGACCTCGGGGGCATACGCCTCCGGGTAGGCCGACCCCTGCACGCGCTGGCAGATCTGTCCGATGTCACCGGTCGTCCAGCCGGCCGAGGGGTGCTTGCGGATCATCGCGTTGAGGAAAGCGCGGGTGGCATAACCCGGATCGACGAGCTGACCGGGACGCCCCCAGCCCGACGACGGGCGCTGCTGGAAGAGGCCGAGGCTGTCGTGGTCGACGGCGACGACGTAGTTGTGGAGTGTGCTCTCGGTGATCGCCGTGGTCACGGCGATCACCGCGGCCCGCCACCCGAGCCCGCTGGCCTGGACGTTGCGCACGATCGCCCGGGCGCACGAGATGCTCTGCGCGGACACCGATCGGCCGAGCCGCCGGCCGTTCAGGGACGACCGCACACGGTCGGCGGTCTTCTTGTCGGCCCGTGTCGGCCCGCCGGCCACACACGGGGCGTGCCGGATCGGGGCGTTCTGCAGCGCGGGCGCGGCCGGGACCAGCGGTCCCTCGGCGCGGGCCGGTGCAGCCAGGAAGCCCGATCCGGCAGCGAGTGTCACAGCGACCAGCACCCGGGGCAGAGCAGGACTTCTCACATCACTCCCTGGCGCCGGCGTCAGTGCTCGTCCGATTCTCCCCCGAGGACGGTGGTTGCCGCTGCCCCAGAAGGGCCACAATTTTCGATGGACGTCAGCCCGCCATCAACTCCAGGGTGTCGATGACGCGGTTGGCGAAGCCCCACTCGTTGTCGTACCAGGCCACGACCTTGATGTGCCGCCCGTCGACGCGGGTGAGGGCGGCGTCGAAAACCGCCGAAGCCGGATTTCCGGTGATGTCGCTGGAAACGAGCGGATCCTCCGTGTATTCGAGGATGCCGTGCAGCGCGCCGCCGGCCGCGGCCCGGTACGCCGCCAGCACCTCGTCGCGGCCCACCGGCCGTTCGACCGTGGTGTTGAGCTCCACCAGCGAGCCCACCGGAACCGGTACGCGGATCGAGTCGCCCGTCAGCTTGCCGTCGAGCCGCGGCAGGACCTTGCCGATCGCCTTCGCCGCACCGGTTGTCGTGGGTGCGATGTTCACCGCCGCGGCACGGGCCCGGCGCAGATCGCGGTGCGGTCCGTCCTGCAGGTTCTGCTCCTGCGTGTACGCGTGCACCGTCGTCATGAACCCGTGCTCGATGACGGCCAAATCGTCGAGGACCGAGGCCAGCGGCGCCAGCGCGTTGGTCGTACAGGAGGCGTTGGAGACGATGAGGTGCCGGTCGCGGTCGTAGGCGCCGGTGTTGACGCCGAAGGCGAGCGTGACGTCCGCGCCGTCGGAGGGTGCGCTCACCAGGACCCGGCGGGCACCGGCGTCCAGGTGGGCCCGGGCGGCCTTGGCGGCGGTGAAGCGGCCGGTGGCTTCGAGCACGATGTCGACGTCGAGGTCGGCCCAGGGCAGGGCAGCCGGGTCGCGCTCGGCGAACACCCGGATGTGGCGGCCGTCGACCGTGAGGCCGTCCGGTCCGACCTCGACCGGGCGGCCGAGCCGTCCCAGCGCGCTGTCGTATCTGAGCAGGTGGGCGGAGGTCTCCGGAGCGGTGAGGTCGTTGATCGCCACCACTTCGAGCTTGCTGTCGCGCTGCAGCAGGGCTCGCAGGGTGTTGCGTCCGATGCGTCCGAATCCGTTGACAGCGATGCGAGTCATGCGTTCATCGTCCGGGGCCGGGCGGACCGGCCGAAAGTGGCTTGAGAGCCACCATGCGCAAGGATCTCGCCATCAAGATCAAGAAGAGAACGTCGTCCTGTACTCCGTCGGTGACGTCCCGAGAATCCGGTGGAAGTGCAGGCGCAGGTTGGACGCCGTTCCCAGGCCGACCCGTGCGGCGACCTGCTCCACGCCGAGGTCCGTGCGTTCGAGCAACTCGCGCGCCAGGTCGACCCGGGCGCGCAGCACCCACTGCATCGGCGTGTAGCCGGTGTCCTCCACGAACCGCCGCGAGAAGGTACGCGCCGACACCTGGGCGTTGCGGGCCAGCGCCGCGAGCGTGAGGGGCTCGTCGAGCCGGGCCAGGGCCCACTCCCGTGTGCCGGCGAAGACGTCACCGAGCGGCTCGGGGACGCTGCGGGGCACGTACTGCGCCTGGCCGCCGCTGCGGTAGGGCGCTGCCACCAGCCGCCGCGCCACGATGTTGGAGAGTCCGACCCCGTGGTCCTGCCGCACGAGGTGCAGGCAGAGGTCGATGCCGGACGCCGCGCCGGCCGAGGTCAGGACACTCCCCTCGTCCACGAACAGGACGTTCTCGTCCACGCGTACCGAAGGATGTTTTTCGGCCAGGGCCCTGGTGTAGTGCCAGTGGGTGGTCGCTCGCCGGCCGTCCAGCAACCCGGTCGCCGCCAGCGCGAACGCGCCCGTCGAGATCGCGGCCAGCCTGATGCCCCGGGAGTGCGCGGCCCGCAGCGCCTCGACAACCGCGGCCGGCGGCTCGCTGGTGGCCGGGCGGCGGTAACCCGGGATGAAGATCGTGTCGGCGTGCTCGAACGCCTCGAGCCCCTCCGCCACGTGATAGGACAGCCCGTCACCGCCGGCCACCGGCCCGGACGCGGCCCCGCAGACGAAAACCTGGTAGGGCATGGTCGGGCGGTTGGCGAACACCTGCGCCGGAATGCCCACGTCGAGCGGCTTGGCCCCGTCCAGCACCAGCACGGCAACGCGATGATTCATAGGGCCACGATGACATGCCGGGGATTGCCGGCAGTGCCCATACTCGGCCCGTGAAGTTCTCGCTCCGGGGCCCGCGCACCGCGGCCGGCCAGGTCGTCGCGTTCCTGGGGTGTTATGTCGCGGCCGCCCTGATCGCGGCCCTGATGGTGTTCGTGCACCTGCCGGGTGACGGCGCGGTGATCGTCGTGTCCTTCGCCGTGGTGGGCGCGCTGGCACTCGGTCATCTCCTGACCCGCTACCGCCTGTGGCTGCAGGTGTGTGCGGCTTTCACCGGCGCCACCTTCGTGATCGTGACCGGCTATGCCGCCCACTCCACCGTCCTGGCCGTGCACGGCGACCGGATCAGCGCCGTCGTGGCCGGGGTCGCCGTCCAGGAACGGTCCGGCAATTCGACCACCTACCGGTACGCGCTGACGACCCTGCTCGGCGTACCCGTGCCCGGTCAGCTCGTGGAGGACAGCGACGAGTTGGCGATCGGTGAGCAGGTCGAGGTGGTCGTCGACCGCGGCGGCCGGGTCGATCCGAGGACCACCGGTGAGGTCGATGCCGTCGGGCCGTTGTGGGCGGCCGCGCTGATCGGGTTCGCCTTGACCGCCCTCGTCGCCGTTCTCGCGGGCCCGGTGACCCTCCGGCGGCAGCGCTCCCGGTAGCCCTGCCGCTCAGGCCCGCACGGTGCCGTGGTGATCCTCGGCGATCAGCGTGTCCGCGTCGGCCTCGGGCACCGGGCGCGAGAAGTAGAAACCCTGGGCCCGTTCGCATCCCAGCTCGCGGAGCAGCGTCACCTGCTCGGCGGTCTCGACACCCTCGGCGATGACGCTCAACTCGAGCCCGGCGGCCAGATCGATGATGGCCTTCACCAGGTTGCGGGAGGCCGGGTCGGTGACACCGGGCGCCGGCATGAACGACCGGTCGATCTTGATGTGGTCGATCGGGAGGTCCCGCAGATAGGCCAGGGACGAGTACCCCGTGCCGAAGTCGTCGATCGCCACCCGTACGCCGTGGGAGCGCACCATGCTCAGGTGGCTGATCGCCTGCTCGGTGGCAACACCCGAGTTGACCAGCACGCCCTCGGTGATCTCGAGGATCAGCGCCTCCGGGGGCAGCGCCGACGAGCGCAGCGCGTCCAGCACCATCGCGCCGAAGTCGGGCTCGCGCAGCTGCCGCGGTGACACGTTGACCGACACGACGGTCCCGTGGCGGCGATGCCAGCCGGCCGCCACCCGGCACGACTCCTGCAGCACCCAGGCCCCGATCGGCACGATCAGGCCGCTGTCCTCGGCGGCGCCGATGAACCGGTCGGGCGGGATCATCCGCTCACCCGCCGGCTGCCACCTGATCAGAGCCTCGACACCGGTGATGCGCTCGTCGGCGAGCCGGATCAGCGGCTGGTAGTACACCAGCAGCTCGTCGCGGTCGATCGCCCCGCGCAGCCGCTCCACCGTCCTCGCCGTCTCCAGCCGCTTCGCCCTGAGCTCCCGGTCGAAGAGCGCGAGCTGGTTGCGCCCGGCCTCCTTGGCCGCGTGCAGCGCCACGTAGGCGTCCCGCACGACGTCCGCCGACAGCAGGTCGTCCGCCAGGTCCCGCAGCCCGGCACTGGCCGTGGCGAACATCTCGTGGCCCTGGACGCGTACCGGCCGCCTCAGCGCCGCCAGCACCCGTTCGGCGGTCGCCCGGACCTCGTCCGGGCCGGCGTCGGTGAGCAGGACGGCGAACTCGTCGCTGTCCAGGCGCGCCACCAGGCTGCCGCCGGTCTCCTCCCGGAGCAGGGCGGACACCTCCACCAGCAGGTCGTCGCCGACGGTGTGCCCGAAGCGGTCGTTGACGTCCTTGAACTTGTCCAGATCGAGCAGCAGCAACGCGCCCCGGGGATCGGCGGCCAGGACCGCGGTGAGCCGCTGGTGCAGCACGGACCGGCTGGGCAGGCCCGTCAGCGCGTCGTGGGACGACCGGAACAGCAGCTCCTGCTGGAGCACCTCACCGGTGTTCAGGGCCTGCTCGAGCTCGGTGGCCCGCCGGGCGGCGACCCGGTGCAGCTGACGCATCCGCTGCACGACCAGCGCCGAGGTCACCGCGGTGGCCGTCACCGGTACGACGACGTCGAGGCTGCTCAGGGTGTCCTTGAGACCCTCGCGCACCAGGAAGATGCCGGTCAGCACGGGCGTGGCCACGACCGTACCGATGTAGATCCGGGTGGCGCTGTACCGGCCGGTGATCTCGTTCGCCGGCAGCGGGACGGTCCGCGCCATCGACGGGTGCAGGGCGGCGACCGCGAGCAGCCCGTTGCAGACCACCCAGCCGATCACGCTGGTCGCGGTCGGGAAACCGGCACTGCTGCCGTAGGTGAGATAGGCGGTGTCGGCCGCCAGACGGGCCGCGCAGGAGGCGGCGACCAGCCAGTAGCACACCGCGTGCGAGTCGCTGAACAACAGCAGGCGTACGCCCAGACCGAACAGGACAAGATCCAGGAACGGCTCGACCAGCAGGTAGGCCTGGGTCTCGATACCGCCGGTGTCGATCAGCCGCGGATCGACGAACAGCATCCACCAGACCACCGCGACGCCGCACGCGATGATCGCGCTCTCCGTCATGCCGATCATCGCCGCACCCGGCCGGCGGTGGTTCGGCAGCAGCGCTACACCCGCGCAGAGGATGGGATAGGTGATGCCGTAGATGACGTTGATCGCCGCCGCGTCGGACGTGATCGAGCTCGGCAGGACCGTCGACCAGATGACGTTGCCCACGAGGGCGAGCGCCACCGAGACGAGAATCAGCCACCAGGCCCGCGGATATCGGGGCCGGTGCAGGCGGACGCCGAGGCCGATCGAGGCCATGACCAGGATCGCGCTGCCCAGCATCAGCGTCGCCAGGCCCCCGAGCGTGGACACCAGGGGCGCGAGGACGACAAGAACCGAGGCGACGGCCACGGCCACCCACAGGGCGAGCGGCAACCTCGTCTCGGATCTCACGATCTTACGGTCCCACGACCGGCCTCCGCAGGTGACCTGAACAAGTCCTCTAGGTATGCGTAGTGGACCCGGTACCGCCCTGACCAGCAGATCTAGGTAAGCCCGTCCGATGTGGCAGACCCCCTTACCGGCCGAGGATTGACCCATCAGCCGAGAAGAACGAGGGAGAAAGCCATGTTCATGCATCCGGATCTGCTGCTCGTCCTGGCGAACGACCGCCGTCGTGAGCTCATCGCCGAGGCCGACCGGGGACGTCTGCTCACCATCGCCCGTGCGGCCCGCGCGGCCCGCAGGGCGCGCAAAGCCACAGCGGTGCGCGGACACCCCACCGGTACCCTGGCGTCGTGCGAACCCTCCGTGGCGGTGCCGGCCCGGTGATGATCGGGCGTGAGAGCGAGCTGCGCCGGCTGGCGCGGCTCGCTGCGGCACGCGAGCCCGCGGTCGCACTCATCGCGGGCGAACCGGGCATCGGCAAGACCCGCCTGGTGCACGAACTGATGGCGGTCCTGCCTCCTGAGACCGTGGTTCTGGTCGGCCAGGCGGAGCCCGGCTCGCTGTCCCGGCCGTACGAGGTGCTCCTGGACGCCATCGACGGCCGCCCGGAGGTCGACCAGGAACAACTGGCAGCCCTGGCGGACCCGCGGCGCAGCCCCGTCGAGCGCCTGCACACCGGTCTGGCCGTCCTGGCCGGTCTGATCGGCGACTCCCCCGCGGTTGTCGTCTTCGAGGACCTGCACTGGGCCGACTCCGAGAGTGCGGCGTTGTTCGAGCGCATCGCCGATCAGCGGGGGCCGCGGCTGCTCGTCGGCACGTACCGCCCCGACGAGGTGACCCGCCGGCAGCCGGTGGCCGGCCTGCTGGCGCGGATGGAGCGGCGGCACACGCTCACCCACGTACGCCTGGACCGGTTGTCCCCCACGCAGACCGCGGCATTCCTGGCCGCGGCGACCGGCGCGCCGGCGCCGCTGCGCGCCGCGACGGCGTTGCACCACCGCACCGGCGGAAATCCCTTCTTCCTCGAGGAATTGCTGCGCGCTCTGCCCGGGTACGACGTGGAGGCGCTGGTCGATCAGCCGTTGCCGTGGAGTCTCGCCGACGTGCTGCGCCGGCAGGTCGACGATCTCGAACCGCTCAGCCACCGCATCGTCGAGGCGGCCACCGTCCTCGGCCACCGCATCCCGTTCGACCTGCTCGCGGACGTGACGGGTACGGGTGAGGACGAGCTCATCGCCGTCCTGCGGGACCTGGTCACCCGGGGTGTCCTGGTCGAGTCGGGCGAGGACGAGTTCGCGTTCCGCCACGCACTGGTCCGCGAGGCGATCGGTGACCAGATGCTCGGCCGCCAGCGCCGCCGGCTGCACGAGACGGCACTCGACGTCCTGCTGCGCGGCGGCGCCTCCGACCCGGCAATGGTGGCGCACCACGCCCGCGGCGCCGGCCGGTACGACGACATGGTCACCGCCGCCCGCAGGGGCGCCGCGCTCTACCTGTCGATCGGCTCGGCCTACCAGGCGCTGCAGCTGGCGGAGATGGGCCTGGACGAGGCGTCCGACGACACCGAGCTGCTGGCCGCGGGGGCCCGGGCGGCCTGGCTGGCCGGTCTGCTCGACGACGCCCTGCGCTACGGCCGGCGCTGGCGGGACCTCGCCACCACCACGACCGACCGCGCCGAATCGCTGTACCTGCTGGTCCGCCTCGCCTGGGAGTCCCGCGAGACCGGGGCGATGCGCGCGCTGACGCATGACATCGAGACCCTGATCGCCCAGCTTCCGCCCGGTGCCGACCAGGCCCGGGCGATGACAGCGATCGCGCAGTCGGCGTACCTGCGGGACGACCTCGACGGCGCGTTGCTGTGGTCGGACCGGGCGCTGGCGCTGGCGGACGAGTTCGACCTGCCGGCCATCCGCCTGGCCGCCCTGCTGGAGAAAGGGTCGACGCTCACCGAACGCCCGCAGACCGCCACCGCGGGCCGGGAGATCCTGTCCGCCCTGGTCGACGAGGCCGAGAAGGCGGGCGAGTGGGTCCTCGCCGCCCGCGCGCTCGACATCCTCGTCCAGGCCGTGCCGCCCGCCTCGCCGGCCGACTACGCCGAGTCCCTGGAACGCATGCGGGTCGACGCCGAGCGTGCCGGTTTCGAGTCGCTCGCAGTCGCCACCTACTTCCAGGGCCGCGCCCGGCTGGCCATGCGGGCCGGCGACCTCCGCGCGGCGATCGCGGCGCTCGAGGAGGGACGCGAACAGGACCGCAGCTACCGGCGCCGGGGCCGGTGGGCCGACTACCACGGTGTCTTCCTCGCCGGGCTCTACCTGGAAGCCGGCGAGCTGGACCGGGTCACTCAGCTCATCGCCGACCTGGAGACCGTGCCCAACAACCCGCCGACCACGATCCCGGGCCTAGCGTTCCACCTGGCCTGCCGCCGCTCGGACCTCCCCCGTGCGGAGTCGACCCTGGACGACCTCCTCGAAGCCCTGACCGCGCAGAACTGGCGCAGCGGCGAACAGGCCCACAACCTGGTGGCGGCCGCCCTGGAGCTGGGCCTGCCGGCGGACCGGCTGGACCACATGGCCGCCGCCCTGCTCGACGCCGAGGTCTGGGACGCCTTCCGGACCCTCGTCGGCGCCCAGCTCGCCGAGGCACACGGCCGGCACGCCGAGGCGCTCACCGCTTACGAATCGGTGCTCGAGGCCCACATCCTCCACCCCGCCTATCGCGGCACCGTCCGCGTCGCCGCGGCCCGCTGCCTGCTCGCGGACGACCGGCGTGGAGAAGCCACCGCCTACGTCGAGGCGGCCGTGCCGCTGCTGGCCGGATGGCGTGGCTGGCGCGTGGCCCAGCTCGACCAGGTCCGGGCCCGTCTCGGCATGGCCCCGGCCGACGCACCCCCCGCGATCACCGGCCCGGCCGCCCTGACACCCCGCGAACGCGAGGTGGCGGTGCTGATCAGCGACGGGCTCACCAACACGGAACTCGCGCGCCGCCTCTACATCTCCCCGAAAACCGCCGCGGTCCACGTCTCGAACATCCTCCGCAAGCTGGGCGCCTCCTCGCGTACCGAGGTCAGCGACCTCATCGGACGACGATGAAGCTTTTTGTCAGTTACTGCCAGTACGAGGTGACCGCGGTCCCGGGCGCCCCGGGCCTGGAGATCTACACCCTCGGCGACGACCTGCTGCACCTCAACGGCCCGAGCCGGCTGACCGGCTTCTGCGGCACCCACACCGGCTGGATCGACGCTCGCGCCCGCGTCCACAGCGAACCACCGGCGCGGGCCGAGGTGGGCTGGGACGCGATCAGCGAGGCGACTCTGTGGTGTCCCAGCGGCCGATTGTCGGTCGTCGGCCTGATGGGCGGCCTCACCGAGACCCTCACCGACATCGCCGTCCCCCGCGGGCTGATCCGGGTACGCCTGCACGCGCGCAACCGTCTGCGTGAGGGTCTGCGCACCGACCACGACCCGCCCGAGCAGCACGAGATCCACGTCTGGGCGGTGGCCGACGAAACACCCTGGCGCACGCTGGTGGCCGACCCGCAGGCCCGCGAGTGGGAGCAGAAGCCGGCGAAGGCCGCCGAGTGGGCGATGCTGTCGCTGGTGCGGCGCCGGTCCGGCCGCCCGGCCCTGCTGGCGGCACTCCCGCCCGACCCGTACGAGGACAGCACCGGTCTGGCCCGGGTGGCCGTGGTGCGCCATCGGGCCGGTCCGGTCGAGCTGCCGGTCGGTGTGCTGCCGGTCGGCGACCTGGATATCCGGCTGGAACGGATCGACGACACGACCTTGACGTGGTCGTGGGCCACCGCCGCGGACCCGATCTTCCCGAAGCCGCTGACCACCCTGCCGGACGAGGAGCCGAGCACCGTACGCCTGACCTCGGGCCCCGACGGCTTCACGCTGCGGCACGAGGGTGTGCTCGGCCGGCACGCATCCGCCGTCGGACTGATCTGGGATCACCTGCTCGACGCTCCTGGGCCGCTGCCGTGGTCGGAACCCTTACGGGCGCAGGCGGCCAAGGCGGCAGCGCGGGCCGAGAGGTCGCGACGCCTCGCAGACGAGCGGGACGCCGCGCAGTGGGGAGGCCGCCCGCCGTCGGACCGCATGCGGAAGCTGCCCGGGAAGGCCCGATCGCTGGCACTGGTCGATCGCGCGGTACTGGACGCCCTCGAGACACTGCCCGGCGCCCGGTGCCGCGAGGTGGCCTGCTGGGCGGCCCGCCGCGCGATGCGGGTGGCCGGGCTGGAAGGCATCGGGTGGATCGCGGAGATCCTCACCGCCGCCGAGGCCGGACAGCCTTTACCTGAAAGCCTCGGCGTCGCCGGCTTCAACCGGCTGCTGTCCGATCCTGACGTGCCGCACACGACCGTCCCGATGCATCTCCCCGGGCACGGCGTGAGCGAGATCCTGCAGCAGGCCGCTGCCTTCCCGGCACTGACGGCTCTGGCGAACGACGATCCTCTGGGCGCCGCGATCGATGCCGCCTACAACGCCGCACTTGCTCACGGCGACGACCGTGACCGCTTCCTCGCGGATCTGTTCGGTCGTGTTGGTCTGCGTTGACACATGAATTGATGTGAGTCAATGTGATGGCATGCAGCCGTCACGCCGGAGTTTTCTCAAGGTGGCCGGACTGGCCGTGGGTGTGCCGGCGCTGCCCCTCGGCCGCGCTCTGGCCGACGAGACGTTGACGGACTACGGCAGCCACGTCGTCGACTCGCGCAGCCTGACGGTGACCAGTTCGACCGGGCAACAGCTCAGGATCACCGCGTACGGGGGGCATGTCGTCCGGGTCCGCGCTGTCCGCAACGGTGAGGTGTTTTTTGCCGACAACCGTTACGAGATGGTCGATCCGGCGAGTCACTCCGGAATGGGCGGCACGCTGCAGGTGACCGAGAGCGGTGACGCGTTCACCATCACGACCGCGCCGGCCGACGGTGTCCGGGTGGTGCTGCGGAAGAGCCCGCTCCGCGTGGAGTTCTCCAGCAGGAACGACAACGCCGCGCTGGTCAGGGAGGACACCACCCACAGTGTGAGCTGGGGTGGCACCGTGGTCCGGCAGACGTTCACTCCCCCCGCTGCCGGCGAGCGCTTCGTCAAGGCCGGGCACGGTCTGTACGGACGCGCCCCGAAGGTGGACCGCACCGGCGACATCGTCTCGCACAACTACGGCCTGCAGTCCAGCCACGTCGACCAAGCGCCCGCGATCGTCCCGATGTACCTGTCCTCACGGGGTTATGCGGTCTTCTTCAACACCACGTTCGACACCACCTTCAACTTCGGGAACGGCGGCACGTACGAGTTCTCCGCCGACGGGCACGGCGCGTCCGGCGCCCGGCCGCAACTCGACTACTTCCTCATCAAGGGGCCTGAGTTCCCGAAACTGCTCGACCGGTACACGCAGCTGACCGGGCGGCCACGCTTCCCACGGCTGGGTATGTTCGGCCTTCAGCTGTCGGACAAGAACTTCCCGGCCGTCAGCGATCAGAGCTGGTGGACGTCACGGATCACCGCACTGCGCGATGCGGGGTTCCCCCTCGACGTCCAGGTGCACGACAACCGCTGGCGGGCCGGCACCGGCGCGTGGGGCGGGTCGTGGTTCGAGTTCAGCCCCGAGCGCTGGCCCGATCCGGCCGCCTTCAAACGCTGGGCCGACGAGCACGGGATCCTCACCACGCTGGACTACAACCGCAACAACTCCAACGAGATGGCCGGCTGGGTCGGTGGTCCGCCTCCGGGTTACAGCTTCCGCCCGGCGGACCTGGCCGGGGTCGCCGACAACGACGCCGTACCGGACTGGAGCAACCCGGCCACGCGCGCCTGGGCCTGGAACGTGTTCTGGACCAAGGCTTTCAATCCCGCCCTCGGTTTTCCGGGTGACGCGTTGTGGATCGACGAGCCGGACGAGATGGGCCCGATCCCCTACGACGCGCTCGCCGCGAACGGCCAGCGATGGTCGGAGCTGCGCAACGCGTTTTTCCTCTACTGCCAGAAGGCCGCCGGCCAGGAGGGCTGGGATCCGGCCACCGCGGGCCACATCGGGCACACTCGCCGGCCGTGGATCTTCACCCGTGGGGCGACGGCCGGTCAGCAACGCTACGGCCACCTGTGGACGGGTGACATCAACTCCGACTACACGGAGATGCAGGAACAGATCCGCGGCATGCAGAACGCCGGACTGGGCGGTTTCCCCTTCGCCAACATCGACGCCGGCGGCTTTTTCGGCGCGGTCATCTCCGACGGCCTCTACCGCAACTGGGTGGCCGCGTGGGCGAGCACGTCACCGATCTGGCGGCCGCACTCCAACGGCGACACCGGTGCGCAGGGCCTCGCCGCGTCCCGCTGGCCCATCGACCAGGGCACAGCCAGCAGGACCGAGTTCCTCCGGTACGCCAGAGTGCGCTACACCCTGCTCCCGTACCTCTACACGATCGCCCACACAGCCCACGCGACCGGCGTGCCGATGGCCCGGGCCATGGTGATCGACCACCAGCACAACCCGATGGCGTACACCCACGACCTGCAGTACCTGTGGGGTCCGTCGATCATCGTGATGCCGGTGACCACGGACACCGACGGTGCTGTTCAGCGTGTCTGGCTGCCCGCCGGCGACACCTGGTACGACTTCTGGTCCGACGCGCAGAACGTGGGCTCGGACAGCACCGAGAAGAGATACGTCACCAGCACGGGCGAGATCATCATGTACGTCCGCGCGGGCAGCATCCTGCCGAAGTACCGGTACGCCCAGAGCACGGCGTTCCTCGACAAGTCCCAGCTGGAACTCGAGGTCTACACCGGCCAGGACGGCTCCTTCACCCTGTACGAGGACGACGGCGTGACCGAGGAGTTCCGCATCAGCAACGCCGCCGCCACAACTGGGCTCACCTACACCCACGCCGCGCTTCGCGTGGTGGTCGCCCACCCGGCCGGCACCTATCGCGGCGCCCCGGCCGCACGCCGCTACGTCGTTCGCCTGCACGGCCTGACGGCACCGATCGGTATGCGGGTCGGCGCCGGCGCGAACCTGCCCGCCTTCACCGGCGAGTCCGCAGCCATCCTCAACGGCAGCGGCCAGGTCTGGAACGCGGCCCGCAGGATCCTCACGGTTGTCACCCCCATGATCAACGTCAGTGCGGGCGGTGGTGTCGCGGCGACCGTCGAGCCCAGCGGCGCGGCCTTCCCGGCCCCGTCGCGGCAGGTCGTGTACGAGGCCGAGGACGCCACCCGGAGCGGGGCCACACTCGCCTCGCAGCACAACGGGTACACCGGCAACGGCTACGCCGACTTCACCAACGCCACCGGCGACCACGTCGAGTGGACCGTCCCCGTGGCGGCGGGCGGTGTGCAACCGCTCGGCTTCCGTTACGCCAACGGCGGGACCACCGACCGCCCGCTGCGCATCTCGGTGAACGACACCATCGTCGCCGCCCACCTGTCCTGCCCGCCCACGGGCTCCTGGAAGACGTGGCGAACAGCCACCGTCACCGTCTCCCTGCCCGCGGGCACCGCAGTCCGGATCCGCGCCACCACCACGGGAGCGAGTGGCGCCAACCTCGACAGCCTCAGCGTCGGCTGACCGGCAGTTCCACCGGTCGGTGGGTGACGGTCCGCCATCCGGTTGGTCCGGCTGGATCGACCGGCGGGAAGCAGGTCCCGTCCACTGACGAATACCGGGAAAGGTGCAGGTCGTCGAGGGTTGAGGGTGTCGGACGGACACCCGGAAGGACACCCAGATGGCTTCGGTGATCGAGGTTCAGCACCTGCACAAACGTTACGGCGACACCGTCGCCGTCGACGACCTTTCTCTCACCGTCGAGGAGGGTGAGATCCTCGGGATTCTCGGCCGCAACGGCGCCGGGAAGACCACCACTGTCGAGTGTGTCGAGGGCCTCCGCGCCCCCGACCGCGGCCAGATCACGGTGTGCGGGTTCGATCCGCGTCGTGACCGCGCCGAGGTGACCCGGCTGCTCGGGGTTCAGCTTCAGGACGGCCGGCTT
Organism: Amorphoplanes friuliensis DSM 7358; assembly: GCF_000494755.1. Classification (NCBI taxonomy): domain Bacteria; kingdom Bacillati; phylum Actinomycetota; class Actinomycetes; order Micromonosporales; family Micromonosporaceae; genus Actinoplanes; species Actinoplanes friuliensis. The sequence continues at coordinate 7,466,721 of NC_022657.1, forward strand.
CCGGATCGGCTCCGGGTCGCCGAGGCCCTCGAGCTCTACAGCTCGTTCTATCCCCGGCCGGCCGACTGGCGCGGCCTGATGGATTCGCTCGGTCTCACCGCCAAAGCACAGACCCGGTACGCCAAACTGTCCGGCGGTCAGAAGCAGCGCCTGTCGATCGCGCTGGCTCTTGTCGGCAATCCGCGGGTGGCGATTCTCGACGAGCTCACCACCGGGCTCGATCCGCAGGCGCGCCGTGAAACCTGGGATCTGATCGAGGATGTTCGTGCCCGCGGGGTGACGATCGTGCTGGTCACGCATTTCATGGCGGAGGCCGAGCGGTTGTGCGACCGGGTGGCGTTGATCGATGCCGGCCGGGTGGTCACCGTGGACACGCCGGCCGGCCTGGCCGCGCAGGCGCACCTCGGGCAGCGCATCCAGTTCCGCCCGTCGCGGCCGTTCGACGACAGTCTGCTGCTGGGCCTGCCGGACGTCACCGGTGTCACCCGGCGCGGCGATCTTGTCATCGTCGACGGCACCGACAACGCGCTCACCGCCGTCACGGCTGTTCTCGGCCGTAACCAGATCACGGCCGAACGGCTGCGGGTCGAGCAGGCCAGCCTCGAGGACGCGTTCGTCCACCTGACCACGAAGCGTCCGGCGTGATCCCGCAGCGGGAGAGAGAAGGCACGATCATGTCTGTTGCCCTGGTCAAGGTCGAGATGAAGCTCAGCGTCCGCGACAAGGTCGGGCCCCTGTGGGGTGTCGGCTTCCCGCTGATCCTGCTGATCATCCTGGGCAGCATCCCGGCGATGCGAAAACCCGAGGAGGCCAACGGCGGGCTCACCACGTTCGAGCTCTACGTCCCTGTCCTGATCCTGTTCAACATCGCGATGCTGGCCCTGATCTCGTTGCCGAACACCCTCGCCGGCTACCGCGAGTACGGCGTTCTGAGGCGGATGCGGACCACACCGGTCGGTCCGGCGCGGGTGCTCGCGGCCCAGTTGCTGTCCAACCTGGCGATCGCTGTCGTGGCCGCGTTCCTGTTCCTGGCGGTGGCCGGTGTGGCCTTCGGTGTCGACCTGCCGGACAACCTTGCCGGCTTTGTCGCGGCCTGGCTGGTCGTGGCGGCCGCGCTGCTGTCGATCGGCATGCTGATCACCGCCGTGGCCCCCGGACGCGGGGCTGCGACGGCGATCGGAACCGTGCTGTACTTCCCGATGATGTTCTTCGCCGGGCTGTGGGTGCCGATCACGCAGATGCCGCCGCTGCTCCGCGACATCGCCCATCTCACCCCGCTCGGCGCGGGCATGCAGGCCTTCCAGGACGCGTACGCGGGGAGTTTCCCGTCCGCCCAGCCGTTGCTGGTCCTGCTCGGCTATGCGCTGGTGTGCTCGACGATCGCCGTCCGCACGTTCCGCTGGGAATAGGGGTGCCGACCATGGCGACGACCGGACCCGGGCGGCCACCGCACCTGTTGGTGACCGTCGCTCCGTACACGTTGCTGGTGCTCCTGGCAGTTTTCACGACGATCACGAACCATGCGGACACCGGCTCGCTGCTGATCAATCTGGGGCTGTGCGGGGCAACCGCGGTGTGGATGCTGGTCATGTTCACGCTGCGGCCCTCCCGGTGGGGGCAGCCCCTGGCGATGGGCGTGTTCCTCACCGGGCTGGTGCTGCTCTCCGCCCTGCTGGTGCTCCGGGAGGCCGCGTTCGGGTTCTTCACCCCGGCCGTCTACATCTACGCCTTCACCGTCGTCCGGTGGCCGTGGCGGCTGACGGTCGTCGCGGCCACCGCGGTGGTGGCCGCCACCGCGCAGGCCTCCACGGTGGACAAGTCGTCCACCCTCGGGCTGGCCATCACCGTGATCATCGTGCTGCTCAACCTGATCCTCATGGGCGGTGTGGCGTGGTTCCTCCGGGTCGACGAGAAGGAGGGCTCGCAGCGCGATCAGGCGCTCGCCGAGCTCAGCCGGGCCAACCACCTCCTCGAGGCGACGCTGGCCGAGAACGCCGGCCTGCACCAGCAACTGCTCACCCGGGCCCGGGAGGCGGGCATCCTCGACGAACGCCGGCGGATGGCGCGGGAGATCCACGACACCCTGGCGCAGGGGCTGACCGGCATCATCACGCAGCTCCAGGCGGCCGAGCAGCTCCACGAGGTGCCCGAGCAGTGGCAACGGCCGTTCGCGGCGGTGAAGAGCCTGGCCCGGGAGAGCCTGAAGGAGGCGCGGCGTTCGGTCCACGCGCTGCGGCCCGAGTCCCTGGAGACGGCCCGCCTCAGCGAGGCGCTCACCGGCGTCGCCGACCGCTGGTCCCAGGTGAACGGGCTCGCCGTCCAGGTCACCACCACCGGTACGGTGCGGCCGATGGCACCGGAGGCCGAGTTCGCGATGCTGCGGACGGCGCAGGAGGCGCTGGCCAATGTGGCCAAGCACGCCCGCGCCGGCCGTGTCGGCGTGACCCTGTCCTACCTCGAGGACACGGTGGCTCTCGACGTCCGCGACGACGGCAACGGCTTCGACCCCGCGGGCGGTCCGGCCGGCGGGTTCGGCCTGACGATCATGCGGCAGCGCATCGAGGCGCTGTCCGGACAACTGCTGATCGAGTCGGAGCCCGGTGCCGGCACCGGGATCTCGGCGTCCCTTCCGCTGCCGGCCGGGAGCCCCGCATGACCGAGCCCACGATCCGTCTGCTGATCGTGGACGACCACCCCGTCGTCCGCAACGGCCTGAGCAGCATGTTCGCCGCCGCCCCCGGCTTCGAGGTGCTGGGTGAGGCCGCCGACGGCGCCGAGGCCGTGGAGCTGGCCGAACGTCTCCGGCCCGACGTCGTCCTGATGGATCTGCGCATGCCGGGCATGGACGGCCTGACCGCGATCACCGAACTGGCCCGTCGCGGCGTCACCGCGAGGGTGCTCGTGCTGACCACCTACGACACCGACGCCCACGTCCTGCCCGCGATCGAGGCGGGAGCCACCGGCTACCTGCTCAAGGACGCACCCCGCGAGGAGCTCCTCCGCGGCGCACGGGCCGCCGCCCGGGGCGAGTCCGTGCTGTCACCCTCGGTGGCGGCGTGGCTGATGAACAGGGTCCGCACCCCCGCCCCGCAGCTGCTCAGCCGCCGCGAGATGGAGGTCCTCGAGCTGGTGGCGGCCGGAAACACCAACCGGGAGGCAGCCGGTCGCCTCTTCATCACCGAGGCCACGGTCAAGAGCCACCTGCTCAGCATCTACGCCAAACTCGGCGTCCGCGACCGCGCCGCCGCCGTGACGGAAGCTTTCAACCAGCGACTGCTCACCCCCCAGCCACCGACCCAATCCTGAGCGGTTGGCGTTATCGTTCAGCGGTGGATGAGACCAGCGCGGCCGCCCCCAAGATCGATCCGAGCGAGCCGCACCCGGCCCGGCGATACAACTACTGGCTCGGGGGCAAGGACAACTTCGCCGCCGACCGGGCGTCCGGCGACGAGCTCCAGCGGCTCTTCCCCAAGGTACGGCTCGGCGCGCTGGCCAACCGCTCCCTCCTGCAGCGGGCCACCCGGTTCCTCGCGGAGGAGGCCGGCATCCGGCAGTTCCTCGACATCGGTACGGGTCTGCCGACCGCCGACAACACCCACGAGGTGGCCCAGCGGTACGCCCCCGACAGCCGCATCGTCTACGTCGACAACGACCCGCTCGTCATGGTCCACGCGCGCGCCCTGCTCGACAGCAGCCCCGAGGGCCGGACGGCTTATATCGAGGCCGACCTCAACGATCCCGAGTCCATCCTCTCGGACCCGGTGCTGCACGAGACGCTCGACCTGCAGCAGCCGGTCGGCCTGATGCTGATCGCCGTCCTCCACTTCATCCACGGGAACGGCGCCGCCAAGCCGATCGTCAGCAAGCTCCTCGACGCCCTGCCGCCGGGCAGCTACCTGGTCGCGACCCACGCCACCTCCGACTTCGGCACGCCGGAGCAGCAGGCGCTCTACCAGCAGCTCATCGAGCAGGGAAAGTCCGACGTCTGGACCCGCAGCCGCGAGGAGTTCACCGACCTCTTCGAGGGCCTCGAGCTCGTCGAGCCGGGCGTGGTCCCGGCCAGCGAATGGCGCCCGGACCCCGACCTCGAGATCCCCGAACGCTCGGACATCAACATCTGGACCGCGGTCGGCCGCAAGGGCCACTGACGGGTCGCTTGTCCCCCGTACGAGCTACAGGGAAGTGTCCACCGAGCGGTGACTTTTTCGGGGCCGCGGATCCCTAGCGTTTGACTCAGCCGCGGCGCTCCCGTCGCGGGTTCGCGGAGGAGTCGTCGTGCGTTTCTTGAAGCAGTTCCTGGCCGTTGCGGCAGTCGCTTTTGCCGGCGGTCAGGCCATCACCGCGGTGCAGGGGAACGCCTGGCTCAGCCTGGTCGTCGGGACCGTGACGGCCGTGGCCGCGGTGCTCGTCTACGCGTGGGTGGTCCGCAGGACCGAAAGCCGGGCGCCCGTGGAGGTGGCTCGCAGCGGTGCCGGCCGGCGGATCGTCCGCGGGGTGCTGATCGGTTTTGCGATGTTCGCCGCGGTCATCGTCAACATCGCTTTTCTCGGCGATTACCACGTCACCGGGATCGGCTCGGTGACCGGCGCGATCGGGTTGCTCGGGTTCATGGCCGCCGCCGCGGTGACCGAGGAGTTGCTGTTCCGGGGCGTTCTCTTCCGCCTCGTCGAGGAACGCACCGGCACGTGGATCGCGCTGCTCCTGACCGGTGTCGTCTTCGGTCTGATGCACCTGGCCAACCCCGACGCCAGCCTGTGGGGTGCGATCGCCATCTCGATCGAGGCCGGGTTCATGCTCGCCGCCTGCTACGCCGCCACCCGTACGCTGTGGGTGCCGATCGGTCTGCACTTCGGGTGGAACTTCGCCGCAGGCGGGATCTTCAGCGTTGTCGTCTCGGGCAACGGTGAGTCGAAGGGCCTGCTGGACACCACGATGTCCGGCCCGTCCCTGGTGACCGGGGGTGACTTCGGGCCGGAGGGCAGCCTCTACACGGTGGCGGCGGGTGTGGTGCTGACGCTGGTGTTCATGTGGCTGGCCCGCCGTCGCGGTCAGATCGTCCCTCGTCGCCGCCGCGCGGCCGGCGACCCGGCGACCGTTACAGTCAGCTGATGATCGACTTCCGGAGCTTCCCGGACCGGTGGCGGCGGTGGCCCGTCCTGGTCCGGGATCTCCCGATCGGGCTGGTGCTCGGCGTCGCCTCGCTGGTGCCGGCGTTGCACAACCGCGGGACGCAGCTCGGTGACCTGCCGGCCCGGCCGTTCGACGCGCTGACCTACGTCGTGATCGCGCTGGAGTGCCTGCCGCTCGCCGTCCGGCGCCGCTGGCCCGCCGTCTGCCTGGCGCTGGTGTCGCTCGGCTTCGCCATCGATCAGCTCCGCGGATATCACCTGGTCGCGGGCACGGCGCTGGGGATCGCGCTGCTGAGCACGGCGGCCCATCTGGAACGCCACCGGCGGACCACCGCGGTGCTGGCCACCGCGGCGTACGTGCCGCTGGCCCTCGCTCTGGACCGGCAGGGATCGACCGAGGGTATCGCCGGTTTCGTGACGTTCTACCTGGTAGCGGCGATCGCCTGGGGTGCCGGGGCCTGGCTGTGGCAGTCGCGGGCGGCCGAGGCCGAACGCCGGATCCACGTCGCCGAGACCACCCGCACCGCCGAACGCACCCGCATCGCCCGCGAACTGCACGACGTGGTGACCCATCACGTGACGGCGATGGTCGTGCAGGCAGAGGCGGCCCGCTACCTGACCGCAGCCCCCGATCGTCTCGACGAGACCCTGACCGCCATCACCGGTACGGGAAGACGGGCGATCTCCGACCTGCGGCACCTGCTCGATCTGCTCAACCCCGACCATGGCGCCGAGCCCCGGATGCCGTCCGTGGGTGACCTGGCCACGCTGGTGGAGCAGACACGGCAGGCGGGGCAGCCGGTCGAGTTCAGCGAGGACGGGCGCACGAGCGGCAGCGCCGAGATCACGACCTACCGGGTCGTGCAGGAAGCGCTGACCAACGCCCTCAAGTACGCGCACGGCAGCCCCACGACGGTTCGTGTCCGGCACGGCGAAAGGGAAACCACGGTGGAGGTCAGCACCGACGGCTCCGGCACGAACACCGCGTCACCGGGTGGCAGCGGCCGCGGCCTGGCCGGGCTCCGCGACCGTGTCGACGTGCTCGGCGGCGACTTCAGCGCGGACCGGCGCGCGGACGGCGGATTTGTCGTGCAGGCGCGCATCCCCACCGGGAGCCCGCTGTGACCGCGCCTGTCCGGGTGCTGATCTGCGACGACCAGGCCCTGATCCGCACCGGCTTCACCACGATCATCGACGCCCAGCCGGACCTCGAGGTCGTGGGCGAGTGCGGGGACGGCCGCGCCGCCGTCGAGCTCGCCGCCCGCGTCCACCCGGACGTGGTCGTGATGGACGTCCGGATGCCGGTCCTCGACGGCATCGAGGCCACGCGCCTCCTGGCCGGCGCGGGTGTCGCCCAGCCCGTCAAGGTGCTGGTGGTGACCACGTTCAACCTCGACGAGTACGTCTACGAGGCGCTGCGCGCGGGAGCCAGCGGCTTCCTGCTCAAGGACGCACCACCGGTGCAGCTGCTGAACGGCATCCGCACCGTCGCGACCGGCGCCGCACTGCTGGCACCCGAGGTGACCCGCCAGCTCGTCGGCCGGTACGCCACCCGGATCCGCCCCGCCGAGGGCACACCGGACGATCCGGCGCTGACCCCCCGCGAACTGGAAGTCCTGCGCCTCATCGCCGACGGCATGTCCAACGGCGAGATCGCCGCCACGCTGGTGATCAGCCAGGAGACGGTCAAGACGTACGTCTCCCGCATCCTGGCAAAGCTGGGCCTGCGCGACCGCGTACAGGCGGTGGTTTATGCCTATCGCCGCGGCCTGGTGACCTAGGTTTTTGCTGCCCCCTACGGTCCGGTGTGGACTGGTAGCGTCCGGCCATGAATCGGCGAGGATTTTTGACGATTGCGGCCGGTGTGCCGCTTGCTGCCGCGGGGTTGCCGGCCGCTCCGGCGCTCGCCGACGACGTGCCGATGCGGGGGCGCGTCACCGGTCTGCTGGCCCGCGACGTGACACTCGTCCGCCCGGCGGGCTGGGATCGCCTGCGTGGTTTTGTCCAGCCGCTGACCTGGGCCGAGGCTCAGCCCGAGCCGTCCGGTGACGTCAGCGAGGCGGCGCTGCAGAAGCTTCGCGACGCGGCCGGCGTCGCCCGGGCGCGGGGCTACACCCGGCTCAAGCTGCGTCTGCTCGCCGGATATCAGTCGCCGGCCTGGGCGCTCGCGCTCGGCGGCGGGCCCATGGTCGGCTGGGAGGATCCCGACCCCGTCACCCCTCTGCTGTACGACGTACCGGTGTGGTGGGCCGACGACTTCCTCGCGGCGTACACCGCTTTCCTGCCGAAGCTGGCCGCGGCGCTGGAGCCGGAGCCGCTCTGGGGTGAGGTGACCGTCTCAGGCACCTGCACCGTTTTTGCCGAGCCGTGCATCAAGCAGCTCGGTGTGGCGGCCAACCGCGCCAAGGCGATCGGCCGCGAATACACCGACACCGCCGACCGGGCAGCGCTGGAGACGGTGATCGCCGCGCACCAGGACGCCTTCACCCCCAGGGGCATCACGTCCTCGGTGGCCTACAACCCTTGGCAGTACATCGATCCGGGCACCGGCCGCCTGAAGACCGACCCGGACATCACCATCGAGCTCATGGAGTTCCAGAAGCGCACGATGGGCAGTTTCGGCGTGTGGGAGAACAACTCGCTGATCGCCCGCCGGGTCGACGGCCGGCTCGAACAGACCCGCGCCGACTACCAGAGCATGTACGACCACATGACCGCCGCCGGCGCCGCGGGGCACCCGATCCAGTTCCAGACGGCCACCCTCGCCAAGATCGAGGCCGAGGAGGACGCCACCGTCGAGACCACCGCGTCCTGGGTCGCGGAAAACCACGGCATCTCGGTCGAGTTGCCCCGCGGCTGGGAGCAGGAGGCCACGATCGACACCGGCCGCGCCACCGCCCTCAACAACCGGATGGTGGCCAACGCCGCCACGACCTGACCAGGGTCAGGACCCGCCCGCGTACGCGTCGAACGGGATCCCGCCGGGCTTCGCGGCGTCGAGGAGATACTCGAACGAGCTGTCCTTGACCTTGATGCTCGCGGACCCGAAGTTCGCGGTCATCAGCTTGTCGCGGAGTTCGGTCGTGGGCCAGCCGTTCCAGCCGACGACCGGCGGGTACCGCCAGGAGTGGTAGTGGTTCTCCGGTGGCTCGTCACCGGTGTTCGCGAGCCGGAAGAAGTGCGTCGACGGGCCGTCCTTGTGATAGACGACCTTCGGGTGCGTCCCGTCGAATTGCACCTCGGACCGGGCGTAGGTCCGCTGACCGCTGTGCTGCGTCGTGCTGACGAACTCGACCCGGTCGGTGGACTGGTCGACCCAGGAGACGACGTGTTCCCAGTCGTGGCGGTGGCCGCCGAGACCACTGCCGTGCACAGCCTGGTCCTTCTCGAAGTAACTGGCGTAGACGATGGCGCACCAGCCGTTGTTGCACTTCGAGCGGGCGTACGTCTGCGACCGGTCGAGGTCGGTCTGGTCCCGGCAGCTGCCGTTGATGGCACCGGTGGTCTTGAGCCCGCCGTTGATCGTGCCGTCCGGGCTGATCGCCGCCACGGCATAACAACCGTCCACGTCGTAGTCGAACGCGGGCGAGAACGACGCCTCGTACCCGTCGGCGTTCTCGGGCAGGTTGGGCAACGAGTCGGCGAAGGCCGCGGAGGCCGGCACCAGGATCCCGAACGCGATTATCCCCGCGGCCAGACGGGCTGAAGCTCGGCGCAGTCGGCCGGACGAGGAGTTCATGGTGATCTATATCCCACACGCGGTCCCGGCGGTCAATGCCTCAGGTGCCGAAGGTGTCGAGGACGGTCGTCAGGCGGGTTGCGCCCTCGGCGTCGGTGGTGGCGGCTTCGGTGGCGGAGACGGACAGGGCGGTGGCGAGGTCGGCCGTGGTGGTCACGGTCTCCTGCATGCGTTGTTCCCAGACCCGGCGGCAGTTGGCCAGGGACGCCGAGGAGAGCCAGCCGGGATTGGCCTGGGCGGCCACGTCGCTCAGGGCGAAGAGCGAGTGGACCTTCTGCTTGGCCTCGTCGGCCAGCGTCTGCAGGTCGTCACCCGCGGCGGCGACCCCTTCGGTACGCATGTTGATGTTCATGTCGGCCTACCAGGTCTGCCGGGGACGGACGACAACCGGGCGCTGGTCGCCCTCGACGATCTCGTTGGTCGGCAGCCGTCCGTCGAGGCTGGCGTCGAGTCGCGAGGCGGTGTGCTGGGTGTAGTGGATGTCGCCGTCCGGGGTCACCGAGGTGACGACCGCGGCGTGGTGGACGCCGCCCTCCGCGATGGGACCGCCGGGTGCCGCCTGCTCCCAGTAGATGACGTCGCCGGGCTGGGCGCCGGACAGGGGGATCTCGGCGCCGCCGTTCTCGACGAAGAAGTCCCGCTGGCGGTCGGAGAGCGTCCAGGCCGGTGTGTGGGTGTAGTCGACGGCGTCGAGCGCGTCCCAGCCGGTCTGCAGCCCCTGGCTCCACCCGCCGGAGTACGCGCCACCGAAGTCGTCGAGTTTGGGTTCGAGACCGGCGTTGGCGAGGGCGTGGGACACGAAGTTGGCACAGTTGTTGTCGAAGATGTCGATGTCCGTGGTGAACGCGTTCTGCTGGGCCCAGCGCACCGCCTCGATCCGGTTGTAGCCGCCGTCGCCCTCGAGACGTGCCTTGACGTCGGCCGGCAGCCCTTCGAGGTCGTAGAGCTGGACGGGGACGGCGCGTTCGAACGCCGCGCGGTCCTCAGGCGGCAGGGCGTCCCACCACGCATCGACCGTTCGCGGGTCCTGACCGATGGGCAACGCCTCGGCGAAGAGCTCGACCTGCGAGCGTGAGGCGTTGCCCTGGACGGTGTCGACCGCCCAGTCGCGGTCGGTGGTGAAGACCGCGGCGGCCAGCTCGTCCAGCTGGGTGCGGGCCTCCACGTCGATGCGGGTGGCCGAGTCGAGCGCCTCCCGGATCAGCAGGTCGGCGTCGCGGAGCGCCTCGGGGGTGCTCGCGGACTCCGGTGGGGCGGTGACCCGGCCCTCGGCGTCGATCGTGAAGCCGTTGCGGAGTGCGTAGTCGACGGCGGCTTCCAGCGACCGCTGGACGACGCCGATCGAGTCGGCGAGACCCGAGAGCACCGACACGACGCCGTGCATCGTGCCCGCGGCGGTCAGGTAGGAGTCGGCCAGGGTGCCGAGCTGCTCGCCCGCCAGAATGCCGGCCTGGTCGGCCCAGTTGTCGGCGACCTTGGCCGAGCCGCGGTCGAAGATGCCGTTGGCCGCGTCCTCGGACTCCCGGGCCAGGCCCAGCCAGGTGTCGGCGGCCCTGCCCCACTCGTCGGGCCGGGCGGCCCGGAGACTCGCGAAACTCACCATGCAACGAACGGTAGGGAGTCTGCGGGGCCGCCTCCGCGAGGTGGCCGCAAGCGGCCACAGCTCAGCTCGCGCGGCGCTCGGGGGCCGCGTAGTGCCGCTCGGGCGCCGGGTAGACCTGCTGGAACGTGATGAGCCAGCGGATCTGCTCGCGGGGGGCAACCCCGCAGCCCCGCAGGAAACCGAGCAGGGTCTCCTGGCGGGGAGTGCCCCCGCCGGTGATCAGATTGTGGACGGTGGCGCGGGAGATCGGCGTCCCGGCGTCCCGGCTGAACCGGGCCACGCTGTCCAGGGAACGCCTGCGGGTGGTCATCAGCGCGCGGAGACGTCCCGCGAACTCGGTCGGCGTGGCGGCGCCGGTGGGATCCGGTGGCACCGGCGGCCTGGGAACGATGTTCATCTGTCCAGTCCTCGTCCTGTTGCATCGACAACGTTGCATCAAGCCAAGAACCGATAGTTGTTCGGCCGCCGACCCAGAACAAGAACGCAGCTGCGTACAAGTTCGGGCCCGATCACCCCGTACGGATCTTCGATGCGACCGCCACGGCGAACTCCGGAAGCACGGTGTCACGCCAGTACCCGTACGCGCGGTAGTCGCCGAAGTCCGTGGTCGTGGACCCGCCGACCTCGAACATCAGCGCCGAGCCGGCACAGACCAGGTACGCGGCGTACAGGCTGGAGATGAAGCAGGAGCCGCCGCCGCGCAGGCCGGTCGGAGCGATGCCGCCGCCACGATAGGTCGCCTGGTCGTCGTGGTAACGCCGGATCAGCTCCGGGTCGGCCACGGCGACGATCCGAATCCACACCGTCGTGTACGCGTTGACACGCTCTCCCGGCAGCTTCATGTTCCACGCGCACCGGCCCTCGTCGGTCCGCTTGTCCCGCCGCCACGCCGGATCCACCGCGTACTCCTCGATGGTCACGGTGGACGCAGCGCCGGGCAACGACTCGACCTCGGTCGCGTCGGGAAGGACAGCTGCGAGGTCGGCGTCGGTGAGGAGCTGGCAGGCGTGCGGCCACTTGTCCGTGGCGACGATCTTGCCCGGCGGCACGCGTACCAGGATCGAGCCGGTCGAGACCGCCGGGGCCTGACCCGAGCGGGCACTCTGGGCGGACTCCGACCACGGTCCCTTGATGACACCGGCCGCAGTGATCACGACGAGTGCCCCTACGACCAGCGCTGCCCCGGTGACGATCAGTCCACTACGCCTCGTGCGGTTACTCATAGTGCATTGTGCAGCGTGCCGCGCCGCGTACCGGGGGTGGATGGGGTTAGATCTTGAGGTGCACCTGGCCGAGGATCTCGACACGTCCACGCTGTCCCCGCGGCAGCGGGCGATTCTGACCGTCATCCGGGACTGGGTGGTGCGGTACGGATATTCGCCGTCCACCCGGGAGATAGCCGACGCGGTCGGGCTGGCCTCGACGTCGTCGGTCAGCCGGCATCTGCGGGTGCTGGAGGAGCGCGATTTCCTGCGCCGCGGGCGTTCCGTGACGCGCCCGGTCGATGTGCGGATGTTCCTGGAGCCGGTCTCCCGCGACGACGGTGATCCGACGACGGTCGGTGTTCCGCTGGTCGGTTCGGTGGCCGCAGGCAGCCCGATCCTGGCCGAGGAGACGCTCGACGAGAAGCTCACGCTGCCGCGCGAACTGGTCGGCCGGGGCACGCTCTTCTGCCTGCGGGTGCAGGGTGACTCGATGGTGGACGCGGCGATCTGCGACGGGGACATCGTGGTCGTGCGTCAGCAGCCGGACGCCTACAACGGGGACATCGTCTGCGCGATGATCGACGACGAGGCCACGGTCAAGGTGTTCCGGCGCCGGGGCGGGCACGTGCTGCTCGAACCGCGCAACCCGGCGTACGAGGTCATCGACGGTGACCGGGCCGTGGTGCTGGGGAAGGTCGTGTCCGTTCTGCGGCGGATCTGAGCCGCTGATCGGGCCGCCTCGAGGGGCGCCGGCGAGCGCCCCTCGAAGCGGTTGTCAGCTCTTCATGCCGTGCTCGATCGCCTCGATGATCCGGGGACGCAGCTCGGCGGCGCTGATGATGGCGTCGACCGAGCCGACCTCCACCGCCCGCTGGATGCTGTGGACCCGGTCGAACTCGGCCGCGACCTGACCGAGCTTCTCGGCGCGGACGGCCGACTGGACCTCGGCGAGCTGGGCGTTCAGGGCTGCCCGCTCGGCGCCGCTGGCCGCCGCGAGCTGCGCCTGCAGCCCGGTGACCCGCGGGTCGGTCGCGGTGCGGTTGTTCACCTCGCCGGAGAACACCACGGCCGCGGCCGGAGCCCCACCGAGCACCGAGGCGAACGAGCCCTCCAGGGCCAGCACGGTCATGTTCGGGTTCAGGGCCTTGGAGAAGACCACAAACGCGCCGCCGTGATAGCGGGAGATCACGCAGAAGACGATCGGGCCTTCGAAGTTGACGATCGCCCGGCCGATCTCGGCGCCGTACTCCAGCTGGAGCTTGCGCATCGACTCCGGCGAGCCGTCGAAACCGGACAGGTTGGCCAGGACGACGAGCGGGCGGTTGCCGGAGGCGGCGTTGATGGCCCGCGCGGTCTTCTTGGACGACCGCGGGAACAGCGTGCCCGCGGTGTAGGTGTCCGGTCCGTCGGTGGGCGGGAACCCCCGGCGGGGCACGGAACGCGACTCGATGCCGATGAGGCAGACCGGCCAACCGCCGATGTGCACGTCCTGCACCGCCGAGGTGTCGGCGTCGGCCATGCCCGCCCAGCGCTCCAGCACCGGGTGATCCTGGTCGGACAGGGCACGCATGACCGTACGGATGTCGAAGGGCTTCTTGCGGTCCGGGTTGTGCTCGGTGGAGAAGATCTGGCCGACGGTGGAGAAGTCACTGCCCGCGAAGGTGTGCGGGAAGTCGGTGACGCTGCGGTCGGCCGGGTCGGTGGTAGCGGCCCGCCGCGGCGAGGTCTCGCCAGGCACGACGTACGTGTGGTCGTAGTGCGCCATCAGCACCTCGCGGGCGGCCGGCAGGGTCGGCGCCCAATATTGCGCCTGACCGTTCGGGCCCATCACGCGGTCGTAGCCGCCGATGCCGAAGTTGTCCTCGGCGGACACACCACCGGAGAAGTCCAGCGACTGCTTGCCGGTCAGCACCATCGCCGAGTCCGGTGTCATCACGAGGATGCCCTTGGTGTGCATGAGCATCGTCGCCTCGGCGTTCCAGTACGGCTGGGCGCCGACGTTGATGCCCGCGACGATGATGTTGATCTCGCCGCCGGCCTGCGTGAACGTCACGATGCGCTTGAGCGCGGCAGCGACCCAGTCCATGTTCTCGGTGCCCGAGGACATCGAGATCCGGGCACCGGCCGACAACGCGAACCACTCCAGCGGCACCTGCATGCGCTCGGCCAGGTCCAGCGCGGCGATCACCCGCGAGCACTCGGGCTCCGACAGTGCACCCAGCGCCTTGGTCGGGTCGCCGAGCAGCGCGACCCGCGTGATGCCCTCGGGGTGACGCGCGGTCCGGGTCGTGACCACACCGGCCACGAGCGCCGCGGAATTCTTGCCCTTCGGGCGGTCCACCGGTACGAGCACACCGGTGTCGTCGAGGTCGTACTCGACGAAGCCGCCGTCCCGTCCGGACAGCAGACCGGTCAGCTCGTACGGGTACACGGTCCCCCGCCGGGCCGCCCGCAGCACCTTCTGGCGGTAGTCGTCCAGGGGCTTCACCGGCTCGGTCGACGGCTTGTCGACGTAGAGGCGGGCGCCGCCGGGGTCGAGGGTGATCCGCACGGCGACCTCGGTCAGCTCACCCGCGGCGTCGCGCTGGCGGGCCACGAACTGCACCTCTTCCAGTCCCGCGCCCGCCGACGTCGGCAGGATGCGCTGGACCAGCATGTTGAGCTCGTCGGCGGTCAGCTCCGTCGACGGCCAGACGTACATCATGATCCGGTTGGTGTCGAACCGCTTGTTCTGCGGCCGCTGGGCCTGGATGTTGCGGATCGAGTCGAGCCCGGCGGTGATCGCGTCCTCGACCGCGGGCAGCGCGACCAGCCGGCCGTCGGCCTCGCGCAGCGGTGTCAGGTCGCGGACCTGACCCATCGCGAAGAGCCGTTCGTCGGCGGGGTTGCTCTTGGCGACGGCCTTGAAGAGGTAGATCTCCTCGTCGGCCGACGGCAGCCGGGTGAGGTCGAACTCGCGCAGCCGCTGCAGCTGCAGGCGCTGGGCGATCTGCGGGTGCAGGCCCCGGATGAGCCTGTCCTCCGCGAAGCCGGCACCGTCGGGCCGGAAGGTGAAGTGGTGATGCACCACGCCGCTCGAACCGGCGATGGTCGTCGTGATGCGGCGGACGCCGGTGGGCAGCGGGTGCTCGGCGAGGAGCTGCCCGAGCCTCGCGGCCATCTTGTCGGAGTCCGGCTGGCCCTCCCACGTGACGTAGAGGTCGGCGACCAGCCCGCGCTCGGGGACGTCGGCGGCCAGCGTGCCGACCGCGCCGATGGCGTCGGCCAGGGTGGCGATGTCGACGGCCGTCGTGACGACGCGGGTCACGCGTTCCGGGGTGGTGTGGACGGCGGTGACGAACCGGCAGCCCCCGACCTCACGCGTGGTCACCTCGGAGAGCCTGCGGTTGCCGTAGTAACGGCGCGTCAGCACCTCCAGCAGCGGAGCGTGGTCGAGGCCGGACCGCCCGATCCGCTGGCCGATCAGCCGGACCAGGGGCTCCGAACTGGCCACCATGGACTGGATCCGCTCGGCGCGGTCGGGCGCCTCCGGGTTGCGGTCGAGGTGACGCAGGTCGTCGCGGACCGCCGCGTAGACCTTGGCACGGTTGCGGCGCAGCAGCGGCTGGGCGAACCACCGGAAGACCACACCGCGGGCCAGGTCGGACACCGCGGGGAAGCGCACCTGGGTGGCCTCGATCAGGTGCTCGAGGGTGAGACCGGCACGCTCGCTCAGCGACTCCACCGGCGGCGGGCCCGCCAGCCACTGCCGCAGCACCTCGGACACGACAGCAACGTCGGAGGTCATCCGCTGCTGCGCCAGGAAGATGCGGAAGACCGCGGCCTCCAGCTCCGGCGTGCGGTCCAGGTCGGTGATGCCGTAGTGCGCCAGCACGCGCTTGAGCTTGGCCTGGAACTCCTCGGTGACACCGGCACGCTCGACGTCGAGGCTCTGCAGATAGCTGTGGAAATATTCGCGCGGGCTGTGCACCAGGCTGGCCGGCTCGCCGTCGAGCTCACCGGCGGGCTTGTTGCGGCTCAGCTCGGACAGGTCGGCGAACACCGTCAGGACGTCCAGCTCACCCGGCTGCGGGCGGCCACCGGCCTCGGCCCGGGCGGACAGGTAGCGCGACAGCACACGCTTGCGGTCGCGGAAGTCGACGTCGAAGCCCAGCAGCAGGCTGCGCAGATCCTGCAGACCGTGCTCGACCCGATCGGCGGCGGAGGCGTCCACCGGCTCGGCCGGCAGATCGATCTCGACGGTCTCGGCCGGACCGGCGTCCTTCTCCTCGGCCGCGTCGTCGGCCAGCGGCTCCAGCCGCATCAGCGGCGCGCCGGTCTCGACCTGACTGCCCACGGACACCGGGCACTCGCGGACGCGGGCACGGAACGGCGCGCGCAGCACCGTCTCCATCTTCATGCTCTCCAGCACCAGGATCGGCGCGCCGGACTCGACCTCGTCACCGACCGCCAGCGGCGTGGCCACCACCAGGGCGGGCGCGGGCGAACGCACGACGCCACCCTCGTCCCGGCTGACCCGGTGTGTGGTCCCGTCGACCTCGACCAGGTGGATCGGGCCGTGCGTGGCCGACACCAGCCGGAACCGCTGCCCGTTGACCACGATCCGGCCGGTGTGCTCGTCGAACCGCTCGATCTCGACGTCCGCGGGGTGCACGTCGCCGCCGCCGGAGATGCCGACGCGGAACCGCCTCTGGCCGACACGGGCGACACTCACGCGATAGCTGACACCGCGGAGCTTGAGGTCGAGGGGACGGCCGCTCTCGTGCTGCACCTGCGGACGGCCGCCGTGCGCGGTGGCGAGCAACCGCTGCCGGCTGATCTCCTCCTCGTCGTCGTAGGCCTCGATCGCGGCCGCGGCCAGGGCGATCGCGGAGTGCCGGTGCGTGACCAGGCGGCCCTCGGCGCGGACGCGGTCGATCCAGCCGGTGTCCGCGCTCGCGTCGATGACCTCGGGCTGGTCGAGCAGATCGAGCACGAAGCTCTTGTTGGTCGTACCACCCTCGATGATCACGGTGGTCTCGGCCATCGCCCGGCGCAGGCGGCCCAGCGCCTCGTCACGGTTCCGCCCGTACGCGATGATCTTGGCAATCATCGAGTCGAAGTCGGCGGGGATCGTGTCGCCCTCGCTGACACCGGTGTCGACGCGGATGCCGGGGCCGGCGGGCAGCACCAGCCGGGCGATGCGGCCGGGTGACGGGGCGAAGTCGCGGTCCGGGTCCTCGGCGTTCAGGCGGGCCTCGACGGCGTGACCGGACTCCTGCGGCTTCGGGCCCTCCAGCCTGCCGCCACCGGCCACGTGCAGCTGGAGCTTGACGAGGTCCGTACCGGTGGTGAGCTCGGTGATCGGGTGCTCGACCTGGAGGCGGGTGTTGACCTCGAGGAAGGCGAAGAGCTTCTCGCCGGGGTGGTAGAGGAACTCGACCGTGCACGCGCCGCGGTAACCGACGGCGCCGGCGAGCCGCTCGGCCGACAACTTGAGCTCGGCGGTCTGCTCCGGCGAGAGGACCGGGGAGGCCGACTCCTCGATGATCTTCTGGTTGCGCCGCTGCACCGAGCAGTCGCGGACGCCCAGCGCCCAGGCCGTCCCCTGCCCGTCGGCGATGACCTGCACCTCGACGTGCCGGGCCCCGGTGACCAGGCGCTCCAGGAAGACGACACCGGAGCCGAACGCGCGCAGCGCCTCCTGGCTGGTGCGCTCGTAGGCGTCGGTCAGGTCCGCGGCCGAGGCGACCATGCGGATGCCGCGCCCGCCACCACCGGCGGTCGCCTTGAGCATGAGCGGGTAGCCGATCCGGTCACCGGCGGCCAGCGCGTCCTCGAGGGTCGCGACCTCGCCGCGGCTCCACGGCGCGACCGGCACGCCGACCTCCTCGGCGATCAGCTTCGAGCCGATCTTGTCACCGAGCTTGCGCATCGCCTCGGCACTCGGCCCGACGAAGGTGACGCCGACCTTCTCGCACACCTCGGCGAAGGCGGGGTCCTCGGCGACGAACCCCCAGCCGACCCAGGCGGCGTCGGCACCGGTCTCGACCAGCGCCTTCTCCAGGACCGCATGGTCGAGATAGGGGCGGGCCGAGGCGGGACCCAGGGGGTACGCGATGTCGGCCTCACGGACGAACGTCGCGGTGCGGTCGGCGTCGGTGTAGAGGGCGACCGTCTCGATCCGGGTCCCGGTTTCCGCCGCGAGGTCCCGGACGGCGTGGATGAGCCGCATCGCGGCCTCACCACGGTTGACGATGGCGACACGACTGAACACCGGCTGAGCCTCCCAGGTAAACCCACGCGCAGAAGGCGACGTCCGGGTCTCGGAGCGTCGCCTCCACCTCCCTATACCCTCCTTGATTACTGCCGGGTACACCAATGTCCCGCGTCGCGTATGCCTGGGCCGGGCTTTTGTAGGAATCCTCCAAAGACCAGCTCCCATCGCCCACAACTCAGCGGGCTGCGGGCAACGTCCAGCGGGTGTCGCCGGGGGTGTCGCGGAGCAGCACGCCCGCCTCGGCCAGCAGGCTGCGGACCTCGTCGGCGCCGGCGAAGTCGCCCGCCGCCCGCAGCCGGGCACGCCACGCGATCAGCGGGTCGACCAGGGGTGCCAGGCGTTCGGCGGGGTCCAGCTCCGCCACCTGGGCCAGCCGCACGATCAGGGTCCGGAGCACCGCCGCGGCCTGGTCGGCGCCGTCGTCCTCCTCGGTGTCGGCACTCCAGGCGCGGACGGCCGACTCCAGGTCCAGGACCGCCTGACCGAGCCCGGCCGCATCCTGCCGGGCCAGCGCCTCGTCGAACTCACGCTCGCAGTCCGCCGCGACCTCGCTGACGGTCGGCGGCTGCTCCAGCTCCTCGCGCTGCTCGACCTTCGGCGCGCCACCGCGAACCTCACCCCGGACCAGGGAACGCAGCCGCGTCAACGACAGAACAGTGCCGGACGGGAGCACCACATCGGCTCCGGCGCGGCGGACCGTCA